>JAJQCV010000055.1 GCA_021202525.1 Akkermansiaceae bacterium | reverse complement strand
GCAGCTGACTCTTAATCAGTTTGTCCACGGTTCGAGCCCGTGACGGGGTACCATCTTCCTTAAAGTCCGGTCTGCCTGCGCAGTGCCGGACTTTTTATTTATAGGCGCTTGATATATTATTTTGTGAGAAAGATTGATCTTTTCCACTCCCGGATATGAGAAACGGTTGAAAACCCGGCAGGGAGTGGCATGAATAAGATGCCTGCGGGATGTTGCCAAGTTAGGCAGCCTTCCTCTTTTGATTGCCTGGAGAGCCGGAGTAATGTACGAATACGGGAGTGAAGGAAGGCCGTGTTCAGGATTGCTTTATGGCCGGGTGTCCGGTTCCGGGATGCGGCGCGGGACGGAAGGCCGGAATGTGGCTTGTGTTCAAGCGGGCGCTGATGAGGCGTTTTCTGGGGCAGGGGGGGCAGGATGATTTTTCCTTTCCGGAAGGGTTTCCGTTTTCCCTGCGGGAAGGTGATGAAGACCGCGCCGTCACCCCGTCCGTTCTGGGTGATTTGCTGGAGCGCAGCATGACGGATGCACGTGGAACCGGAACCGTCTATACGCCCAGGTTCCTGGTGCGCTGGATGGCGCGGGAGGCGGTTTCCCGCTGGATGGATTCCGCTTTGTCCGCCAGCCATGAAAAAGGCAGGGAGGCGGAAAGAGCCCTGTTGAAGAGGATCCGGGTGCTGGATTTGTCCGCAGGTTCCGGGGCGTTCACCATGGGGATTCTTCATGAGCTTGTCCGCCGCAAAAAGATTTTGGAACCGGTGTGTTCGGAAGCCGCCCTGGTGCGCGCGGCCGTAGAGGATCATGTTTACGGGGCGGATGTCTGCGCAGAGGCGTTGGACGTGGCGCGCTTCCGTTTCCGCTGCGCCTTGCTTGCCGCGGGGGATGACGCCCCTTTCCGCGATCATTTGATCTGCGGGGACAGTTTGGACCTGTTCGGGGCCGGAGTGCGGCAGGATGTGCTGGCCCGTGTGATGAAGGAGGGAGGGTTCGACCTGGTTATAGGCAATCCTCCTTTTATTGGGGAAAAGGGGAACAAGGAGCTTTTTGACAGGCTGAAGGCTTCCCGCATGTCCGCTTATTGTTCCTCCCGCATGGATTACTGGTATGTGTTCGCCTGCCTGGGCATGGATGTCCTGAAACCCGGCGGGGTGATGCACCTGGTGGTGCCCAACAAATGGATGGCCAATGCCGGAGCGGTGCCCCTGCGCCGGAAATTGCTGGAAGAATGCGGGGCACTGCGCTTGTCCGACTTCGGAGCCTGCCGGGTGTTTGAGTCCGCCCGGGTTCATACCATGACGCTTGTGGCGGAAAGAAAAAAAACCGGGGATGAAGCTCTTGTCCCTGAATACCGCCGTTTTTCCGGAGAACCGGAACGTGTGGAAGAGTTTCTGGAAAACGCCCCTTACCGGCGCTTCCAGTTGCCGGAAGACCGGTCCGGGTGTGTGCAGCAGGGCCTGTTTTTCTGTTCCGCCGCAGAAAAGGCGGTTCTGGAGAAGATGGAGGCCCGCAGGAATTTTGAGCTGGACCCATTGCACGAAATGGCGCAGGGGATCGTGCCGAACCCGGACGTGGTTTCTTCCCGCGCCCTGGGGAGTCTGCCCCCGGAAACAGTTCGGAATTCCGGCATCCGGCGCGGGGAAGGCGTGTTCGTGGTGCCGCGGGGGTTTTTCACCCGTTTGCCGGAACGGGAGCGGTGTTTTCTCAAACCCCTTTATGAACCTGTGCTAGTGGAGCGGTATGGCTTGAAAGAGCCGGAAAAGGTTCTCCTGTACCTGACGCCGGAGAATGGCTCCGAGCGGGCCCAGACGCTTATCCGGCATCTGGAAAAGTTCCGCCCCCTGATGGAGGCCAGGCGGGAAACCCGCATGGGGCGCATGAAGTATTACCACGTGCACTGGCCCAGAAAGGAGGCATTTTTTCTGCCGGGTCCCAAGATACTGGCGGCCCGCAAGTGCGCCCGGCCCACGTTCACCTATACGGAACGGGAGGCCTATGTGATGATGTCATTCAATGTGATACGCACGGAGCGCCTGAGCATGAAGTATCTTGCCGCCCTGTTCAATTCACGGCTGATGCATTTCTGGTTCCGCCTGCGCGGCAAGATGCAGGGGGATTTTTTCCAGATGGATACGGCGCCCGTCCTGCGCGCGCCCGTCCATGTGCCTTCCGCCTCCGCGGTGGCGGAAGTGGAGAGGCTTTCCGATGCTCTTGCCGGGCATTACTGTCCGGAAGGGGATGAACGGATGAACGGGCTTATTGAAGGGATTTACGGTATTTCCGCCGAAGAAAGGGAGGTCATTGTCCAGGCAGTTTCTCCGGCTCCGGGCGGGAAGGGAAACAGGCCAGAATAACGATCAGCAGGAACCAGACGTTTCCCACGACGGCCAGGAACAGGGTGGTCGGGTCCATGCTGCCGTCCGTACTGTACCGGAAGCGGTCAAAAACCATCCATTTGATGAGGCAGGCGATTCCCAGCGCGATATAGCCGTACCCCCATGCCGTATGGAATCCGGCGTCGCGGAGCCTTCTGATGATGGCGCTCCAGAAGGGAAGGTAGATAGACAGGAATACGACCTGGATGGTGATGATGAAGTACATGAAGTGCTCCTGGGCTATGGCGTGGAATACTTCCTGGTTGTCCGTGGAAAGAAGTTCCTTCCACGGCAGGGACGCGAGGGTCAATACGGTTCCCGCGAAGGAGAAAAACAAGGCGCCAAGAAGCAGGAACAGATTGAATCCCCAGAATTCGCGGCGGGAGGACTTGCCGGAGAAGTCGGCATATTTTTTCGTCAGGCACAGAATGAAGTTTTGCCAGAGAGAGGGGCGGGTTGGAGCGTTCATGGTTTTCCCATTCATAGCACATTTCATGGAGTAACGGCAATGGCAAACGGAAGATCGGGACTTGATTTTCAAAAGCATCCCCGTATGGTGTGCGTCCTGCAACCCTGAGTTGATCCGATCATGATGCCTGTTTGCCTGAGGAATTGCCTGTTCGGCGCGTGCTGGTACGCGGCTTTGAGTGCGGCGAATGCCGGCATTCCGGCCATGCAGGGGCAGGAGTCCCCTTCTCCCACCTGGTGCGGAGCCCTCGCCCGCGGACCTGTCCTGTACCGGGATGATTCCTCCTGGATCCGGAAGGTGAAGCTGACCCTGATCGGCCAGTATCAGACGGCGGCTGTCAGCCCCAACGGTTCCAACAGGTTTTGTCCGGGGTCCGGGGGCCATAACAGCGAATGGCGGCGCGCCTATTTGGGGGCGGACATCCTGCTGGGCGACGGTTCCTGGCGCCTGTCGAACCTGACGAACGTAGGGGACCTGGAAGGCCGCCACCGGGAAGTGCGCGGAGAGTGGACGGGAAGCCATACGGAATGGTCCCTGTATGAACTTTATCTGGAAAAGACGCTGCCCGGCGTCAAGTTGCGGGCCGGCAAGCTGACCCCGCACCTGACTTCGGAGTATTGCCTTCCTTCCTCCCGGATCAAGACGGTGGAGAGGTCCGCCATCTGCAATGAGCTGATTCCCATTTCCAACTGGGGATTTGAAGCCAATTTTCAGAAGAATCCTAAAAACCTGTACCATTCCTACGGCGTGTACCTGAATGCGAACGGAACGGATTTGACGGATGAAATCCAGTTCCATTCCGACGATAACGTGTTTGCTCTGGTCGCCATGAAGTGGAACGTGGCTTCCCCCATGTGGGATTCCCAGAGCCTGGGATACCAGTACGCCCATAATTTTACGGAATGGCGCGGCAGAAAGATTGCCTCCGGTTCCGATTACCAGGGACCAGGTGCGCAGGATGTGCTTTCCCTGAGCTGGGACGCAAGGCGCGGCAATCTGGCCGTAATGGCCAATTTGCTGGCCGGGGTGGGAATTGTGGGACAGCCCGGCGCCAAGAATGTGTACGGACTCGTTTTACAGCCGGTTTACCGGATTTCCCCGCATCTGGAAGGTGTTTTCCAGTATCAATGTTCCTTTGGAGACGGCTCCGTGCGCCTGAACAGCCGTTATGTCCCTTCCGTGACGCGCTATCCCGCATGGGTGGACAGCATGCATTCCTTTTACCTGGGCCTGAATTGCTATCTGTGTCCGGAGTCCATTGATACGGTAAAACTGATGCTGGGGCTGGAATACGTCACCAGCCATACGGATTCCGCCACGGCCAGGGCCTTTAACGGCTGGTCCCTTTACGGAGCCGTGCGGTTCAAGTTCTGAAAACCTGGGAGAAACGCCCTTTTCAGTTTTTAAAGGCAGTGGGCTGGTAGGCGGGCAGTGCGGGAATGGGAACGTACCCGGGGGGAAGGTCGTCCCATACGGGATGGAGCGGTTTGGGTTCCGTTTCAAAAACCTCTCCGTTGAAGGATTTGATGATGGTCCGGAAGGAACCCTGCGGAGACGGACTGATCACGAAAGGGCGGGGCGCCGATTCCGGAAGATTCATGCTTAAATTCACTTCTTCTTCATTCCAGGCCGGCCAGACGTCCGCCGGAGCCGATATTTCCCGGATTTCCGTATTGGTCGCGGAACGGGGCGTGTGGAAAAAGGGGCTGTCCGGGTCCCCGTCATTCAGCCAGACTTCCTCGTCCGGCGTTTCCGTTGTGATGATCATGCCTTCCTGGGTGTTTGAATGGTTGAATTCGTACCCCGTCAGGTTGCCGCCGTCCGCATCATCCCTGTCGCTGTTCATATGGATGTTGATGGCAACTTTGTTTTCCGGCGTTTCCTGTTCCTCCGGCGTCTGGAAAATGGCCGCCTGCCGCTTCAGTGCCTCCGGGGAGGTGCCGCGCGCGTATTTTGGGAAGAAAACGCTTTTCGTGTCTATTTTCCCCGGCCGGACTTTCACGGGTTCGTCGGAAAGCTCAAAGATGTATTTCACAGGCCGTTCTTCTGCGTAGGCCCGGTGAAAGGCGCATTCCAGGAACGCCATGGCCAGACATGTCAGAAGATACAGGCATGGAGAAGTTTTCATGATAGGTGAACGACTCTGTTAGAACAGAAAGAAGACAAATATTCAATGCTAAAAAGCAAGAAACTCCGCGCGCTTTCCGGGTGTTGACGCCTTATTTGCCATACTACGGGGCCAAAACGGCGTTTCTGTCGTTTCTCTGCTTGGCAGCTGCGGGCGGCTGCCTTATGGTGAACATATGATGAAGAAGATTTTCCCCTGCCTGCTGGCCTTCCTGGCCGTTTTCTGGTGCGGCTGCGAGAATAAGCCGTCCGGAGGACAGAAGGAGCCGGTCCGTTCTGAGAAGAACGGGGAAAAAGAGGCTGAACCTTCCGCAGACACGGGAAAGGCCGGAACCTGGAAAAACCGCCTTCAGGCGGCTTCCGCAGAGGCCGAACGCACGAGGGGAGATGATAAAAAACATGTGGAGGCCCTGAACGAGCTTGCCTCCCTGTATGCGGAAGGCCTGCAAAATGGCTGGGTTCACCCGCTGGATGTCCGTTCCTGGTGCGAGTCCGTGGCGGAGTCCGGAGCCGGTTATTCCGGGGAGACGGTCATCGGAGCCCTTTTTCTTTACGGTACCGGAGTAACGCGTGATCCGGGCGCGGCCAGGGAATGGTTTGAATATGGCGTGGCCCGGCCCGGCAGCCAGCGCGGGAACGCCCTGTACATGCTGGGCATGATGTATTCCAAAGGGGACGGCGTCAATCAGGACCGGAACAAGGCCGTGGAGTTGTGGCACAAGGCGGCGGATGAAAACCATCCGGGCGCTTTGTCCCTGCTGGGGCGCGCATCCATGGAAGGGGAGCTGGGCTTTGACAAGGATGCGGCATCAGGGCTGGCCTTTCTGGAAAGGGCCGCCAACGGGGGGGATGTGGCGGCGTCCATGTATCTGGGGCGCGTCCATGCCAAGGGGGAGGGAGTGGCGCAGGACATGGAGCGCGCCATGAAATGGTACCAGCAGGCCGCTTCCGCCGGGGAGCCCCATGCCCAGTATATTGTGGGGCTGGCTTATCTGGACGGCTCCGGCGTTCCCGTGGATGAGGGGAAGGCGTTCAACTGGCTCCGTCTGGCGGCGGGGCAGGAGCACGTGAACGCCATGCTGATGCTTTCCGTCTGCTACAGCACGGGCAAAGGCACCCGGCAGGATGCGAACATGGCGGAAGTCTGGAAAAAGAAGGCTCTTGAGCTGAATAGCCGGAGGCAGACGCCGCAGGAGGGCCGCCAGCCTTCTTCCGCCCCATGAGGAAGAGTCAGTTTTCCTGAATTTCCTGATGCAGGAATTTCAGGGCTTCCTTCCGTTCCAGAATGACGAATCCCCGTTCATCGGGGATGACGAGCAGCCCGTTCCGGTTTTCCAGAATGGCGTGAATCATGGCAAAAACGTGTCCCATGGCGCATTCGTCTTCCAGAATAAAACGCAGCATTTTGGTGCGGTCTCCTATTTTTTTCAGGGCACCGCGGTCGCGTTTGAAGGCCTTGCGCGCGTCTTCCGCCTCCATGACCCAGAACACGTCCAGCTGGGATTCCCCTTCTTCATCAAGGTAGCTGCCTTCCAGCACATGGTCCGGGGCTTCTTCCGGAGCTCCGGAGAGGTTCAGTTGAAAACAGGGGTCCAGGCGGAACATGGCCTGCTGGAGTTCTTCCCCGGAGGGCAGCGGAGCGTCCTGGACGAAAAGCCAGAATTCCTGGTCGTCCCCGGATGGAGCGGCGTGGGTCATGGGCCGGATTGTGGCATTCCTGCGCCATTTTCCCACAGGGATTTGTGACAGTTGGAAGCCGCTGGTTGATTTTTGAATGTTCAACGTCTTTCCGCACGATTAAAAACAGGGGCATGAGCGAGATTCCCGTAATGATGACCATCGCCGGTTCCGACTGTTCCGCCGGGGCCGGCCTCCAGGCGGACCTGAAGGCGGCACATGCCATGGGCGCTTTCGCGCTGACGGCGGTCACCTGCATCGTCTCGGAAGTGCCCGGACTGGTGCGCGGCATCCAGGAAGTGGAGCCGGAACTGGTGGCCGACCAGGTCAGAATTAATCTGGAACATTTTCCCGTTGCCGCCGTGAAGACGGGCATGCTGTATTCCCCCTCCATCGTCCGCGCCGTGCACGGGGTGCTGAAGGATAGGGATATTCCCCTGGTGGTGGACCCCGTTATGATTGCGACGGCCGGCGACCGCCTGATGCGGGAAGAGGCCGTGGCCGTTTATGAGGAACTGCTCCTGCCGCGTGCCGCCCTGCTGACCCCCAATCTGGACGAAGCCGCCGTGTTGCTCCGTTCCTCCTCCAATCCGGAGCGGGATGAATTGCCGGAAGCCGCTGCCAGGCTGGCGCTCCGGTACGGGTGCCCCGTGCTGCTGAAAGGCGGCCATCTGGCAGGGGACTGCCGCGACGTGCTTGCGGGGCCGGACGGCCGCATGCTGGGGGAATGGACGCGTCCGCGCGTGCAGGATGTCAGCACGCACGGAACGGGATGCTCCCTGTCCGCCGCCATTGCCGCCCGCCTGGCGGCCGGGGACGGGCTCGTGCCTGCGGTGGAACGCGGGCTGGAATTCATCGCCGCCGCCATCCGCGACCATGTGCGCTGGGAGCGTCCCGCCCGCGTGGATGCGCTGAAATTGTGGTGACTTTTTTCCCGTACGGCCTTTGCGGCAATGGCGCCGTGAGGCAGGGAAACCCGCTGAAAAGCGGATGGGAAAGCCGCCTTTCTGTGCCTTAATAACGCTTTGTGCTTGCGTATCGGATGCCGGGTTGGTAGTCCTATCTCCGCCCATGTATGGCATGGAGCTTTTCAAAAATTAGTAATTATCATAGCAATATCACTATGGGACAGCAAATCCGCAAAGTCACCAAGCGCCGCAGACGTGCCGATTACCTTAAGCGTAAGAAGGAACAGGCCAAATTGAATTCCAATACGCCTATCCGCCTGGCTACTCCCGTTGCCAAGGAAGCAAAGCCGGCCGCCAAGGACGTTCCCGCCAAAAAGACCGCGGCCAAGGCTCCTGCCAAGAAGGCTGACGCGAAGAAAACGGAAACCAAGAAAGCGGAACCCAAGGCCGCTGCCGCCAAGAAGGCTCCTGCCAAAAAGCCGGCTGCCAAGAAGGAAGCCGCCGAGCCCGCGGCTGAATAATTGTCCGCACGGGAGGGATTGCCCCCGTGCGTCCATCAAACGGTTTTACAAGCCGCCCCGCCTGATGCGCGGCGGCTTTTTTCGTGCCGCGGCATCTTCCGCATCCGGGCATATTCGCGGCACCGGGCGCAATTGTCCGGAAAATGTATTGACGCTTTACCCCCCCCGCGGCCCTACATAGAAGGGAATATCATTCCGTTTTTCCGCCATGCGCCACGATACGACAGACAAACCCAAGGGACACCGCAATTACATCATTATTGCCTGTGATGTCCTTCTTTTCCTGGCCATGCTCAAGTGGCTTCCCGTGGAGCCGCAGGTAGCCAAGGGCCTGGCCGTGCTGACGTTCATCGGCATCCTGTGGCTGACGGAGGCCCTGCATGTGACCGTGACTGCCCTTCTGGTGCCTGTTCTGGCCATGTTCATGGGCATTCTGCCGGGCGCCAGGGCGCTGGCCGGATTTGCGGACCCCACCATTTTTCTGTTCTTCGGCGGTTTTGCGATAGCGGGGGCTCTGCATGAACAGAAGATAGATTCATGGCTGGCCGGGAAGATACTGACCGTGGCGAGGGGGAGCCTGGGCATGGCCCTGGTTCTGATTTTCCTGGCGACGGCATTTCTTTCCATGTGGATGTCCAATACGGCCACCGCGGCCATGATGCTGCCGCTGGTGATCGGCCTGCTGGACCGTATTCCGAAGGAGAAAATCAAGACCACGGCTCCGTTCGCCGTACTGGGGGTGGCCTACAGCGCGTCCATCGGCGGCATGGGCACGCTGGTGGGCTCTCCTCCCAATGCGATTGCGGCCCATGAGCTTGCCATGGGGTTTGCGGAGTGGTTCCGCATTGCGATGCCCATTGTGGCCGTGTTCGGCGTGTTGGTGTTCTCCCTGATGTACCTGTTTTTCAAGCCCAACCTGAAGCTGCACGTGGATATGGCGCCCGCCACGGACGAGGAACGGCCTTCCGGCCTGGACGGAAAGCAGATCCGCGTTTTGATCCTGTTTGCTCTGATTGCGGGGTGCTGGATGGGCAGCGGTTTTCTTTCCTCCCTGCTGGGCGGCATTCCTTCCATGGACACGCTGATTGCCCTGTGCGCCGTGGTGCTGCTGCCCCTGTGCGGCGTCATCAATTGGAGCGGCATTGCCAAAAATACGGACTGGGGCGTGCTGCTCCTGTTTGGCGGGGGCATTACTCTCAGCACGGTTCTCGTTCAAACGGACGCGGCCAAATTCCTGGCAAACCAGGTTTCCGACCTGGCGATGGGGCAGAATCCTCTGATCATTCTGCTGATCATCAGCGTTTTCATCACGTCCCTGACGGAGTTTTGTTCCAATACGGCCAGCGCCGCCCTGGTGGCTCCGCTGATGGTGACGGTGGCTTCCGCCATGGGAATGTCCGCCACTCCGCTGGTGCTTCTGGTAGGCATCGGCGCTTCCTGCGCGTTCATGCTCCCCGTATCCACGCCGCCCAACGCGCTGGCCTTCGCCACGGGGAGAGTTCCCCAGATGTCCATGATCAAGGTCGGTCTACTGATCAATGTGGTGCTCGTGTGCGTCAAGGCATTCTGGGCCTGGATATTCTGGATGTGACGCCGCCGGAAGGAGGGGATGTTGCCGGTTTCATGGGGTCTTCCGTTTTACGGGAGAGCCGCCATACAGCCTTTTCATGAGGCCTTTTCCTGCCGTTCCAGGGCGGCCTTCTTGTCCAGTTTGGCCAGTTTGGCGATCAGGTAGAAGAAGGAGGGAATGAAGAAAACGCCGATAAAGACGGCCGTAATCATCCCCCCGATCACGCCAATGCCCACCACCTGCCGCGCCGCCGCTCCCGCGCCCGTGGCCAGGGCCAGAGGAAGACAGCCCATGATGAAGGCGATGCTGGTCATCAGGATGGGCCGCAGGCGGATTCTGGCCGCATCTAGGGTGGAGGTGAGCAGGTCTTTCCCCTGTTTGAGTTCCAGCACGGCGAATTCCACGATGAGGATGGCGTTTTTCGCCGCCAGGGCAATCAGCACGATGAGCCCGATTTCCGAGTAAATGTTCAATTGCTGGCCGAAAATCCACAGAGCCGCGAAGGCGCCCAGAATGGCGATGGGAACGGTCATGAAGACGGCGACGGGGAGCGACCAGCTTTCATACAGGGAGGCCAGGATCAGGAAAACGAATATGGCGGAGGCCGCGAAAATCATGCCGATGGTGATGCCGTGCTGCGCCTGTTTTTCCTGATAGCTCATGCCGGAGTAGCCGTAGCCCATGCCCGCGGGCATCGTCTGGGCGAAGACCTCTTCCAGGGCGTTCATGACCTGTCCGGAGGAATAGCCTTCCGCCGGCGTGATGTTGAGCTGGGAACTGTTGAACATGTTCTGGCGGATCAGGAATTCCGGAGCCCATCCGTGCGTGACGTTGATGACGGAGTCCAGAGGGACCGGATCCCCGTCATTGTTGCGCACGTAGAACATGGATAGCTTGTCGATGCTGTCCCGGTAGGGGGCGTCCGCCTGCATGTACACCTGCCATTCCTGGCCGTAGATGTTGAAGTTGTTCAGGAAGGTACTCCCCATGTACGCCTGGATGGTGGCATAAATCTCATCCACGTTCATGTTCTGGAGGGTGGCCTGTTCCGTATTGACGTTCAGATTGTATTGAAGGTTGGAGGGAGACATGAAGTTGCTGATGCCCGCAATTTCCGGCCTTTTCCCGGCCGCCTCGATGAATTTGGACGTGTTGGAGGCCAGGAATTCCTCGCCTATGCCCTGCCGGTCTTCCAGCAGGAAGGTGACGTCCCCGGAGGTGCCCACTCCCGGGAGGGGGGGAGGAGGAACCACGTAGGCCATGCCGGAGGAAATTGACGCGTTCAGCTTGCTCTTCAGCCTGGCGGCGATGGCGTCCGCCGTCATGTCCGGTCCCTTTCGTTCGGACCAGGGCTTCAGGGAAATGAAGAAGAAGGTGTTGGAGGAGCTCTGGACGCTGCTGATCAGGTTGAAGCCGTTGACAGTGGTGACCACTTCCACGCCGGGGTCTTCCCGGATGATCCGTTCAATTTCCGCGGACGTTTTCTCCGTGACATTCAGGGAGGTATTGTCCGGCAGCTCCGCGCCGCCGAAGAGGTAGCCCTGGTCTTCATTGGGAAGGAATCCGGAGGGAATGAGCCTGGCCATCGGGAAGAGCAGGGCGGTCATGGCGGCCAGCAGCAGAATGGATAGCCACATGCGGCGGATCAGCCAGGAACAGGCGTTGACGTACCAGTCCCGCGCCTTGTTGAACCCTTTGTTGAACATGTTGAAAAAGGGGCCCAGCAGCCAGATGGTGTCCGAATTGCCCGCTTTCAGCAGCCGGGAGGACAGCGCCGGACTGAGGGACAGCGCGCAGAAGGCGGAAATGATGATGGACATGCCGATGGTCACGGCGAACTGCTCAAACAGCTTTCCCGATACGCCGGGGAGCAGCAATGTGGGAACGAACACGCAGGAAATCACCAGGGCCGTGCTGACAATGGGGCCGGATACCTCCCGCATGGCCGCAATGGTGGCCGGCAGCGGCTTTTCTCCGTTGGAAATGTGGTTTTTCACTGCTTCCACCACCACGATGGCGTCATCCACCACCAGGCCGATGGCCAGCACCAGCCCCATCAGGCAGATGGTGTTGATGGAAAAGCCGAAGAACGGGAAGGCGATGAAGGCGCCGACGATGGAGACCGGAACGGCAAATGCAGGAATGAGCGTTCCGCGCCACCCCTGCAGGAAGATGAATACCACCAGGACCACGAGGCCCAGCGCGATGAGCAGGGTGCTGACGATGTCTTCAATCCCGGCGCGTACGGCCAGGGTGGAATCCAGGGAAACCAGGTAATCCATGCCCGGCGGCAGGTTGCTTTCCGCCAGAAGTGCCTTGATATTGTCCACCAGCTGGATGGCGTTTCCGCCCGGCGCTTCGTAAATGCCCAGGGAGGCGGCCGGCATGCCGTTGACGGTGGAGCTGAGACTGTAGGTTTCCGAACCCAGTTCCACGCGGGCGACGTCGCTCACCCGCACGATGGAGCTGCCCTGGCCGCGCACCACGATGTTTTCAAACTCCTCCACGGTCGTCAGGCGTCCGGGAGCCTTGACGGTGAAGGAGAGCTGCTGGTCCGGCGGAGCGGGCTGGGCGCCTATCTTCCCCGCCGGATTCACGGCGTTCTGGGCCTGGACGGCCTGCATGACATCCCTGGCCGTGATGTTCAGGGCCGCCATTTTTTCCGGATTCAGCCAGATGCGCATGGCGTAGCGGCCGGAGCCGAAGACCTGGACGTCCCCCACGCCGGGGACGCGCTTGATGGCATCCACCATGTTGATGTAGGCGTAGTTGGCCAGCCACAGGCCGTCATAGGTTCCGTTGGGGGAATAAAAGCTGATGACCAGGGCGGGCAGCCCGCTGGTTTTGCGCAGGGAGATGCCCAGTTCGCTGACTTCCGGCGGAAGCTGGGAGGTGGCCTGCCCGTAGCGCAGGTAGGAGAGTACCTGGTCCATGTTCGCTTCCGTACCTGTCTCGAACAGGATCATCATGCTCATCTGCCCGTTGTTGGTGTTGACGGAGGTCATGTAGGACATGCCGTCCACGCCGGACATTTGCTGTTCCATGGGGGAGGCGATGGATTTGACCACCGTCTCGCCGTCGGCCCCGGGATAGGTGGCCGTCACCTGGCTGGAGGGGGGGATGATGTCCGGGTATTCGGAAACGGGAAGGCGCAGAATGGAGAAGGCCCCCAGCAGGACGATGATGATGGAGAGGCAGAAGGAAAGAATGGGGCGCTTGATGAAGAAGTCGGCCATGGTGAAAAAGGGCTTATTGGTTGGAGGCAGGGACCGCTTTCAGGCGGGCGTCCGGATTCCGGGTGGCCGCCTCCGCCTGGAGAAGGCCGTCCACGACTACTTTGCTCTGCGGAGTGAGGGAGTCCGGCTTCAGGGGAGTGACCTGCTGCCGTTCCCCGATCTGCGTCCCGGCCTGCACGGGGACGATAGAGGGGTGGTCGTTTTCATCCAGCGTGACCACGAAAAAGCGGCCCTGCGTGGAAAGAATGGCCTTGGCGGGCACCGTCAGCGCATTTTTAACGGTGGCGAGCTGCGCCGTGGCGATGATGAACATGCCGGGCCTCAGCAGGTAGTCCCTGTTGGGAAGGTTGGCCTGCACGCGGATCGTTCCCGTCTGGGGGTTGAATGCCCGGTCAATGGCTACGACGGTGGCTTGTTCCGGATAGGTGCTGCCGTCCTTGAGCGTGATGTCCAGCTTGCTGTCCGTGCGGATGCCTTCGTCCCCGTTTTTTCCCGCCTGCTGAATCCATTCCTGCTGAGTGACGGCAAAGTTGACGCGGATGGGGTCCACGGAGGAGACGATGGCCAGGGCGCCGCTTTCCGGACTGACCAGGTCGCCTATGTTCGTCTTGGAAATGCCGGCGATTCCGTCAAAGGGGGCGTACAGGATGGTGTAGGAAAGGTTCCTTTTGGCCAGTTCCAGCGCAGCCGTGGCCTCCCTCACCTGGGCTTCCGCGGCGATGGCGGACAGGCGCGTGTCTTCATATTTTTGTTTGGAGATGGCGTTCTCCGCCGCCAGCGGCTTGTAAATCTGCAAGTCGTAATTCAATTGCTGCAACTGGGCCTGCGACTGTTCCAGCGTAGCCTGGGCCTTGGTTACCTGATCCTTGAAAACGGTATCGTCAATCCGGAAGAGGACTTCCCCCTTTTTCACGACGGCGCCGTTGGAATAGTTCTGCGTTTGCAGGTAGCCCGTCACCTGCGGCACGATGGAGGCATTGTCCACCCCGTCCAGATGGCCCACCCAGCTTCCCTTGACGGGAATGTCCATCGCGACCGGGTGTTCATACGTAAGCGTGGGCATTTCAGGCGCCTGCCGTTCCGCTTTTTTACAGCCGGGAAAGAGCAGGCAGGTCAGGGAGAGAAAGGCGGCAAAAACGGAAATAGAGCCCGTCAGGCGTGTCAAGTCCATGCTGTGAATGACATGTCCGGGTGTCCCTTTGTTGAAAGAAGGCTTTCCGGGCGGCAGCGCCGTCCGTGTCATGCAGGGGTGATTTCGGCCGCATCATGCGGCCGGATAGGCTCACGGACGCCGGAGAGAAGGAGCTGCGGAGGAAGGCCCCCGCCAGCTTCCCGAACCACAGGATGGCGGGGTGCCTGCAACGATGAGGCTCACGTTTATCCGGCCATGTTGAATATCTTGCCGTGGAAGATGCTGCTGTTTGATTCCGCCCTATTTGTATAAAAAGGCGGTTTTCGGCGTACGGCCTGCCGTGCGGTCAAGCAGCGGTGGGATTTCCTTGTTTAAGTATCCGGCCTGTTTCAGGTACTTTTTAATTTTGGCCGCATTGCCGGGAAAAGAGCGGAGCAGCATGGCAATGAAATCTTCTTCCAGCAGTTGAATATTGTTTTTGACCATGTCGTTCCTTTTGGAGGCCGTACTCAGCTTGTACTGGAACAGGCGTTCCCTCCGCTGCAGTTGCAGAAAATCCAATTTCTTTTTGTTCATCAGATTCCGGGAGTCTGCCATGAATTCTTCCCCCTTTTTCTGTTGTTTTTTCTCTGACTCGGGATCGTAGGAGAGACGCATGTCTTTAATAATCCGGGCACAATACTCGGCGCGCAGGGTAGTTGGAATGACCGTATCTCCGTTTATCGCATCGTTGCGGAAATAAGCCATATAGCGGACTGCACTGATTTTGGTCAGATAATCCAGTAATCTTGAATGAGACCAGGAAATCATTTCATCCGGTTTTTCCTCCATTTGAAAAAACGGAGCTGCCGCGACGTAATAAAAAACCCATAAACGGGATTGGATACGCTCCATGTCTTGATCCTGTTCACCTTCATCATCTATCTTTGCCAGTTCCCGGGATGCGGACTGATAGAACTCCTCCAGCTTTCCTTCCTCAAGCAATGTGTTTAGTTGAAAAGCTATATTCTTCGGAGACTTGAGAATCCGGGGATAGGGAGGAGAAGGCACATCAGGAGCCAGCTTTACCGGTGTACTGAGAACTAAACCGGCACCTGCCAAACAGGAAAAAAAGATGATGATGAGTCGGGTCATAAAAATTGTGTCAGTGTTTCCGGTTTGCGTGACGGCTTGTAATAGGGGAGCTTGATTGCCGTCCTTTGGACACCACGGCCGAATTTTGTTACTCTAATGGTAACGCCTTCTTCATTGGGGGCAGACCAGTCGAAGCGGAAATATTGTTTTTGCGTGGTGATGTCTACGATTGGATCTGAAAATTGGCTGGTACTGAACTTGGTGACCCACCACCATTCCTGAGGCAAATCCTTGCATCGGTTCATGGTTTTAGGGGATCCGATGTTATCAATAAAAACGTTTCTCCTGTTTACATCAGCAGCTATGACCAACGGTTTGTGTTCATCCGCCATTTCGGGAAGTGGATCGGGAATGTTCTTCAAATGGGTTTCCTTGACTTCCACGTGCTTGAAACTTACATCGGTAGGATGGAGGGTAATTTCAAGTTTCGCATAACATCCTGTTTCCGTAGGGAAAGCTTCGAAATTCCATTCGTCGTAACCGCGTTTTCCTGTCTTCGGATTTTTTGCATGCTGTACCGTTACCTGCTGCTGGCCATTTTTATCCTGCTTTGGCAGAAAGACTTGAAATTCTATAGTTTTTTTCAGGTTTGCGGATGTTTTAACCTGGATGGTGAGATTTCCTCCCTCCTTGACATAGGGACTGACTTGGAATTTGACCTTTTTTACACCTTTTCGCTTTCCTATGAAATGAACAATATCCTTATTGGAAATGACTTCCCATTCCAGTTTTTCTACATCTCCTATGAGAGAAGGTTTTCCTGTCAGGGAGAGTGTCACAAATTCCCCAATTCCCAGGTTTGTACGTTTTTTGTCCTCAGCTTCGCTTCTGGGCGGTTCTTTCCCTTCTTCTTTTGCAATATGAATATCAGCGGATAATTCATCCGGAACAGATTCAATTTGCAAAGTGCCGGTATCTTCCTCCTCGGCGTTTGCGACAGATAGAAAAATTCCTCCTGAAACCAGCCATGCGGATAATTTTGTGATGTGGGCAACATGGAGCATAAGAAGAGATTGGAGATTGAATTAAAATGCAATCAACTTCTCTAAAAAATAAAATATTTTCCGTAATTGTCCATGATTTTTTTATTGGATTCAAGATGGCCTGATCCGTGTTTTATCCATTTTTACGGGATAAAAATGTATCAGGATTTATGGCTGGAGTCTCCCAGCATCCGGATGAATTCCCCGATCCACAGGACGATGGAAGTTCCTGCAAAGATGAGGCCCCAGTCCGTCCAGCTCAGGGGTACTACGTTAAACATCTTGCCGCCGAAGGTGACGATGAGGTACTGTCCCGCCAGGATGAGCAGGGCCACCAAGCCGAAGCCTCCGATGCTGGCGCCCATGCGCGCGAAGGCGCTTCTGTGCGTATTGAATGCCTTGGCGTTGAACATGTTCCAGAACTGGAGAAGAACGAAGATGGTGAAGAACAGGGACAGTTCGTAAGGTGTCAGTGCATGTTCCGGGGATGAGAAGTCCAGGTAGCTTCCCAGATAGCCGGAGATGCTGAACTGGGTGAGGCTGGTGATGTCCGCATGCTTGAAGTATTGGAGCAGCCCGAACAGGAAGGCTACGAACAGAATGCCCACGCCCAGGATGTCCCGGCCCATGGGCCGGGTGATGATATGGTCCGTGGTCTTGCGCGGCGGATCCTGCATCACGCGTTCGTCCGGCGGAAGGGAAGCCAGGGCCAGGGCGGCGAAGGTGTCCATGATCAGGTTCACCCACAGCATTTGCGTAACGGTGAGGGGGGATTCCGTTCCCAGAAAGGCGCCGATGAGCACGATGAGGCAGGCCGCCACGTTGATGGTCATCTGGAACACGATGAACCGCTGGATGTTCCGGTACAGGGAACGGCCCCACATGACGGCACGGGAAATGCTCATGAAGGAGTTGTCCAGAATGGTGATGGCGCTGGCCTCCTTGGCGACGGTGGTGCCGTCCCCCATGGAAAGCCCCACCTGGGCGGCGTTGAGCGCGGGGGCGTCATTGGTGCCGTCCCCGGTGACGGCCACCACCTGGCCTTTCCGCTGGAGCAGCTTTACCAGGCGTTCCTTGTCCATGGGCCTGGCGCGGCACATGATTTTGAGGTCCATCACGCGGTCCAGCAATTCCTTGTCCGGCGTCCGTTCAAATTCCACGCCCGTCATCAGGCGGTCCGGCGTGTCCGCTTCCGTCCACAGGCCGATCTGGCGGCCGATTTCCCGTGCGGTGCCCGGCGTGTCTCCCGTGACGATCTTGATGCTGATTCCGGCATCCATGCAGTCCTTCACGGCCTGGGGAACGTCGTCCCTGACGGGGTCGGAAATGGCGGTGATGCCCAGGTAAACCAGGTCGTGCCGTGCCAGTTTTCCATCCTGGAACACGGGGGTGTCATCATCCAGAATACGGTAGGCGAAGCCCAGCGTGCGCATGGCCTGGTTCTGGTAGGCCAGCAATTGTTCCTCAATGGCGGGGCGCATGGCGGCGGCGTCCGTTTCTCCGTCCGGCGTGCGCACCGTGGCGCAGTTGCCCAGCACGATTTCCGGCGCGCCCTTCACGTACAGGACTTTTTTACCCAGCAGGGGGGAGTCCACGACGGTGGCCATGTACTTGCGTTCCGTGGAGAAGGTAAGCTGTTCCAGCACGCGCGCGTTTTCCCGCAGGTCCAGATAGTTTATTCCCTGGCCGTGCAGCCAGAGCAGCAGGGCGCCCTCCGTAGGATTGCCCAGCGCCTTGATGTGTTCGGGATCGGCATAATCCAGGAAAGCGGTGGAGTTGACGGCAATGCCTTCCCGGATCAGGTTCCCCAGTTCGTCATCCGCCGGCAGGGCGTCGCCCTGGCCGTAGAAATTCGCCTTGTACACGTTCATCTGGTTGCGTGTCAGGGTGCCCGTCTTGTCCGTGCAGATGACGGTGGCGGCCCCCATAGTCTCGCAGGCGTGCATCTTGCGCACCAGATTGTTGGCTTTCAGCATGCTTTTCATGCTGAGAGCCAGGCTCAGCGTGACGCTCATGGGCAGCCCTTCCGGCACCGTTACCACGATGACCGTGACGGCGATCATGATGGTGTTCAGAATGTAGCTGCCCGCGGCCAGCCAGTCCACCGCGCCTTCCAGACGGGTGAAGTACAGGGTAAGGCGGCCAATGATGATCAGGGCGGCAATGGCGTAGCTGGCCCAGGTAATCAGGTCCCCCAGCCGGGAAAGCTGGCGGTTCAGGGGCGTTTCCACCTTGTTGTCTATCTGGGAGCCTTCGTAAACCTTGCCGTATTCCGTCTTGTCCCCCACGGCCGTCACTTCCATGACGCCGTGGCCGTCCACCACGGTGGTTCCCTTCAGGACGTGGTTGGAGGGATAGGTGGCGTCCGGCTTGAATTCGGCTTCCACCGTGGTTTTGCTGATGAGGGGCTCTCCGGTCAGCGTGGATTCGTTGACCTGGAGGGAAACGGCGTCCAGCAGAACACCGTCCGCGGGGACTTCCTCCCCGGTGTTCAGGACGACCACGTCTCCGACCACCACGTCACGGCGGGGAATTTCGCAGATATTGCCGCCGCGGATGACCTGCACCATCGTGTCGTCGTTGACTTGGTTCAGGATTTCAAATTTTTTATTGGCACTTACCTCAAAGACGAAGCCCACGCAGGTGGCCAGCAGAATGGCCACCAGGATGCCGACGGGTTCCAGAAAGACGCTTGCCGGTTCCGCACCGGAGAAGAATTGGTAGCAGGCCACGCCTACGGACAGGACCAGGGCCACGAGGAGTATCTTGATGATGGGGTCGGAGAATTTTTCCAGAAACTGCTTCCACAAAGGTTCTTTTTCAGGGGGAGTCAGGATATTGACGCCGTATTTGTCACGGTTTTCCAGAACCTGCTTTTCCGTGAGCCCCTGGTAATGTGCTGTATTTTTCATGTCCGGAACGCCTGTTTACCTGATTCGGCCCGGGGATGGAAGCCCATAGGACGCTTTGAAGGAACGATGACGGGAGTTTTTGCGGCGCAGGCCTTCCATCCCGGCATATCCGGAATTGCAGACTTGACTTTGAACGTGTTCCAGCGATTCTGATGAACCTATGTGGAATGATCTCTGCCATGGCCTTTCCGTTCTTTCCGCCGCTTTTGCGATCGCCTGCCGGTCGTGGGGCTTCTGGATGTCCGCAGGCGGTGTGGCGGGGCTGGCAGCGGTTTACGTGTGGTGGAGGCGGCGGATGGTGCTGTGGGCTTTTTTCCTGGCGCTCCTGTTTCCCCTGGCCGTAGTGGGGATTGTCTGCTTCAAGCTGATGGACAGGGATAGTTTTTTGTGCGTGGCGCAGCCGGAGGCCAAGTCTCTGGCGGGCGTGTATGCCGTGGAATCCACCCCCCGCGAGCGGTGGTTTTCCCGTCCGGCGGAGCTGAACCGTTTTTTCCAGGTCAGTTCATCCACGATCCAGCTTCATGAAGACGGAAGCTGCGAGGTTTCCTCCTTCCCCCGCCGGGAGTCCTGGGGATGGTGGATATCACAAGCGGAGAACAGGGACGACTTGTCCGTACTGGAGGAGGATCTTGTCTCCACCTACCGGGGCACCTGGTCCCTGACGCAGAACGGAGGGTATTATGCCGTATCCATTTCCTGCCCTCCCGGGAACGGCTATACGCTTTATCTGGGCGGGGAGAATGCGCAATGCCTGGTGATGCCCGTCAATCCGTCCAATCCCATGGAGGCGGTGACGTTCGAGAAGGTAGGGCGGTGAAGAGCGGCCGCGGATGAAAGGGGAGCTGGCCGGGAGGAGGTTCGGCACCGCATCCGTTTTTTCCCGTTTGACGGCTTTTCACGGACGGGAAGCCGCCGCCTTTTTGAGAGTGGGGGAGGCGTCCCTTGTTGATAATATTGCCCGTTTAATATTCGGAAGAATTACGGAGAATTGCGGCTTTCATGCCCGTGAAATGGGGCTTGGGTTGTTTCACTTGCCCCGCAGACGCTGTGCCGCACACTTGAGAAGGACCATGAATATCCGGTTTTCCGGCTTTGACGGCTAAAAAGTCTCGGGAGTGTCGCGGACAGAAATGAGTTGGCAGTTGTTCTGCGGTTCCGGATATCCGGAGGCTATTTGACTTTTCCTCCTTCGTAGACGAATACCTCGAAGGGTTTCAGCGTGAAGGTGAGTTCCTTGTCAATGTCCACAGTCTTTCCGGTGAAGCCGTCCAGGGGGCGCTGGTCGTCAAAGGAGTCCTTGAAGGTGATGCCGCCCTTGACGTTGGCGGGAATGTCCAGGATGCTGCGGAGAGTGGCGGTCAAGCTTTTTTCCCGGTCGGAAGAGTTGCGGAGGGCCAATGTGGCCTTGTCCCGGTTCCAGGCGGCCCAGCCGTAAACGGAGCCTTCCCTGCTTTCCTTGTCCCACGGGTTGCCGCCCACCCAGTGCACGTCGTCCAGCACGTCCGCATTGCGGCGTATCCATTTGATGCTTTTGGCAAGTTCGTCCCACAGCACGCCGCCATTGGCGTTCATCAGGTCGCGGTCCAGATAAAGCTCCTGGAGAGAGGTTCCGCACGCCACGGCGCAGCGGAGTTCCTTTTTCACGTTTTCCGGTTCCCTGGGCATGCAGTTGGGAGGACCGTGCCTGGTGACTATGAGGCCGTGCGTCATCATGGAGTTGATGGGCATCAGCGGAGAGCCCTGGACGAATACCTCATGCACCAGGCGGTCGCGGTAGGTGATCCATTTGTCGCGGTTGTCGCCCACGCCAATGGTGCCGAAGTCGTTTTCCTGCCTCCAGACGGAGTCCGCGTAACGGAACCAGAAGGGGGAGGCCCAGGTGCCTACGGTGCAGTTGATATACAGGTCGCCCTTCTTTTTGCGAAGGGCCTCCACCACGCGGATGATGCCTTCCGCGTCTTCCTCGTTTCCGGGGCCTTTGGCGTGGAAATGGGTGCTGATGCCGTCGAATTTGAAGTATTTCATGTTGTAGTCCTTCACCATCTGGGAGCAGCGGCCCACGAAGGCGTCGAAGTATTCCTTGTTGGAAAGCTGGAAGTTGCCGATTTTGTTGTCCGGATGCTTGACGTTCCAGTGGGCGAGGCGCTTGCCCTTGGAGGCTCCGTAGCCGCCCACCGGGCCCAGCCATGCGCCGATGCCTGCCTTCTGTTGGGCGGCGGCGGCATTAATGCGCCTGAAGCCCTGGGGGAACATTTTGTGGAAGTCCCACAGGCTGTTGAATTCGTCCCAGCCGTCATCCCAGACGAAGGCGTCAATGGCCGTGCCGCGCTTCTGGAAAAACTGCTCCTGCCAGTCTTTCAGCACGGCCAGGCATTGCTCCTCCGTCATGCGTTTGGCAGGGTCGGAATCGTTGTTACGGTTGATGTTCAGCTCATACCAGGAGTTGTAATGGATGAAGGGGCGGTAGGGCATGGCGCGTTCCCGTTCCATGTACGCGAGGAAGGACCTGCGCTGCTGCCCGGGGGCGAAGAGGCCTATAACGGAGGATACGTTCCAGATTTCCCGGGGCTGGAGGGGTGTCTTGCGGCTCCAGATGCCCTGCGCCATTCGGGTGTCCGTGGACAGGGAGTCTTCCTTTTCCGCGGTGGTTACGGGCAGGGAGAAAGTGATTTCCCCCTTGCTGGCGATCGGCTCCGTCTTTGTCTGCGCCCAGTAGCGCAGCATGTAGCCGCCCCTGGCAGGAACCTTGACCGTGTAGGTATTGTTGGTACTGGAGTCTCCCGTAGCGCCGGGATGGAAATCGGAATCAAGGACGGCTCCCCGCGCGGACAGGAGCTGCACCCCGGCGAGGTTCAGCTTGTTGTTTCCCCCGTCGCTCCCTGTGTACCGGAACGTAATCGTGAGATTGCCCTTGCCGTCGATGGAGACGGGGCCTTCCGCGGAGGCAAGATTGTCCCCGTACTGTTTTTTCAGTTCCCGGGGAATGTTGAAATTCCCCGTCCAGGAGTTTTTCACCCATTTGTCCACTTTCCAGGCCGTGCCGACATCCCCGGCATTTCCCGCGTTTCCGGCGGTATTGATGCCCATGGGTGTTTCCAGCGCGGCGAATGCCAGGTCATTGACGACGAGCGCTCCCCTGGCGTTGCCGGAAATGCGTGGTTCCCCGGCCTTCCCGCCGATGAGGTCATACTGCATGGCCACGATGTTTTTCATCTGAACGGGCTGGGTGCTCACCAGCCGCAGTTCCTGGCGCAGGTAGTGGGAATTGTCCCGCAGTACGGCGCGCCAGGAAATGCGCAGCGTGCTGTTCAGCGCCTGAAAGGTGGCTGTCAGGGCTTTGCCCGGGTAGCGTTCCGCGAGTCTGAACGCCTTGGGATCGGGCGGCAGATTGGCAATTTTGACGTTGGACGCCTTCAATTCGGAAGATTTGATGCTCCGTCCGTCTGCCAGGTTGACGATGAACAGTTCTCCCCCCGCCTTGGCGACGGGGCCCAGTTTGGACGTGAGACCGCCAAAGGAAATGCTGCCGTTTTTATCCAGGAATTTGGCTGTCAGGATGCTGTTGGAAAGAGTATAGGCGGAGCCGGACTGTACTGCTCCGGCGGCTCCGGAAGGCGGTCCCGGGAAGACGACAGCCGCCGTGGCTGCGGACAACATGGCCGGTACGGCGGCCAGTAGAAGAATTCTGTTGAGGAATTTCATGGAGCAGAATGAATGGAATTGCAGGAAATCGTAAAGTCTGACGCTGTTTCTTCAAGGAAAAACGCTCCGGATACTTGGCCGGCTTCCGGATGTTTTTCAATGCTTTCCGGATACGGGGGAAAACGGGACTTTTTGCCACGGCATGACACGAAAGCATTGCTTTTTTGTCCTCCGCCCTGGGTCTAATCTGCATGTACAGGGTAGCTGATCAGATCGTTGAAATCTTGGAAAGGGCAGGCGTCAAGCGCATTTACGGCATTGTAGGGGACAGCCTGAACCCTATCACGGATGCGCTGCGGAAGAAAAAGACCATTGAATGGATCCATGTGCGCCATGAAGAGGCGGCCGCCTTTGCCGCGAGCGCGGAAGCCCAGTTGAGCGGGAACCTGGCCGTCTGCTGCGGCAGCAGCGGCCCCGGCAACCTCCATTTGATCAACGGCCTGTTTGACGCCCACAGGAGCCACGCTCCCGTGCTGGCCATCGCCTCCGACATTCCGCAGAGCCAGATAGGTCTGGAATATTTCCAGGCCACGCATCCGGAACAGCTTTTCAGGGAATGCAGTTCTTATGCGGAACTGATTTCCGAAGGGTCCCAGGCTCCCCGCATCTTGATGTCCGCCATCCAGCATGCGTGGGCCAGGCGCGACGTGGGCGTCGTCGTCCTGCCCGGAGACATCGCGGACGCTCCTGCGGAAATGGAGGATCTGGTGCATCTCCCTTCCTACACCCGTGAGCACGTCGTTCCGGAACACGAGTCCCTTTCCCTACTGGCGCGGATGTTTGACGAGCACCGCCGCATCACCTTTTTCTGCGGCGCCGGATGCGCCGGGGCGCAGGACAAGGTTGTCCGGCTCGCCCACCGTCTGAAGGCCCCGATCGCCTACACGTGGCGCGGGAAGGATTATTTTGAGCATGACAATCCCCTGGGCATCGGCATGACGGGGCTCCTCGGCTGGGGAGACGCCTACAAGGCCATGCACGAAAGCGACATGATCGTGCTGTGGGGGACGGATTTCCCCTATTTCAATTTTATTCCCACCAAGCCGAAGATCGTGCAGATCGACAGGCGCGGGGAAGTGCTGGGACGCCGCTCCCGCCTGGACCTGGGCATTTGCGGGGACGTATCCGTTACGGCGGAAGCGCTGCTGAACATGGTTCAGGAGAAAACGAATTCCGAGCATCTGGAGGCCTCCCTGAAGCGCCACGCCAAGGACGTGAAGGACATGAACGCGTACATGGAAGGCAGCGACAAGGAGTCTCCCATCCGTCCGGAGCAGCTCACCACCGCCCTGAACAAGTACGCCGCTTCCGACGCCGTGTTTACGGTGGATACGGGCACGCCGTGCATCTGGAGCGCCCGCTTCCTTTGCGCGACGATGAGCCGGAGCATGATTGCCTCCTTCAACCACGGTTCCATGGCCAACGCCATGCCGATGGCCATGGGCGCGCAGAAGGAATATCCGGACCGCCAGGTGATTGCCCTCTGCGGGGACGGCGGCCTGTCCATGCTGCTGGGGGACCTCATCACGATTGCGCAGTACAAGCTGCCGGTCAAAGTTGTGGTGTACAATAACGGCTGCCTGGATTTCATCCAGCTGGAAATGCAGGCCGCGGGCCTGATTCCGTGGCAGATCGATCTGGAGAACCCGTCTTTTTCCGCCGTGGCGGACGCCGTGGGCATCAAGGGGTTCCTGCTGGACAAGTCCGGCCAGGTGGACCAGATGGTGCAGACGTTCCTGAGCTATCCGGGTCCGGCCCTTCTGGACGCCCATGTGGACCGGGATGCCCTGGCCCTTCCTCCCTACATCAGCATGGGGCAGGCCGCGGATTTTTCCCTTTCCATGATGAAGCAGACCTTTACCGGAGAGATCAAGCAGGTGTGGAATACGCTGGCGGGCAACAGGAAACTGTTCAAGCCGTGATGTGCTGCGGACAATGGGCAGATGCCGGAGATTAAAGATGAAATTGTCTCTCCTGCCTTTAAACCTTTGTCCTGGGTCACTCCATTGAAAGAGCTTTTTTCAGCGCTTCCGTCACCATCTTTGGGTTGGCCTTGCCTCGGGCGGCTTTCATGACCTGGCCGGTAAGCCAGTTGAGGAGCTTGTCGTTTCCGCCCAGGATTTCCTGAACCTTGTCCGGGTTGGCTGCGATGACTTCCGCCACGATGCCGTCCAGGAAGGAGGAGTCCGCCTTTTCAAAGCCGAGCAGTTTGGCAGCTTCCGCCGCGGAAAGGTCCGGTTCCTCCCACATTTTGTTGAATACCTCCCTGGCCTGGTTGTTGGAGACCGTGCCGTCGTCAATGATGGCGATCAGCCCGCGGATGGCTTCCGGCTTCACCGGGCATTCGGACGGGCGCATGCCTTTTTCGTTCAGGACGGAGGAAATGTTGTTGATCACCCAGTTGGCCACTTTCTTGCCGCTGGCGGCTCCCTGCGCGGCTTCTTCAAAGAAGCGGGCCAGTTCCAGATCCCCCACCAGCACATTGGCGTCGTATTCGCTCAGGCCGTATTCTTCCATGAAGCGTTTCTGCCGCTCCTGCGGGAGTTCCGGAATCATGCCGCGCACCTTGTCCAGAAGCGGGGCCGTGTGCACGGGCACCAGGTCCGGGCAGGGGAAGTAGCGGTAGTCGTGCGCGTCTTCCTTCGTACGCATCACGGAGCTTTCCCCCCGTTCGTCGTCCCAGCGGCGCGTGGACTGCACCTGGGGAATGCCCATGTCCAGCTCTTCCGCCTGGCGCCGGATTTCGTAATGCAGGGCGCGGCGCACCGCGGACATGGAATTGAGGTTTTTCATCTCCACCTTGGCGCCCAGTTCCTTCTGGCCTTTTGGCCGCAGGGAGATGTTCACGTCGCAACGCATCTGGCCCTTTTCCATGTCGGCGTCGGAGATGTCGCCGTAGTTCAGGATTTGCTGGAGGGATTTGAGGTAGGCGTAGGCTTCTTCCGGAGTGTCGATGTCCGGGTCGGAGACGATTTCCATCAGCGCGGATCCGGCGCGGTTGTAGTCGATCAGGGAATAGGTGGCGTGGTGGGTGATTTTGGCGGCGTCTTCCTCCAGATGGATGCGCGTGAGCTTGACCGTGCGGAAGGTGGGCACTCCGGCTTTGATCACGTCGTTGGGGTAGGACCACGGGTACAGCGGCACTTCGCCGCCCAGGCACAGGGGCAGGTCAAGCTGGGAGGTCTGGTAGTTCTTCGCCATGTCCGGGTAGAAATAGTTTTTGCGGTCCCACTGGGATATTTCCGGGCTGGAGCAGCCCAGCATCAGCCCGGTCAGCAGGGTGCGTTCAATCGCGAATTCGTTCAGGACGGGCAGGGCACCGGGCAATCCCAGGCAGGTGGGGCAGACGCGCGTATTGGGTTCAAAGCCAAAGCCGGTCTCGCAGGAGCAGAACATTTTGCTCTTTGTCTTGATCTGGCAGTGGACTTCCAGGCCAATGGTCACGATGTAATCTGAAATTGCCATAAAATTCGGAACGCTTGAGTATCGCGGAAACTGTACGGGACCGCCTCCGGCCTGTCCAGTAAAAAGCCCTCTCCTCCGGGCGCAGGCAGGAGGGCGCGGAGCCGAGGGTAAGCGGACCACCAAGCGCCGGGCGAATGGGCCGGGAATTATCGGGAGCCGTTGTTGCGGCCGCCGTGAACAACCGTTTGAGTTCTTTTCCTTCCCGGTGTCTGCGGGCATGCATTTTTCCCGCCGGGAAAGAAGCGTGTTTGAGCAAATCCGGTGCAGGGAAGGGCCGGGCACCCTTTCCATGCCATTAAATTCGGAAAGGAACCTTCTTTTACCGGAAGCGCATGCCGTCTCCCCATCGGTTCCGGCGCCGCTTTTCAGATTTGCGCGGAAAGAACACCTTCCTTTTCTCGCCGCACGGGCACGGGGACTGGCGGCCATCCGGGCGGCCAGTTTCCGTTTTTTTTTGCGGCGCTTTTCGGGGCGCCCTTTTCTCCGTTCTGGACGTTCAGTCCTGTAAAATGCCCAGTTCCTTGAGCTGCTGGATGGGGCGTTCCGGCCAGAGCTTGTTGGCGACGGGGCTGGCGGGGCTCGGGTGGAGCAGGGTGCCGATGGTGAACGATTTGTCCGGCAGGAGCGCGGCGGCAGCCCGGAGCTTTTGCGTGGCGTACGCCCCTACGCCCACGAGGGTATGCGGATTCAGGATGGTGATGAGGGCTACCAGATGCCGCATGCACACGGCGTCCACGGCGGCGCGCTGTTCCGCGGGCAGCTTGTCCGGAGTGATGTTGGCACCTGTGGCGCTCATCCAGACCAGGGGGCAGTAGTTGGCCACGTAGTTGTGGCGGAAGAAGTTTTTCGCCGTGCCGAAGGTTTCCGCAAACAGCCCCCACAGGCGGCGGCCACTCACTTCCGAACGCGGGCAGTCAAATCCCTCCACGGGGCGTTTGGGGTGGGTGTGTTCCGGCCTTCCCACTTCTTCGCGGATGTGCATCCAGTTGACGACGGCGTCCACCTCTCCGAAGGGCACGCCCGTCTGGGCCATGCCGAAGGGGCCGGGATTCATTCCCAGGAAAAGATGCCTTTTTTCACCGTTTCCGTATTTCAGGACGTATTGTTCGTGCGGCGCCCATGCATAGGAAAGCGGGTTGTAGGTGAAGTGTACGGGCTCCCCGAACCGGAGCCGGGCTGTTCCGTCCCGGAGGTCGGCCGTGGCGTTCAGAATGGCGGATGCGGTGGCGTTCATGCCTCCCTATCATGGGGCCTTTTCGTTTATTGCGCCAGCAAAAACTCCGCGCTTGCATTATTTGTCCGGCACGGTAACATTTCCCCCCGGACAAGTTAACCTTATTACTTATGAGTGGAATAGCCATTATGACATCGGGCGGTGACGCCGCCGGCATGAATCCGGCGATCAAGTCTGCCGTGGATCATGCCCGCCAGCTTGGAATGAATCCCTACGTTGTCTATGACGGTCTGGAAGGGCTGATCGACGGAAAGATCAAGGAGGCTACCCGGGAACTGACCAGCGATATGATTTACCGGGGCGGAACTCTCCTCCGCTCCTCCCGCTCCAAACGCTTTTTCGACTACGAATTCCGTAAACAGGCCTACGAACATCTGAAGGCGCGCGACATCAACAAGCTCATCATTATGGGCGGCGACGGCTCCTTCCGCGCCCTGAACGACTTTTTCAACGATTTTGAAGTGCCCTTCGCCGGCATTCCGGCCACGATCGACAATGACATCGCGGGTACGGATTACTGCCTCGGCGTGGATACGGCCCAGAACGTCATTCTGGACTGCATCGATTCCGTGCGCGATACCGCCCGCTCCCATCACCGTGCGTTCGTGATTGAGACCATGGGCCGCGATTGCGGCTACCTGGCGATGACCACCGCCCTGTGCAGCGCGGCGGATATCTGCATCGTCCCCGAAATTCCCTACGATCTGGAGTCCATTTACAAGCGCCTCCAGCCCGCTATCAACGAGGAAGGGAGCTGCATCATCGCCGTGGTGGCGGAAGGCACCCGCGTGGCCCAGTACCTCACCCGCTGGCTGACGGAACGCGCCGGCATGGATACCCGCCTGACCGTTCTGGGACATGTACAGCGCGGCGGCTCTCCCTCCGCCCGCGACCGCCTGATGGGCACCCGCTTTGCCACGCGCGCCGTGGAAGCCCTGCACAAGGGGGACATCAACCAGATCATGGTGTACCACGACGGACAGTACGGCTATGCCTCCCTGGACGCCGTGGCCGGCCAGCAGTATTCCGTTAATCCGGACATCATCAACCTTTGCCGCGAACTGAGCTGCTGATCCGTTCCGCGGCCGGACGCATCTTTTTTCCGCCCATGCGCTTCTTTCTGGAAGCATGGGCGGATTTGTTTTGAAAAGCCGCATTCGTCCTAGTATCATGAGACCGGAAATTTTCCTGAAAACAGTATGATGAGAGTTATCGTTACGGGCGGAGCCGGATTCATCGGCTCCAATCTGGTCAGGCTGCTGCTGGAGCGCGGCTGTGAAGTCCTGAACATTGACGCCCTGACTTATGCGGGCAACATTCATTCCCTGGATGACGTGGCGGACCTGCCCGCGTACCGTTTTCTGCATGCGGACGTGCGGGATGCCGAGCTGATGCGGCGCACCATGAAGGAGTATTCCCCGGACTGGGTGATGCACCTGGCGGCGGAGTCCCATGTGGACCGCTCCATTGACGATCCGGGCGATTTCATCACCACGAACGTGATGGGAACTTTTTCCATGCTCCAGGCCGCCCTGGATTACTACCGCTCCCTGGAGGGGGAAAGAAAGCAGCGTTTCCGCTTCCATCACATTTCCACGGACGAGGTGTACGGTACGCTGGGCCGGGACGGCCTGTTTACGGAAGCCACGCCGTACAGCCCCCATTCCCCGTATTCCGCCAGCAAGGCGGGCAGCGACCATCTGGTGCGCGCCTGGCACGATACGTACGGCCTGCCCGTGCTGGTCACGAACTGTTCCAACAATTACGGCCCCTACCAGTTCCCCGAGAAGCTGATTCCGGTGGTGATCCTGAAGGCCCTGGCCGGGGAGCCCATCCCCGTGTACGGCAAAGGGGAGAACGTGCGGGACTGGCTGTATGTGCTGGACCATTGCGAGGCGTTGTTCACCGTCGTTTCTTCCGGAAAACCCGGGGAAACGTACAACATAGGCGGCAACAACGAAAAAACGAATCTGGAATTGGTGGAACTGCTGTGCTCCCATCTGGACGATTTGCGGCCGCGCGCGGACGGCGGAAGCTACCGGGACCAGATCACCTTTGTCCGGGACAGGCCGGGGCATGACCTTCGCTACGCGATCGACGCTTCCAAGATACGCCGGGAACTGGGCTGGGAGCCCAAGCAGGACCATTCCTCCGGATTCAGGAAGACCATCGAATGGTATTTGACCCATGAAGAGTGGTGGCGGCGCATCCTTTCCGGGGACTACCGTTTGGAGCGTTTGGGAATTAATGGATAGGAGATTGATATGAAAGGTATTGTTCTGGCCGGAGGGAGCGGCACCCGCCTGCATCCCGTGACGCTTTCCGTCAGCAAGCAGCTGCTGCCCATTTACGACAAGCCGATGGTGTATTATCCCATTTCCGTGCTGATGCTGGCCGGAATACGGGAGATTCTCCTCATTTCCTCCCCGGAGGCCCTGCCGCTGTACCGCGAGCTGCTGGGGGACGGAAGCAGGTTCGGCGTGACTTTCGATTTCAAGGTCCAGCCCAAACCGGAAGGGCTGGCCCAGGCATTTACCATTGGGAAGGAGTTTATCGGGGGAGATACGGTGGCCCTGGTGCTGGGGGACAATATTTTTTACGGCCGCGGCCTGACGGAGAAGTTGAGAAGGGCCGCCGCCCTGGAAAGCGGGGCGACCGTTTTCGGCTACCAGGTGCATGATCCGCAGCGTTTCGGCGTGGTGGAGTTTGACGAGGAGGGAAAGGCGGTCTCCATTGAGGAGAAGCCCGCCAATCCCAAGTCGGACATGGCCGTGACGGGACTGTATTTTTACGACAACCAGGTGGTGGACATCGCCGGGCAGATTCCCAAATCCGCCCGCGGGGAACTGGAAATCACGTCCGTGAACCAGGAGTACCTGAAGCAGGGGCTGCTGCGTGTGGAAAAACTGGCCCGCGGTTATACCTGGCTGGATACCGGAACGCACGATACGCTGCTGGAGGCATCCATGTTCGTCCGCACGCTGGAGCACCACCAGGGGTTCAAGGTGGCGTGCCTGGAAGAAATCGCCTTCAACAACGGCTGGATTTCCGCGGAGATTCTGCAGAAACAGGCGGAAGCCATGCGCAACAACAGCTACGGCCAGTACCTGCTGGATTTGCTTCCTTGAGAGAAGAAAAAGGATGCCTTCCCCTTCTGATTAGTGCGTTTCAGGTTCCGGAAGCGGCGGAGGCACGGCATTTCCCCCTTTGGGGATTTCCACGGTTGTGGAGAGAGGATAGCCCGGAGACAGGACGGCGCGCGTCCCGTCCCGGAATTCAAGGTGGTAGTCTTTGTTTTGGCCGGGATCTCCGGTAGCGAGAGCCACTTTGTAGCGGTCCCCCATGTCCCGGACAAGAAGGAAGCCGGGCCTGTCCATGCTCCGGAGGGGAGCAGGCAGGTCCGTACACGGGGAAAAGACGACATATCCCGTGGTGCCTGTTCTCCGGTGGTGGACGGCATGGACCGCTGAGTCCTGCCTGAGGATGGAGACGGGCGGCGTGGAGGAGGTGATGGATTTGGCAAAGTCTGCGGCCTGTTCCGGTGCAGGGGAGACGCAGATGGTATAACTGCAGGCAGCCCGGGCAGGAGATTTTCCGTGATCCAGCCACGCAAGAGCGAAGACGCCGCGCGTGGGCTTGTAACAGGCGGCATTGGCGGAGAAGGGGGTTTCCCTGAATCGCTTCCTTCTGATGTCCAGGCAGGGATTGTCCTGAGGATTCCGGAGGTCCTGCCTGTTGAAGTAGGTCCACTCCTGCTCCTGGAGCCGGAACCGGAGGGGCGGCCCGGAATGAACGTGGTAATGGTTGCCCAGAACGTCGCGCAGGGCGGTGGGTACGGTTCCGTCCAGGTCTGCGCCGCTGGTTTCACGTCCATTGACCAGCGGCGCGTTGTTCCCCGCCTCCCGGGCCTGTTGAAAAAGGGTGGTCACGATGCCGTTCTCCGTTCCCTGGAGGGGAGTGATGTCCGTGGTGACGACCGTGATGAGGTTGTCGAAGAAGAAGGCGCTTTTTTTGAAAGACATGTCCCGGCAGTGGAAGTCGTTTCCCCAGATGCCGTTCTTTTCAAGGGATACGCCGCCGCCCATGTCGTTGCCGTTGTTGAAAAGGGCGTAGCCTTCAAAAAGTTCGTGGCTCTCCCGGACAGGGTTGGTTCCGCCGGGCCAGTGGTTCCAGTTCCAGCCGGAGCGCCGCCAGCCGGTCTCCTTCCCGAGCGTCAGGAAAATGGTGCCGTTGCGGCTGTAACGCCCGTAGTTGTTGCTCTCCGTCCAGCCGTATATTTCCAGCCCCCGGCGATGTTTCAGCATGCCGACGGCTGCTGCCTGCCAGTCAGCCCGCCGGTGGATTCCCGTGGCGGCCAGGTTGAGGCTCATATGCCCCTCCACCCGGGCAGGACTGATGTCTTCGGCCCGGTATCGGGCAGCTTCCGGGCTGTCTTCTCCGTCCAGCGCAGCCAGGTAGAGTGCCGCCATTTCCCGGTCAATGGGGTTTTTGCCGTCGGGGGAACCCATTTGGGCGAGTTGCAGCGCCGTGGGCGCCACACTCAGAGAAATTGGCGCCCCGCTGCGAAGGTAGAGATTGGGGGCAAGACGGTTGTGCATGATTTGAAAGGCGCACGCACGCGCGTAGGTGCGCAGTTTTTCCTGCGTTTGAGGGGAAATGCGGAATTCCGTATGGCGGAAGGGCAGAATTTGTGTGTGCAGGAGGGCGGGCGGCGTGTAGCCTCCATAGCTCAAATGGTGGCCGGTGTGGTGATGGGCGGTTCCGTCCCTGCCGAAAGGGTAGTCGTTTTCCCCGATCGTGCGGTCCAGATAATTTTTATAGGCGCGCAGCCGCTGGTATCGTTCGGCTTCGTCCGGAATCATCAGGATGGCTGCCGGAAGGTGGGAGGAGTAGTTGTAAAACTCGTCACAGGAGCTGTAGGGCGTGCTGCTCAGCATGGCATGGCCCATGTTGAACCACGCCGTGCTTTTGGCCATCTGGTCAAGAATGCCGGCGCGTTCCAGAAGGTTGCGGTGGGAGAACACAGCGGGGGAATAATGGCGGTAGTCGTATCCGTTGCCTATCCAGCCGAAGTTGTTGTTCCCTTCCTGATACCGCTGGTCGAGGAAGTGGCGGCACATGAGGATATACATGGTTTCCGCCTCTTTTTTAAGGTTTCCCTGCTCTCTCCGTATGGCGACGGCGAGCTGGCGGAAAAGGGGAAGATACGTCTTTTTGAAATCGATGGAGCCCGGAACGGGATGGAAGCCGTTGCCGGTAAGATCAATCGGCCTGCCTGTGACGCATCCTCCCTTTTCCCTGATTTCCAGAGAGGCAAATTGTTCCCTGAGTGCGGAAAAGTCCCGGTAGGGGAGGCCGCCCTGTCCCCCTGAATGCTCAAAATAGTGTTTTTCCAGCGCCCGCATGGCTGAGCGGGACGAAGGACCGATTTTTTCTGATGGAACGAGAGGGGGCAGGAAGGGACGGTTGAGGCTGACGTCATGGCTGCTGTAATGGGTCCGGTTCGGCGGCAATTTGAGAAGCTCCGCATCCGCCGCCCAGGGTTGCTGGTCATCCGGCTGGACGGGTGGGGAAAGAATGGCGGGATTGACGGCATCCAGCCAGAGGCTGCCGGAAGGGGATTCCGTCCGGAAGACGGCCCTGTCGAATTCCGTGCCCGGAGGTATGCCGAGGTGTTCCGGACCGGCTCCAAGGACCCTCCAGCCGGTATAGTTTAAGTTATACCAGCAAGAGGCAAGGAGGACGCCGCCCTTGTAGAATTCAAGATGGAGACGTTCCTTCACGGGGACCGAATTGTACAGCCAGAAGCCGAAGTGTGTGGCGAGGTTTTTTTCCCGCCGGATTTTTCTGGGGGCAAAAGCATAGGCCAGCGTGGAACCGGGATGCTTCCATTTCCATTCAAGTGAATGGGCACCGTCCTTGTAATGCTTGGAAGTCCGGGCAATGGAACTGCCAGGAGAAGGTTCCCAGCCTGTGGCATCCCGTTCAAAATCCGAGCCGTTCACTGTGGCCCGGGCAGGGAGTGAAAAAGGGAAGAAACAGAGAGCCGCGAAAAGGATGGCGGGGATGCCGTTCATATTCATGGTACGTTCCGGTATGGGAATTTGTTTCTCTGTTACCGCCGGCCGTTATGGCAGGTGCGGACAAAGTCCTGAAATGTCTTTTCCTGCAGTCTTTTTAATAGGCATCCCGGTCATTTAAGTTTTTCCGTCAGGAAAGCGGGGATCGTTTTTTTCAGGCATGGAGACGATCAGGGGAACGCGGCGGTATAATGTCCACGCCAGAAGGACGGAAAAGAAGCACAGGGCCAGTTCCAGTGTGCAGGAGAGCGCCATGAGCATTCCCGGCAGGAATTGCGGCGGCTTGTCCGCCAGGTTCATCCAGAGTGACATGAGCAGAACGATCAGGGCTCCTTGGAGGGCATAGCATGCCGCGAGAACGGCCCAGGTCAGGAAGCTCCTCCTCCAGGGGGCCGGATAGCCTTTTATGTACGGCAGGGAAAAAAAGGCCGTGACGGCTGCCAGCAGGAGTGTTGTTTCCAGAACCGTGTCTGCCGCCATGAGCCTGACGACGGCGGGACTGGCGGAGAGAAGAAGGAGGGCCGCATACAGGGAGGGGAAAACCATCAGGAAACTCAGTGTGCGGGTGACATAGCTGCCACGCGATGCCAGCAGTGCGCGGGCTCCCCACGCAACGAGCAGAGACAGGGAAATGATGGCGGCAATCTCCGCCAGGAGCGCCGTGGGCACGATCCATGCCGCGCTACCCGGGCGATGAAAGAAGACAGGCATCAGCAGATGGTGCAGGACGGTCAGGACGATTCCAGCGCAGAACGTCAGCGCGCAGATGCGGACGGCCTGCCTGACGCCCGGATAAATCATCCAGTCTTCGGGCAGGGGGGAGGGGGAGTCGTTCGGCATGGCAGCGGCGGAATCATGAAAAAGGGCCGCTTCCGGCGAGGAAGCGACCCTGCAAGTTTAACGCGGAGACGCGAATGGTCAATGCGGATCAGGCGGAAAAGTCGGCGTTTCTCATGTCGCCGGTTTCCTGGAACTTGGTGTGCATTTCAAAGGCCTTGGCCAGGCAGTGGGGCGTATGGCCCTGGGGCGTGAGCGCAATGTACTGGCGCAGCTTTTCCTGATAGTCCGGATGGACGCACTTGGTGATGATTTCCTCCGCGCGGTCGCGGGGGCATTTGCCGCGCAGGTCGGCCACGCCGTATTCCGTGACGATGATGTCCACGTCGTGTTCCGTGTGGTCGTGGTGGGAAACCATCGGCACGATGGAGGAGATGGCTCCGCCCTTGGCCGTGGAGGGGCAGGTGAAGATGGTGAGGTAGCCGTTGCGGGCGAAGTCCCCGGAACCGCCGATGCCGTTCATCATCTGCTTGCCGAAGAAGTGCGTGGAGTTCACCTGGCCGAAGAGGTCCACTTCAATGGCCGTGTTGATGCAGATGAGGCCCAGGCGGCGCACGATTTCAGCGTTGTTGGAGATTTCCTGCGGGCGCAGAATTACCTTGGATTTGTAGAAGTCCAGATCCTTGTACATTTCCGCCAGCATGGCGTCGGATACGGTCAGGGAGCAGCCGCCCGCGAAGGTGCAGCGCCCTTCCTTCATCAGCGTGATGACGGAGTCCTGAATCACTTCCGTGTACATCTGGAAGTCCGGAATTTTCTTGTTGCGGCCCAGAGCGCCCAGAACGGCGTTGGCAATGTTGCCTACGCCGGACTGGATGGGCAGGAAGGAGGCGGGAATGCGCCCGGCTTCCAGTTCCTCTTCCAGGAATTTGGCGACGTTTTCCCCGATTTTGTCCGTGATGGGGTCTCCGGGCTTGAAGGCTCCGATGCCGTCCGGTTCATTGGTACGGACGATGCCCACGACCTTGGAGGGGTCGATTTTCCAGGTGAGGGAACCGACGCGTTCGGAAGGCTTGGTGAGGGGGATGGGCTGGCGGTTGGGCGGGTCCAGCGGCATCATCAGGTCGTGCATGCCCTTGAGTTCCTTCGGATGGTAGGCGTTTACCTCCACGATGATGCGTTCCGCGAGTTCGCAGTAGGTGGGCGTGTTGCCCGCACCGGTGGTCAGCGTGATTTCCCCTTCCGGGGTGATGTCCGCCACTTCAATGATGGCGGTTTTTACGGCGGGGATGTGGCCGTAGCGCATGTACATGGCCGTGTGGGACAGGTGCATGTCGTTGTAGCGGGTGCGGCCGCTGTTGATGTTTTTGCGCAGGGCGGGGGAGGACTGGTAGGGCGTGCGGCAGTCCACGGCGTCCGCTTCCGCCAGGGCGCCGTCCGCGGAGGCACTGGTGGAGGCCCCTGTAAAAATGTTTACCTTGAACGGACGGCCCTCTTCATGTTCCGCGGTTGCCCTGGCGGCGATGGCGCGGGGGACCGCCTTGGGAACTCCGGCGGCGGTGAAGCCGCTGAAGCCGATATTTTCACCATGTTCAATGAGAGCTGCTGCTTCTTCTGGTGTCAATTCCTTGTAACTCATGTCAGTTGATTTTTGTTGAATGAAAATGAAAGAATCCTCCGTATTTATGGAAAAGGGAGGGATAGGCTCATTCTTCCCTGAGCCTGTTGACCAGGTGTGCCGGAATGGTTCTGGCGCGGCCGGCCGGAAGGGATAACACAGGATTGCCCTGATCGTCAATCCCTGTAAATATTCCCTGGACGGTTTCGTCATCCGTGAAGACGGTCACGGGCCGGGGCTCCGCCCAGGCGAGGGCCAGGGAATCCCGCAGGGCGGAGATGCCTCCACGTGAGAATGCGGTGAAAACCCGGTCCAGATGGACGGCCAGAGCGGCCATGACGCCGTGAACGGAAGGGCAGTCCGGCAGCAGGTCCGAGAGACGTGCGGGCGGGTCCTGCACCATGCCGGCGATTCCGGCCACGTCGTTGAAGACGTTGACGCCTATGCCGATGACGGCCATATGGTCCGAGGGGCGTTCCACCAGGATGCCCGCCAGCTTGGAACGGTCCACAAGCAAATCGTTCGGCCAGCGCAGGCGGGCGTTCCGTATGCCCATGTCCCGCAGCATGTCCAGCAGCGCAACCCCTGCGACCAGTGGCAGATGCCCCCAGCAGATTTCTGCGGAAGCTTCATGCGGCGTGTCCAGGGGAACGGTGAACGAGGCCCACAGGCCGCCTTCCTCCCCTATCCATTGGCGGTTGAACCTGCCCCGCCCTCCGGTCTGCACCCGGCAGACGGCGATATGCCGCGGCGGGAGCGTGCGGGCCAGGTCGTTGGTGGAAAAAGCCTCGGCCCATTCATGACAGGTCCAGTCGCCGCATGGTCCTTCCTCCTCTGCAGGAGTGGGGCATGGGGGTGTGGAGTTCATGGGATGGGCCGAGGCCTGGAATGATGTTTGTTCAGGTTATCTCGCCAGAGTGGCGATGTAGTAGCCCGCGATGACTGCGGTACCGATGACGCCCGCAACGTTCGGTCCCATGGCGTGCATGAGAAGGTAGTTGGAGGGATCGTATTTCTGGCCCACGTTGTGGGAGACGCGCGCCGCCATGGGAACGGCGGAGACGCCTGCGGAACCGATCAGGGGGTTGACCGGGTTTTTGCGCCAGATGAGGTTCATCAGCTTGGCGGCGATGACGCCGCCGGCAGTCGCTACACCGAAGGCTACGATGCCCAGAAGGATGATCAGCAGCGTTTCCGGCTGCAGGAAGCGGTCTCCCTGCATCGTCAGGCCCACGGAGGTGCCCAGGAAGATGGTGACGATGTTGATGATTTCATTCTGGGAGGCCTGTACCAGGCGTTCCGTAACCTTGCATTCGCGCATGAAGTTGCCCAGCATCAGCATGCCGATGAGCGGAGCGGCGTCCGGAATCAGCAGGATGGTGACGATGGTGACCAGCACGGCGAAGAAGAGTTTTTCTCCCTTGCTGACCTGGCGCAGGGATTTCATGCGGATGACGCGTTCCTTCTTGGTGGTCAGCAGCGCCATGATGGGCGGCTGTATCAGCGGGACCAGGGCCATGTACGTGTACGCGGCCACGGCCACGGCGCCGAGAAGGTGCGGAGCCAGCTTCATGGTCAGGAAGATGGAGGTGGGGCCGTCCGCACCGCCGATGATGCCGATGGAAGCGGCTTCTTCCGGAGAGAAGCGCATGAACAGGGCCATGAAGAAGGTGGCCGCCACGCCGATCTGGGCCGCGGCACCCAGAAGAAGGGTGCGCGGAGCAGCGAGCAGCGGGCCGAAGTCCGTCAGGGCGCCCACGCCCAGGAAGATGATGGGCGGGAAGATTTCCGCCTTGATGCCCAGTCCGATCCAGTCATACAGGCCGCCATGGATGGAGGTGATCATGAATTCCCGGGTCTGCTGGCCTACGGCCACGTATTTGCCCGCGGCGGAAACCACCAGGGGTTCCAGCCTGTCGGTTTTCAGGTCCACCGGAATCCGGCTGCCGCCGGTGTCAAAGTAGTCCATTCCCTGCTGGCGGACGACGATGGTGCCGGCTCCCCGCGTGAGCAGGAAAACGGGATCATTGTCGTTGTCTCCGCTGACATTGGAGAAATCCTTCAGGTTGGGATCAACCACCAGGCTGTCGTCACCCAGCGCCGCGGCATCCGCCTTGGCCCTTTCCTGGGATTCGCGCACGGATTTGATCTGGGAGACGGTCAGCTGCTTGCCGGGGTAAACCTGCATGGGCTGGTGCATGCGTTCCAGATACCGGGCGCGTGCTTCAGGCGTGGTGAGGTTGTCCGGCACCTTGACGGGCGCCTCCTGGAGCGGAGCCACATGAACGCGCAGGTACCCCACGTTGTTCAGGGATGTGGCCGTAACCTGTCCCTTTTCATTGGAGGAGATGACCTGCTGATTCATCTGGGAGATGAGCATTCCGTTGTCCGGAATGTTGGCGATGAGGGCGCCGAAGGCAATCGGAACCATCAGGAGCGGTTCGTATTGCTTGGCTACACCCAGATACAGGAGCAGAACGGCGATCCCCCACATCCCTACCATTTGCCATGATAGGGAGAAGATGCCCATCCCCTGTAAAAAGGTGATTAATGAATCTAAAAGACCCATATGGAATATTCGTTATAACGGGTTGTAGTCTGAATCAGGTTCCGGAACCGCTGGAGGTTCCGGACGATTGCGGCCGGAGTTAACCGATTTTGGCCAGGGGCTGCCCTTCCTGCACCGTGTCGCCTGCGCTCACGCAGAAGGCGGTGATCGTGCCGGAGGAGGGAGCGTAGATGATGGTGTTCATCTTCATGGCTTCCAGGGTCATGATCTGGTCGCCGGCCTTGACGGCGGTACCGGGGGCTACATCCAGGGAGGCGACCTTGCCGGCAAGCGGGCTGGGGACGTCTCCGGCACCGGCGGCGGCAGGAGCGGGTGCGGGTGCCGGAG
>JAJQCV010000079.1 GCA_021202525.1 Akkermansiaceae bacterium | reverse complement strand
GTCCGGCATGTTCCGGATGTTTCAGGCCAGGGCGATTTCTCCCTGAAGGTTTTCCGCCTCCGTGGGGGAGGGCGTTTGTTCCGCGATGGGGGCGGGTACCGGGGCAGAAGTTTCCTGCGCCCGGGTTTTGACGGCTTCCAGGATGAGTTCCGCGGTGCGGTCCAGGCCGTAGTCCGATGTGTTGATGCACAAGTCGTAAAGGCGCGCGTTGCCGAGTTCCTGCCCTGTGTAGTGCAGGCAGTGGTTGCGGCGGCGTGAGTCCATCGTGTCCATTGTCCGGGCTACGCTGCGGGGAGAGACTCCGTAGTTTTCCACGACGCGCTGCATGCGCGTGGCAGGGTCCGCATGGAGGAAGACACTGAACAGGTTGGGCCGGCCTTTCAGGATGAAGTTGGCGCAGCGGCCCACGATGACGCAGGCGTGTTTGGCGGCGATGTCCCGGATGACCTTGCTCTGGGCCAGGAAGGTAGCGTCTTCCGGCGGCTGTTCTTCCGCCGTGTAGGCGTAGTTCTGGGCGTAGAGTTCGTAAAGGAAGCGGCTGGCGAGCTGTTGTTCATGCCTGCGGATGTAGTCCGGCGTGAGGCCGCTTTGCGCTGCGGTGAGGTACACCAGTTCCGAGTCGTAGAATTGGATGCCGAGCCGTTCCGCGATCATGGCGCCGATGGCGTGGCCGCCGGAGCCGTATTCCCGGTCAATGGAGATGACCAGAGGCGCATCCGGAGCGTAGGCCGCCGTTTCCGCGGACGGCAGTGGGTCCCGCATGGTGCCGGGCCGTGCGGCGCGTTCCAGCAGCCTGTCCAGCCAGAAGACGTGTTTGTTGAAGAACCGGACGATCATTCCCACCAGAATGGCGGCCACGACGGTTCCTTCCCGGATGCCGGAGAGACCGTGCAGCAGGAAAAACGAACAGGCAAGGCCGATGCAGACGAGCGTACAGTCCATGCCGGTTTTCACGGCTCCGAATTCCCATTTGAAGAGTTTGACGAACGCCAGGTTCATGCCTTCTGCCGCCAGCAGGACGGCATCCGCCTTGACCTGCATGAAGACTCCGAAGCCCAGAATGACGCAGCTCAGCAGGCAGATTACTGCGGACCAGGCGTACCCCGCCGGTTCCAGCGGGGATACCAGCCACATGGAGAAGTCCGTCAGCATGCCGAAGACGAAGACCACGGGGATCTGGAGCAGGTGGACGGGCCGGAACTGCCTTTTGAGCAGGGCCGCCTGCACGGCGACAAAGCCCAGGTGCATGAGGATGGTGATGGCCCCCATGCTCAACGGGAGGGCCAGGCTGAGGACATAGGGCGTGCAGGAGATAGGGGATACCCCCAGGCTGGCCTTGGCGGACAGGGCAATGCCCAGGGACATGATGAAGAGGGCCGCCACGAGGACGGAGCAGCGCAGGATGTGTTCTCCAATGCTTCTCCGTACATGATAGTCTGCCATGGTACCGGATGTTAGTCCTTATGTCAGCATCAAGTCAAGGGTTCAAAAGCCGGAATTCCGAGGGCCGCTTTTTTTCATTTGCTTTCACATGGATGTTTCAGGCATGAAGGATGGTGAACGCCTGTGATTTCGTCCGGAAAGCCGGAACCGGGAATAAACATGTGGAACGGCTGGAAAGGTGAAGCGGCGCATGAAGGGGGAGGAAGAGGATGTTTTGCCTTTTCCGGTTCGTACCGGGATTTGGGTTCCGGTGCGGGGATGGGAGGTTTCCCTACAGCTCGAATACCGGGTTTTCCACGGCGTTTTTCACGGCGATGAGGAATTGCACGGCCTGTTTCCCGTCCACCAGGCGGTGGTCGTAGGAGAGGGCCAGGTACATCATGGGCCGGATGACGATTTGACCGTCCCGGACGACGGGGCGTTCCTGGATGGCGTGCATGCCCAGAATGCCGCTCTGGGGCGGGTTCAGGATGGGGGTGGAGAGCAGGGAGCCGTACGTGCCCCCGTTGGATATGGTGAAGCACCCTCCCTGCAGGTCCTGCATGGAAAGGGCGCCCTTTCGGGCTTTTTCCGCCAGCGCGGCAAGTTCCAGTTCCAGTTCCGGGAGCGTTTTCCGGTCGCAGTCCCTGAGCACGGGCACCACGAGGCCCTTGTCCGTGCCGATGGCGACGGAGATGTCATAGTACAGGTTTTCCACGATGTCCGTGCCGTCTATTTTGGCGTTGACCTGAGGCACTTCCTTGAGCGCCTTGACGGCGGCCTTGATGAAGAAGCCCATGAAGCCGAGCTTGGTGCCGTACCTTTCCCGGAAGGAGGCGTTGAATTGCCTGCGCAGTTCCATGACGGCGCTCATGTCACATTCATTGAAGGTGGTGAGGATGGCCGCCTGGTGCTGGACTTGTGCCAGCCGGGCCGCGATGGTGCGGCGCAGGGGGCTCATGGGTTTCCTGATGAAGCGGGGTACGGCCTGTTCCGGCCCGGCGGATTGCTTTTCCCGTGGCTTTTCCGACGGTTCATGCGCCTGTTCCGGGAGTTCCTCCGGAGGAGATGCCGCCTTTTTTACGTCCGGCTGCGGGGTGTTTTCCGGTTCCGGAGGTATGGCGGCCTGTTTCTTTTCCGGAACGGAAGTTCCGGCGGACGGGGCAATGCGGCCCAGAACGGCTCCGATGGGGGCTTCCGCACCTTCCGGTACGAGGATTTCCAGCATGCCGTCCTCATCCGCTTCCAGATCCGTGGAGACCTTGTCCGTTTCCAGCGTGACCAGGGTTTCTCCTCTGGCTACTGCGTCTCCGGCGCTTTTGTGCCATGCGGCTACGGTGGCGGCGGTGATGGATTCTCCGAAGCTGGGGATCAGGATGTCGCTCATGGGATGGTGATGGTCAGGATTGGGCGCGCGGTCCGAAGGCCGTGGCAATGAGTCGTTTTTGCGCGGCGGCGTGCAGGGCCTTGGCCCCTTCCGCCGGGCAGGCCATGGGGGGGCGCCCCGCATAGCGGAACGAGGTGGCGAAGAGGCGGCCCAGCCGATTGCGCAGATGGCCCCACGCCCCCATGTTGGAGGGTTCTTCCTGGCACCACACGAAGTCGCGCACTTTCTGGTAGGGGGCGAGCAGATAGGTAAGCTGTTCCTGCGCCAGCGGGTAGATTTGCTCCACGCGGATGATGATGGTGTCCGCGATGCCGCGTTCCTTTCGGTAGGCGTCCAGGTCGTAGTAGACTTTTCCCGTGCAGAAGACGGCGCGCGTGACTTTGTCCGGAGCCGGAGTTTCCGGATCAGCCAGTACTTCGTGGAACCGGGACGGAGCCAGGAATTCACGGTGGGCGGAGGCGGCTTCCGGCCGGGAGAGCAGGCTTTTTGGCGTGAAGACGATGAGGGGCTTGTGCACGGTCTGGTGTATCTGGCGGCGCAGGGCGTGGAAGTATTGTGCGGGAGTGGTCGGGTCGATGACCTGCATGTTGTCGTCCGCGCAGAGCTGGAGATAGCGTTCCATGCGGGCGCTGGAGTGCTCGGACCCGGCCCCTTCGTAACCATGGGGCAGGAGCAGCACGATGCGGCATTTCTGGTGCCATTTGGCTTCCGCGGCCGCAATGAATTGGTCAACGATGACCTGGGCTCCGTTGGCGAAGTCGCCGAACTGGGCTTCCCACATGACCAAGGCGTCCTGGCTTTCCAGGGCGTAACCGTATTCGAAGCCCAGCACGGAGGCTTCCGACAGGGAAGAGTTGTAGATACGGAAGGTGGTGGTGCCGTGGTTCAGTTTTTCCAGCGGCGTGTATACGGAGCCGTTGTTGAAGTCGTGCAGGACGGTATGCCGCTGGGAGAAGGTGCCGCGCTGGCAGTCCTGCCCGGAAAGGCGGACGGTGTGGTTTTCCGTGAGCAGGGACCCCCATGCCAGGGATTCCGCCATGGCCCAGTCCAGCGTGCCGTCTTCCCGGAAGGCTTCCCGGCGGCGGGAGAGGAAGCGTTTTTCCAGAGTGGGGTGGGGCGTGAAGTTTTCCGGCAGTTCCGTCAGGATGTCTCCGATGCGCCGGAAGAGGTCCGGGCTGATGCCCGTGCGCACGCTGAGGCGGGGAATGGGGGATTCATCCGCATCCTGCGCGCTGACCGGGAGGATGTAGTCCGCCGGGTGTTCCTTCATCTGGTCGTACGCCTGCTGCATGCCGTTCCAGATGCGTTCCCTGATGCCGTGTTCCTCCTGTTCCGTTAGTTCCCCCCGTTCCCGGAGCAGGGTTCCGTACAGGGCCGCCGCCGTGGGGCGCGCCTCTATTTTTTTGGTGTGCATGGGGGCGGTGAAGGCGGCCTGGTCCGTTTCATTGTGTCCCAGGCGGCGGTAGCAGTACATGTCCAGAATGATGTCGCGGCCGAATTTCTGGCGGAACTGGAGCGCGAATTCCGCGGCCCAGATCAGATCTTCCGGGCTTTCCCCGTTGATGTGCAGGATGGGCGCTTCCAGCATCTGGGCCACGTCCGTGGCGTAGTGGGAGGAGCGGGCTTCATCCGGGCTGGTGGTGAAGCCGATCTGGTTGTTGATGATCAGGTGGATGGAACCGCCGGTCCGGTAGCCTTTCAGCTGGGAGAGGTTGAGCACTTCCGCCACCAGCCCCTGTCCGGCGAAGGCGGCGTCCCCGTGGAGAATGAGCGGGAGCACATGCTTTCTTTCCATGTCTTCCAGGCTGTGTTGCCTGGCCCTGGCGCGGCCTTCCACCACGGGATAGACGGCTTCCAGATGGCTGGGATTGGAGGAGAGGTTGATGTGCAGGGGCATGCCGTCCACGTGGCGTGTGGCGGCATATCCCAGGTGGTATTTCACGTCGCTGCGGCCGATGGGGGATTCCGGAAGGTAGTCCGGCGTGAATTCGTAAAAGATGGTTTTCAGCGGCTTGTGGAGGATGTTTGCCAGCACGTTGAGCCTGCCCCGGTGGGCCATGCCCATTTCCACATGGGAGATGGCTGCCGCAGGGCAGCGTTTGACCAGGGCGTCCAGCAGGACGATGGCGCCTTCCCCCCCTTCCAGGGAAAAGCGTTTTTCCCCGATGAAGCGCTTGCCCAGGAATTCCTCGAACAGTTCCGCCTTGCAGAGGTGGATGAAGGCGTCCCGGCGGGTTTCCGGGCCGTAGTCCACGCCGTCCGCCCGGCGGTCTATTTTTTTCCTCAATCCAGGAACGGATTTCCAGGTTGTCAATGTGCTGGTATTCAAATCCGATGGCTCCGCAATAAGTGTTCCGGAGGTGGGCGATGATTTCCCGGAGGGTGAAGATGCGCCCTTTCTGGAAAGTGCCGATGTTGATGGGCTGGTCCATGTCTTCCGGGCGGAATCCCAGTTCTTCCGGACGTACGGGAACGGTCGCCTCCTCCGGGGAGTCCAGCGGATTGAAGCGGGCGCATTTGTGCCCCATGACCCGGTATGCCCGGATGAGCTGGTTGACGCGCCCGCGGCCTTCCGCGCTTTCCGGCGGGACTGTGTACGGGGAGGCGTCCGCGGCGTTTTCCTCTTCCCGCGGAGCGCCGCCGCTGCCCAGTTCGTATCCTTCAAAGTAGGCCGCCCAAAGGGGATCTACGGACAGCGGATCGTTTTTCCATGATTCATGAAGCGCCGTGATTTCCTCAGGCGTGAGTCTTGAGAAGATGGAGGCGTTCATTCAGGAAGGATGTACGGAATGGGGAACAGCAGTTTATTCGCTGATTATTCTCCGCTTTCTGGAGGCGGAGCTTCCAGCCATTAATAGCTGTGTTCGTTGAGCTGCACCTTCCCGCGGAAGACCCAGTAGATGGCCGCGGAGTAGGCGAGGACGATCGGCACGCCGATGAGGGCGATGTAAGTCATCACCATCAGGCTTTCCCGCGTGGAGGAGCCGTTGACGAGGGTAAGGGAGTGCTCCGGATTGGGCATGGAGTAGAGCAGGTTGGGGAACATGGAGGCCCCGAACATGGCCATCATGCACCCCATGGTGGAGCAGGAGGCGATGAAGGCCCAGCCCGACCGGTTTTTGCTCATGAATATCCAGATGGCCGCAATGGAAACGGCCGCCAGCGCGGCGATGCCGTAGATCCAGGGCGAGCGTTCCAGCGCCGCCGCCACGTGCGGCACATACAGGAGCGTGGCCGCACCGTGAATGATGATCAGGATGGTGAAGATGATGATGCAGGGCTTGAGGAGCCTTTTGATTCGCTGCTGGAGGTCTCCCTGCGTTTTCATCATCAGGAAGATGCCGCCGTGCATGGCGAAGAGGGCCACCGTCGTGAGGCCCAGCAGGACGGCGTAGGGGTTCAGCAGGCTCAGGAAAGTGCCCGTGAAGTTGCCCTGGCCGTCCAGCGGGATGCCCCTGGTGACGTTCCCCATGGCCACCCCGATGAGCAGGGCCGCCAGGAGGCTGCTGACGGAGAAGGTGACGTCCCAGCCCTTGCGCCACCACTGCATGGGCTGCTTGCTCCGGAATTCGATGGAGACGGCCCGGAAGATGAGGGTGAGCAGCAGGAGCATGAAGGCCAGGTAAAATCCGGAGAAGACGGAGGCGTATACGTACGGAAAGGCGGCGAAGAGGGCGCCCCCGCCCGTGATGAGCCAGACTTCATTGCCGTCCCATACGGGACCCACGGCATTGAGCATCAGCCTTCTGTTTTCATCTCCCCGGATAAAGAACTGGAGGGTGCCGGTTCCCAGGTCAAAGCCGTCCAGAACGGCGTAGCCGGAGAAGAGCACGCCGACGAGGATGAACCAGATGATTTGCAGGTCTGCGAGAGTGAGGTTGTCCAACATGGTTTTAAGTGGGGGATGAGGATTAGTCTTTGACGAAGGGTACCTGAAGCTTGCCTTCACCCGTGCCGTCGTCTTCCTTCGCTTCCTGGTCGGGGCCCTTGTGGATTTTATGGGTGATTTGGTAGAGGAAGAGGGCCAGAAGCAGGGTATAAATGACGAAGAACATGCCCAGGGAGGAGAGTGCCTCCGCCGCGGTGAGCGTGGGGGAGACGGCGTGTTCCGTCCTCAGGATGCCGTACACGATCCAGGGCTGGCGGCCCATTTCCGCCACGGCCCAGCCTACCTGGTTGGCGATTTGAGGTCCCAGCACGGAGAAGACGAAGCACCAGAGCAGCCAGCGTTTTTCAAAGAGCCAGCCGCGCTTCCACGCCCAGAGGCCCAGCAGGAACAGGGCGCCCAGCGCGCAGCCGATGAGGATCATGAGGTGGAAGGAGTAGAAGACGGGCAGGATGGGGGGGCGTTCGTCCTGCGGAATGTCGTTCATGCCGGTGATGGGGGTATCCAGGTCATGATGGGTCAGGAAGGTGAGCATGTACGGGATGGAGATGCCCGTCACCTCATGGGTGGACGGGTTCATCCACCCGACGAGGTGGAGCGACTGCGGAGCCCCCGATTCCATCACGCCTTCCATGGCGGCGAATTTGGCGGGCTGGTGGATGGAGACTTCCCGTGCGCTGGAGTCGCCCGTGATGCCCATGCCGACCACGCCTATCAGGCCGATGACCAGCGCTACCTTGAAGCTTTTCTTGGCTCCGCCCGTGAAGCGGTTTTTCAGGATGTACCAGGCGGAGACGCTGAGTACCAGGGTAGCTCCCGCCAGCCAGCAGCCGGCCAGCGCGTGCGTCAGGCGGTCCACCGTGGACGGATTGAAGACCACGTCATAGAAGCTGGTGATGTGCGCCTGGATTTTTCCGTTTACTTCCACCAGCTTGTAGCCGGCGGGCGTCTGCATCCAGGAGTTCGCCACAATGATCCAGATGGCGCTGAAATGGGCGCCCAGGGCCACCATGCAGGCGGAGAAGAAGTGCATTTTGGGCCCCACCTTGTCCCAGCCGAAGAGCAGGATGGCCAGAAAGCCGGATTCCAGGAAGAAGGCGAAGATGCCTTCCGCCGCCAGGGGGCTGCCGAAGATGTCGCCCACGCAGCGGGAGTAGTCCGCCCAGTTGGTGCCGAACTGGAATTCCATCACGATGCCGGAGGCCACGCCCAGCGCGAAGATGATGCCGAATATCTTGGTCCAGAATTTGGCCTGCTTGTGGTAGAGCTCGTTTTTCGTTTTCAGCCAGAGGCCTTCCAGTGCCACCAGCACCACCCCCAGGCCGATGGTCATCGGCGGGAAGATGTAGTGGAACATGATGGTGACGGCAAACTGAAGACGGGATAATAAGACCGGATCGTCCATGATTGATTGGGGATGAGTGGTTGTTTATGGAACAAGATGCCGGCAGCCAAATTCCGGAACCTTTATGTTTTATACATCCCGGAGAGGTCTTTGTTCAATTATTTTCCTTCCGCTCTGACAACTTTTTTAGATTTTCTCTAAAAAACCAGGGCTTAAAGGCGGATGAACGCTTCCGTGCCTTCCTCCGTCAAGTCAAAAAGGGTCAGCATGTCCTGCGGAGAAAGGCGAATGCAGCCGTGGGAGTCCGGTGTTCCGAGGCTGTCCGTCCGGTTGGTGCCGTGGATGTAGATGTAGCGCTCCCGCGTGTTGGCGTTTCCGGGGTCCAGGCCGTCCAGCCACAGGATGCGCGTCAGGATGAAGTCTGAATGTTCATTCATGCCCTCCGGGATGGCGGCCGGGTAGCGGCCAACCGGGAGCCGCGAGACGAAGATGGTGTCCTCAGGCAGTTCCGCTCCGATTTTTTTGCAGATGCGGAAGCGGCCCAGAGGCGTCTTTCCGGACCCTTCCTCAGTGCCCGTGCCGGCTTTTCCGCTGGAAACAGGGCAGGAAAACAGGATGGTTCCGGCGGATTCCAGGGTCAGCCTCTGCCGGGAAAGATCAATATGCAGCACCGCGGGAGGGGACATGCCGGGAAGGGGAGGGGGGAGAGAAGAGAAAGGGGTAACGGGAATGGGATTAGGCCTTCTGCTCCATGCGGGAGATGATGGCGCG
>JAJQCV010000047.1 GCA_021202525.1 Akkermansiaceae bacterium | reverse complement strand
ATGCTCTTTATATGAATTCCTTGCGTAATTTTCAAAAGATATTTTTCTTCCTAGTTTCCTTTCCTGAACGGATTTCAAATTCGATAGACCATTAGCGATATAGAGAGTCTCCCTCTGTTTTCTTGTAAAAATAGATTATAATCCAACATATTCGTAACCAATATTTTATCTATGAAGCTTCATTTGCCTTTGCAACTGCTGTCCGCTGTGCTTGCCTGTTGCGCCCTTCTTTCCACTCCCGCCTATTCCCTTGATCTGGGAGCCAATGAAACCATTACGGAGAATACCGAATGGACGGAAAACACAAATGTTACGGCCAACGTCACTCTGACCATTGACCCGGACGTCACCGTTACCCAGGAGACGGGCTCTCTGGTCATTGGAGGGCATACGCTGACGATTGACGGCGGAGGCACGCTCAGCATTCTTAGCACTGCTGCGGAACACACGCTGGCGGCAGACGGGCGCCTGAATATCCAGGGCGGCTCCACGCTGGACCTGACGGCGCCGGATGCGCGCCTTTCCGTGGCGCAGGATGCCAACTGGACCCGGTTCATCATCTCCGTAGCGGATAACAGCGTGTTGAAAACGCGCAGCATGGCGGCAGGGGATTACGTATTCGGGGCCAGACTGACCAATAAGGAAAATTTGCTCCTGTCCGGCGGCGGCACTATTGAGGTGACGGCCACCGCAGCGGAGACGATATCCAACATCGGCTTTACCGTAAATGAAGGCGGAGGCAGCTACCTGGTGACCAATGCGGGAACGACGGTAAAAATGATTCTGAACGAAGGAAAGACCATTCAGGCAGTTCTGAATGACGTGCTGACCCTGGGCGGTGCGGGCAATATCGAAGGAGGAGACGCGAGTGACATGTTCATCGGGAACGGAGGACTGAAAAAAGTGGGGACCGGAACGCTGACGCTGAAATTTGCCAACTCCTTCAGCGGCGGTGTGGAGCTGAATGGAGGCACGCTGATTGTGGATCATGCCGACGGCATGGGGACGAACAAGATTCTTTCCGTAACGGGCAATGCGGCCATCGGAGGTACGTCCGCCGCGTATCAGGGCCTTTCCCTGTCTTCAGGCGTCGCTCTTGACGTGTCCGCTGTGGACACTGGTGCGGGGCTGACCATTGCCTCCGGCAACGTCACCCTGGGCGCGCAAAGTGCAATCACCGGCAATCTGGTTTTGAATGAGGGCACCCTGTCCCTGGGCGGGCAGAACACGATGACCGGCAATCTGAATCTGGGAACCGGCCTGTTCATTGATGCCAGCCAGATGACGTCGAACGGGAACGCTCTGCTGGCGCTGACCGGCGCCTTGACGGTGAACGGAAGTCTTCTGCTGGAGAATGCGGACGGCGTTTCCTGGAGCGCTGGAACGTACAACCTGATCAGCGCCACGGAAGGCGTTACCGGGAATCTGTCCAACACTATCCTGCTCGGGACCCAGTATATGGGGAATTGGGATACGGCGGACAATGTTCTGAAATTCGTGGTGACGGAGCTGACCTCCATAAGCTGGACGGGCGGGGGAGACTCCACCTGGACGGTGGGGGGAAGCGGGGCCGATTCCCCGTGGAGCGCCGGAGACACCTTTGAAAACGGCAAGGGAGTATCCTTCGGAGATATTGCCGGCAATCCTCCCCAGACGGTCACCATTGCCGGGCAGGTAAATCCCGGCCTGATTCTGGTCAACGCGGAATCCACGGATTACACATGGACGGGAACAGGTTCCCTGACGGGAAGTTCCAAACTCCAGAAGACCGGAAACGGAACGCTGACGATCGCCACGGACAACTCCGGCTTCTCCGGGGAAGTCCTGCTGGGCGGCGGCCTGGTGGAAATACAGAACGCCGGGGCACTGGGCACGGGAGACATTATTTTCAACGGCGGCGCCCTCAAATACGGCACGGGCATCACGGTGGACATATCCGGCCAGCTCAAGACGGATGCCCTGGCAAGCAACGCCATCCTGGTGGATACCAACGGGAATGCCGTGACATGGGCCTCCCTGACGGGATGGGCCGGAACGCTCACCCGTTCGGGAGAAGGCAGCCTGATGCTGGGCGCAGGCACTTATGAAGGAAAGCTGACGAATGCAGGGCCGGGTTCCCTGACCATCGGAGCGGGAAATGCTTCTCTGACCGGCGGTATTGGCGGCACCGTAAGCAAGACGGGAGGCGGCACGCTGACCATCAACAGGAATGCTTTTACCAATTCCAACGGCTCCACGCTGGTGGTGGAAAGCGGGACTCTTTCCCTGAGACAGGATGAAGGGGCCTGGACCGGAACCATGAATATCATTCTGGGTAACAACGTGACGATGAACGTTCCCTACGGCGTAGGCGTGAACGGAACGGGAACGCTGACCATGGGCAGCGGAACCACCTTGAATTTGAACAACGGGAACGGTTCTTCCAATACATTCAATATGAATATTGTTCTGGATGCTGGAGAGGGGCAGGTTTCCCTGAGAGGATCTGTCAACGGCAACAAAACATCCGTGGGAAGCACGATCAGTGGTACGGGCAATTTGAGGATTACGCACCTTGATAGCGGTAACAATGAATGGAAATTCAGTGGAGGCTGGGTGAAAAACTCCTATGACGGCAATACGGAAATCATTGCTACGAATAAGCAGCTTAACCTGACTTATGACATAGGAAGCGCCTCGGTTACGGGCGGACAGACGGTGACTCCGTGGGGACAGGGAGACGTCACGATTGGCGGAGGAGCGAATGCCATGACGGTGACATTCAGCGGGGTGGGCGGTACCGCTGCCTCAAACGGAATTTCCCTGGATGGAAATATTGCCCTGAAAGGGGCCAATGCCGCTACGCGGCTGAACATTTTTGCCGGAGCGGCCGGAACCATGACCCTTAACGGCCTGGTATCCGTGGAAACGTCCGGCTCCGGAACGGCGACGATCGGCAGCGGTGACGGCCTGCGGATGGGAGGCGGCCTGGCCGGAACAGGAACGCTGACGGTGAATACCAGAAACAACGTCGGAGCTCTGACGCTGGGTGGGAATGTCGCCGGATTTTCCGGAACACTGAATCTGGTCGGTTCCAACCTGTATCTGGATGCGGATACGGCTTTGGGAGGAACGCTGAACGCCTCTTCCGCCAAAGTAACAGCTCTGCGGACCCAGAATGTGACGGGAACCCTGAATGCCGCCTCCCTGGCCATTGACGGAACCGCCCTGAGTGCGGACGGCGCCATCCTGACGGTGGCCAACCTGGCGCTGGGTGCGGATGCCGGAGTAAGCCTGAATATTGACGGCAATGTGGCCGAGGGAACATACACGCTGGTGGAATGGGACAACCTGACATCCGGGAACTTTGTGGATGGAAGCTCGATGACCCTCACCGGCGCCCTGGCGGGCCTGTATCAGGGCACGTTCAACGTGAATACGGCTGACAAGACGGTATCCGTCAGCGTGAGCATGGCGGATGGAGTGATTGTCTGGGACGGCAATCCCATCGGCGCGGTGGACAACACCAAGACATATCTGTTTGACGGAACCCATACCGGCGCGGTTTCCCTGACGGGAAGCATGAACGCCAAGGCCATCTACTTCAACAACGGAGCGGGCCAGGATCTGGCGCTGACCAACAATGGCGGAGAACTGGCCGGCAACGGAACCATGACCAAACTGGGAGAAGGCAAGGTAAGCTTCAACAGCTCCAACGAAAATTACTCCGGGGCGGTCAACATTCAGGAAGGAACAGTGGCCGTGACGGCGAACAAGGCACTGGGTACGGGCACTGTAACGCTGGCGGGTGAGGGAACTCTGGAAATCGGCGTGGGCGGCAATATCACGGACATTCTGGGAGAAACGATGCCCGTGGTGAACGGCGGAACGCTGGCCTTCACCTCCGGGGTGGAAGTCACGCTGAACAAAAATCTTGGCAGCGGCACGGGCGCCAATCTGGAAGTAACGGGCGAGGGGACGACCCTGAACATACTCAATGGCAATCCTCAAAGGAACATTACTTCCACCTATGTGGGCACGGGTTCCATCCTGTCCATCACGGCGACGAATACCATGAACACCCTGCTGTCCGGCAGCCTGACGGTCAACGGCGGCAGCCTGAACACGGCCGGCGACAGCTTCGGCTACACCGGGGCGACCCTCGGCTCCCTGACGCTGCAGAACGGCGCCGTGTGGACGCTCACGGGGACTAATCACAATACGCTCAATACCCTGAACCTGACGATGGACGCCAGCTCCGTGCTGGTCAACACCAGCGGCAACGGCTTCTATGTCCTCAACGGCAGCCACCGGATCAACACGCTGTCCAGCGCTTCCGGCATGTCCGTGTTCACTTCGAACGGTGATTTCAACAACAACAAGATGACGGTCTCGGGGGCTACGTCCTTTAACATTGCCCGGGGCAACTTCGCACTGGATGACGCCAATACGGCGGACTTGAAGATCGATGTGATCGTCCAGGGCGGCAGCAACATCACCAAGACGGGTGACGGCGTTCTTCAACTGACGCGCGCCAACACATACTCGGGACAGACCCTGCTCAAGGAAGGCACGCTTCTTCTGACGGGCGCCGCCACGCTGGGCAATGGCTCCGGTGCCGTGACGCTCGGCGGGAACGGAGACGCTTTCCTGACTTTTGCTGTGGACGGTGACCGGACGGTGGGCAACGTCATTGGCGGTACGGGCACCTTTACCCAGAAGGGGACGGGAACCGTGACGCTCGGGGGAGCCAATACCTACACCGGCACGACCAGCGTGGAAGCCGGAACGCTGAAGGCGGGAAGCGCTACGGCCTTCGGGACGAGCTCGGTATCCCTCTCTTCCGGAGCCACGCTTGACATAGGTGACTATGCGCTCGGCAATGCCGTCGCCGTAAAGGCGGGCGCCTCCGGCGCTCTTTCCACGGCATCCGTCACCAGCGATGGCGGTACGCTGGGCAGCCTGACGCTGGGCAGCTACTCCCGGTTGAATGTCAACGGCAGCATGGCCCTGGCCTCCGGAGCGGCGCTTACCTTTGACATGACGGGGGTAACGGCGGGAGACAATGCGCTGGTAACGATCACTGGCGGCCTTACGGTCAGCGGAACGCATAACCTGACCCTCTCCAACTACGAGACGCTTACCGATGCCGGGGACTACTCCCTGCTGACGGTGGGAACCGGAACGCTCATGCTTGGCTCCTTCAATGTCGGAGACCTCGTTAACGAGGCTCATCCGGAACTCACCTACATGCTGGGGCTCTCGGCGGACGGAAAGACGCTTCAACTCAAAATCGAATCCTCCGCGGACATGCTCACGTGGAACGGAACGGCGGGGGCCGGGACATGGAGCGCCGGAGACGTCACCAACTGGACCTATGGGGGAAGCGGCACTCCTCCGGCAAGCACGGACGGGCAGCCTCTGCTCTTTGACAACACGGCGGCCAACAAAACCGTGACGATCACGGGGGACGTAGCGCCGTCTTCCATCGTGGTCAACAACAGCGGCGACAACACCTACACCTTTGAAGGAGACGGCCACATTACGGGGAACACGATCATCCTCACCAAGAGGGGGGACGGAACGCTGGTCATCCGCAACACCAACAGCTACGGCGGTTCCACCGTTCTGGAAGGCGGCGTGGTGGACATCAACGGGGACGGAGCGCTGGGAACGGGCTCCATCATCTTCGGGGGCGGCACACTGCAGGCCTCCGGCAATGTAACGCTGACCCAGGTCATGGTGCAGAAAAACGCCGGAGACGCCGTAAAACTGGCAGCCACGGGCGCCGATACGGTACTGACGGTGAACACCGGCGGCCAGGACAGCTTCCTGGGTCTTAACTGGAACGTTTCCGGTGACGGCAGCGTTGCGCTGGGCGGCATTGCGGATGCGAAGGTCCTTTCCGGCACCATTGGCGTGGCGGCAGGTTCCACGCTCAACCTTTCCGGCGGAACGGAAATAGCGCTTTCCGGCATCCTCAAGAATATCTCCGGAACCCTGGAGAAGACGGATGGCGGTTCCCTGCTCGTCAAGACGATCAACGGCAATGACGCGATCAACGGAACGCTCCGCAACAGCGGGGCGGACATCGTCTTCTCCGGCTACGGGGCGGCTACGGCCAACCGGACCGTCACGGTCAACGGAACGCTGGACGCCTCCGTGGTCAGTGCAACCTACGGCGTGACGCTGGACCTGAAACATTCCCAGAACATAGGCACGCTGCAGATCGGCGGCGGAACCTATGACGGCAACACGCAGGCCTCCGCAGTCAGCATCGGAACGGGCGTCACCCTCACCAGCAACAGCGTAACGCTGGGGGGAGACGTGGCCGGTGAACTCAATATTGCGGGAGGAACGGCACAACTGGGCGCTCTTGCTTTCAGTGGAACGGCCGGCTCCGGCATTGCGCTGAACGGCAACGGCACGCTTACCATGGGCGGCAACATTACCGGGACCTCCGGTACGCTCACGCTGGGAGAAGGCACGCTCAACTCCAGCGCGGCCTGGTCCGCAGAAAGCGGAGTGGTGCTCAACGCGGCGCAGGGCAAAACCGCTACGGTAGACACCACGGGAGGGAATATCACCCTCAACGGCGCACTCAGCGGAACGGGCAGCCTCGCCAAAACAGGAACGGGCCAGCTCAGCCTTGGCTCGGCCAGTGCGGACTATGCGGGAACCGTAACGCTCTCTTCCGGCACGCTGGCTTTCCTGGCAGGAGCCGACGGTTACAAGGGCGCCCTCAACATCACCGGGGGCGAACTGCAGGGCGGTCAATACTACAGCGGCGCCAGCAAAAACGTCACCGTCAATGCGGCGGCCGGAGTCAGTTCCATCTCCCTGGGCGGTTTGAAAGGCTCCTCGCTCAAATCCATAAGCATCACGGATGCCGGTACGGTCATCAGCGGCATCAACGGGGCGGCCAGCCTGGACAGCGCCAGTCTGGTCGTCGGCACGGGCAACGTCGCCAAGACGCAGGATCTGGCGGGCAGCGATTCCATCATTCAGTTCAGCCAGGACGGCGCCAATCTGGACATCACCAGTCTGACGCTTTCCCTCTCTGCGGACGTGATCAACGCCATGCAGGGCTGGGGAGCCGGAGAACGCACCGCATGGCTCAACCTGACCAACGGCTCTCTGAGCTACGGCACGGCCACCTTCAACCCGCTTCTGGAAGGCCTGGGCTTCACCGTCACTGGCGTCAGCGGCGGCTCCATCGGCATCACGGGCGACGCCACGCAGATCTATGCGGTGGGCAGTGAAGACAAGACGATCACCAGCAATGCGGAACTTGATCCCTACCGGGCGGTTATCGTGGACGGCAACCTGGCCCTCAACGTCCCCGGCGTGGACGACAAGGCGGATGGCCTGACCATCAACAACCTTTCCGGCGCGGCTTCCGGAGTCATCAACATCACTGCAACCAATGGCAAGACGGCCTCCGTCATCCTGAACAACGAACTGCTGGGAACCGCTCCCAACACGTCCGGACCGGACACGAAATATGCCGGAACCATCAACGGCGGTACGGCCAATATCACCAAGACGGGTGCGGGTTCCCTGGAACTTTCCGGCAGCCTGAACACAGACGGCGCGCTGGAAATGCAGGAAGGCAGCCTTACGCTTTCCGGCACGGCGGACCTGGGCTCCATCGTGCTCAACTCCGCGGATGCGGACAGCCTCTCCACTCTGGACGTTACCGGCACGGCAACCGCCGGGACGCTCACGGATGAAGGCAATGGCGGAACGCTCAACATCGGCGGGGACGGCACGCTCACGCTTGATGCGGCGGGTTCCGAACTCTCCAACAGTACCGTCACGGGCTCCGGTACGCTCCAGGTGGCGGGCAACGCCTCCCTGGCGCTCAACGGCACATCCAGGCTTGACGGCGTGCAAGTGGAACTCTCTGCGGATGGAACGCTGGAACTCGGCAACGCGGCCAACAGCATCTCCGGCCTTGCGGGAAGCGGTGCGCTGACCAACGGGTCCGCCCTGGAAATCACCGCCTCCGGCCAGTCCGTCTTTGAAGGGACGCTCGGCGGGGACGGCAGCATCACCATGAACGGAACGGGTACGCAGACTCTCAAGGGCAACGGCTCTGCCGGTCAGTCCCTCAACGTCACGAAGGGAACTCTGGAACTGATGGGCGCTGAAGGCGGCAACGGCTCCGTCACCTACAAAACGCTTACGGCAGGCACTGGCGGCCATGTGCGCCTCACGGCTGTGGGCGACGGCGTGGACGCTGTCAATACGACGTTGACGGTCGGCAACGGCCTCAATCTGGCGGGAGCCAATCTGGACCTGGTCATCAACACCAACAGGAACGACCTCTTTGCCAACCCGGTCATTACAGTTCTGGCAGGGGATGTCAACCTGAACGGCACTACTGTTTCCCTGGGAAGCCTGGGCGACTACGACGATCCGGCGGACCCGACGGCCAACCTCAACTTCACGCTGGTGGACGCGCAGGGTGCAGGCGGTACGGTAACGGCTGCCGGCGCTTCGGTGGTGTCCTCCGGCTACTTTGACTTCTACTACCAGGAACTCGGCATCCGTGTGGAAGGCGGCAAAATCATCGTCAGCGGCATGGTCAAGACGAACAACGCCTTCATGGACGCGGCGGATACGGCCAACTCGGCGGCGGGAGCCAACCTTTTGTGGAACAACCGCGGCAACGCGCCCAAGGGTACGGTGCTGGGGGACCTGCGTGAAGCAGTACGCAACGACATCCAGTCCGGCAATGTAGGACAGGCCGCCCGTTCCATGGCGGCAGCGGCGGGTTCCACAGTCAACGCCTTGGGCACCGCACAGCGCGATGCCCTGCGCGAACAAATGGGATGGATTCGCAACCG
>JAJQCV010000017.1 GCA_021202525.1 Akkermansiaceae bacterium | reverse complement strand
GGGTGAGGATGGGAATTCCCTATAATCCCTAAAATTCCCTGTGGTTCCTATTACCTCTGGAATTTTAATTCTCTGCCAGGCAGCCCGGACAGTTCTGCACCCAGTGGCCGGGGAATATTTCCGCCAGTTCCGGTTCCCGGTCCCTCAGGCAGAGCTCCGGTTTGCCCAGGGTGTTTCTGGGGCGGAAGCTGCATCCGCAGGGCGGCTGCATCATGTTGGGAGGCAGGCCGGGAATGGTGTAAAGGGGGGCTCCCTTGGCGTGCTGGCCGGGGATGGATTTCATCAGGGCTCTTGTGTAGGCGTGCCGGGGGTGTTCCAGAAGTTCCCCGGAGGAGGCGCTTTCCACGATGCTGCCTGCGTACATGACGTTGATGCGGTCCGCGTACTGACGCACCACTCCCAGGTCGTGCGTGATGAGGATGACGGCGGTTCCCATGTCCCGCTGGAGTTTTTTGATCAGGTCCAGCACCTGTTTCTGGACGGTGACGTCCAGCGCGGTGGTGGGTTCGTCCGCGATGAGGATTTCCGGCCTGGTGATCAGGGCCATGGCGATCATTACGCGCTGGCGCATGCCTCCGGAGAATTGGTGCGGATAGGCGTTCATGCGCTGCTCCGGGTCCGGTATGCCGACGAGGGAGAGCTGTTCCAAGGCTCTGGCCCAGGCTTCCTTTTTACCGATTCCTTCATGGATGACGAGCGGTTCCGCGACTTGCTCCCCAACGGTCAGATATGGATTGAGGGAGGTCATGGGGTCCTGGAAGATCATGGAGATGCGCCTGCCCCGGATGAAGCGGAGTTCCTTTTCCGAACATTGGAGCAGGTCTGTTCCGTCCAGCAGGGCGGAGCCGCTTTCAATGCGGCCAGGGGGCATGGGGATAAGCCCCATCATGGAGTAGCAGGTGACGGATTTTCCGGAGCCGGATTCCCCCACGATGCCGAGTGTTTCCCCGGGCGCCACGTCAAAGGATACGTTTCTCACCGCCCTGACGATGCCCGCCCTGGTGTGGAAGGAGGCGCTGAGGTCCCTGACGGAAAGCATGCCGGAGAGGGGGAAGGTTAGTCGTTGCGCACGCGCGAGCGGGCGGAGAAGATGACCGGAATGCCGGGAGCAGGGTAGTTTTCCCGGATTTTGTTGCGCAGGTATTGGGAATAGCTGTCCGTAAGCAGGTTTTTGTCATTGACGAAGAGGACGTAGCGCGGCACCGGAATGGTGCTGTATTTGGGGTCCACGGCCGTGGTGACATAGTAGATTTTAAGCCTCTTGGTAGAGCCGCTGGAGGTGCCGGGCGGGTTCATCTGCTGGGCAAGCTGGATGAGACGGTTGAGTTGTCCCGTGGTGGGGAGCGCCGCGGATTCCCGGCGGATGCGCGTGATGACCTTGAAGATGATTTCAATGCCTTCCGATTTTTTCGCGGAGGTGGTGATGAACGGCGCGTAGTTGATGAAGAAGAGCTCCGTGCGCACTTGTTCCTCTACTTCCGCCATGCGCTCCTTGCGCGGGGCGTTCGGGTGGAAGAGGTCGAATTTGTTGACGATGATGATGCAGGGTTTTCCTTCTTCCGCAATGATGCCGGCGATGCGGCGGTCCTGCTGCGTGATGCCCGCCGCGATGTCGATGACCAGCAGGCAGATGTCCGCCCGGCGGATGGCTTTTTCACTCCGCATGGCAGAGAATACTTCCACGGAGGTGTCCCGCCGGGAGCGCGGGCGCATTCCGGCAGTGTCGATCAGGACGTAGGGCTGGCCGTTGTGCAGGTAGGGGATGTCAATGGCGTCCCGGGTGGTTCCCGCTACGTCGGAGACGATGGTGCGCTTGTCCTGAAGGATGGCGTTGACCAGGGAGGATTTGCCCGCATTGGGGCGGCCTACGACGGCTACCTTGATGGGGGGAGCCGTTTCCGTGTCTTCCACCGGAGTTTCCTCCATTTCTTCTTTCAGGGGGGCTCCTGCCCGCTTGAGGAAGGAGTCCAGTTTGGAGGCCAGTTCCGAGAAGCCCCGGCCATGGGCGGCGGAGAGGAAGATGTAGTCGTTAAAACCGAGTCCGGAGAATTCACCCAGATTGAGGTCCTGTTTTTCGTGGTCGGCCTTGTTGAGCAGCAGCATGACCGGCACTTCCGATTTGCGGAGGTGGTCCGCGATGCTCTGGTCAATGGGAGTGAGGTGGTCCCGGCTGTCCAGCACGAAGAGGATCAGGTCCGCCGTTTTCATGGCTATGTCCGCCTCAGCGGCTACCTGTTCCGCAAAGCCGTCGCTCAGCCGGGCTCCGATGCCGCCGGTGTCCATGAGCTTGCAGGCATGGTCCGTGATTTTGCAGGGCGCGCTGATGCGGTCGCGGGTGACGCCGGGTTCATCATGCACGATGGCGATGCGCCTGCCCGCCATTCTGTTGAATATGGCGGATTTGCCGACGTTGGGCCTGCCTACGATCGCAATGGTGGGGACGTGCTGCATGCGCGCCATGATACGGGAACGTTCCGGGCAGTTAAAGACAATTCCGCGCCAACGGAAGACGGCTCCCCAGAAGCCTTACCCCTTGTGTCTGGCCTTATTGTGAAGGTAGAGGGCGACGGCTATCGTGATGACGTTGGGGAGCCACAGCAGGATATAGGGCAGTATGGTCCCGCTTTTGCGGGACAGGTCCGCGAAGATGAGCGCCACAAAGTAGAGGGAGGCGATCAGGATGCCCATGGCAAATCCCGTGGAAGTGTCTTTCCGCCGGGTGTTGATGGCCAGTGGCACGCCGATGAGGGCAAAGACGATGCAGGCCAGGGAGAAGGAGGCGCGCCTGGGCAGTTCCGTGGCGAATTCCCGCGTTTGTCTTTCATCCAGGTAGCCGGGAGTGTTGAGGGCCTCTCTGATTTCCTCGTTGGTGAACCGGTTGGCCTTGATGCGGCGGCCGGAACGCCTGTCCGTGCTGATGCTTCTGGGCATTTCATCCACGACCACGCTTCTGGAAATTCCGTTTTTTTCCTGCGTGGTGACAAGCGTATTGAACAGATGAAGGTCAAATATCTTTTTTTCCGGAGAGAAGTGGTAGGTGACGCGTTCCGCATGCATGGCCACGGCCGGGGATTTGTCCGAGGCCTTTTGGTAGATATGCATGCCGTAGATGAGCTTTTCCTCCGGTACATGCTTGTCAATGTAGATTTCCTGGTTGTCGAATTTGGTGATGGCCTGCCCTTCCCTGAGCAGTCCCTCCGGGTTGATGGAGGCGGCCTTGATCAGCAGTTCGGAAATGGCCTGCTTGGCGCGGGGCGCCAGGTCTATGTTGATCCAGTAGCAGAGGCCGGAAAGAGCAATGCCGATGGCGATGGCGGGAGCGCTCAAACGCCACAGGCTCATGCCCGCCATGCGCATGGAGGTGAGTTCATTGTCTGAGGCCAGCCGGCCGTATACCAGAAGTACCGCAGTGAGAAAGCCCCAGGGGATGGAGAACATCAGGGAGAAGGGAATGACCTGGAAGATGAATTCCATGACGATGGTGAACGGAGCTCCGCTTTCCACCAGGAGGGGACGCAATTCCTTGAACAAGTTCCCCAGCAGAAGCAGGGCGCTCAGGGACATTACCCCCAGGACCGTCACTCCCAGCAATTGTCGGGCAATGTATCTGTCAAAGATTTTCATGCAGTAAAAACGTGCGATTTATTCTGCCCGAAGCCTGGAGACAAGTCAATCAGGTATCGGGAGCCATGGAGTGGCTGGTTCCCGCAAAGATGCTGCTGAAGGAATATTTTTATATTTAATGTCATTAAAATGGTTATTTCAAATTAGGTTGAAAAGCGAATTTAGAATCCGGAGTATTTCCGGGAAGAATGAAGCAGGCTTTTTCGTCAGGGGCGGAATGATATGTGCCGGCAAACTATTAAATTCATTCCATCTTTCCGGTGAAGTTGTAATGATCTGGAAGTGAGTAAATTATGTTATTTTTTAAATCCTGAAGCTACAAAAAAATGAAGGAGAAGTTCCTTGTGCCGTGTTTTGAAAATGATTCGTACATAAGAGCTGAAAGTCTACCGTTCCCTTGGGCATGACTTCCGGAAAAGCTCAAGTGAATCTCTCCAAAGGATTTTCTTTCAAAATTTGTCTGTTGACTCCGGATTCTAAATCCGTTAGTTGTGCTTGGTTGCCATATCATTCCATGTCACGAGTTTTGAGTTATCCCGTCAGGAGACCTATATTGTTTGTTTCCTTTTTCTTTGTTGTTCTTCATTTGTTATACAATCCCTTTTTCAAGGATGCGGATAATGTTTACGTCTTTTCCGGATTTTATTTCGATACAGAGGCTTCTCCCCACTGCATGTATGGGAGTTATTTCCTTACTTATCCATTATACTGGCTGCATCATTTGTCCGACCGAATTTGCTGGTATACGGCTTACATGTTTTTAATCAATTATTTTTCCGCCTGTGCCCTGTTTAATGTTTTAACGTATGAAAGCCGGAGAACCGGGAAATATAATTTTCAGGCTCTTTTGGGATATGTTGTTCTGGCGCAGGTGTTGTTTCACCATACTCTTCAAATCCATTATGGCTTTTATTCCTTTATAGCGATGGGTGCGGGTGTTCTGCTTGTTTATGCAGGGTGTGAGCACTCCATTCGCAAATGGGTCTGGTCAGGTTACATGCTTATGCTGGGGGGCGCTTTTATCCGGTATGATGCCTGCATAGGCATGATTCCCATTATTGCGGCTCTCTTGCTCATTGTTCTTTTGAACAGAAACACATTCCCACGTTACAAGAAGTTTCTGTTTTTGGGGATTTCCATGATTTTCGTGTTGCTGGGAATTTTTAGTATCCAGCAGAGACTGGCCGTAGATACCTGGAGGCCGGATGGAAATTTTATAGAAGAAAATAATATTCGCGTATTGCTGTTTGATTATCCAGACAGGTCCGGTTTGGATAAAAAAGCCTTGTATGCAGATGTTGGAGCAACGGAAGACGACCTTGTTTTCATTACGCAGGGTATTTCAGCACAGCCGAAGAAGTATTCATTGAATTTTCTTAGAAATGTCGCCGGTGTCAGGAAGTTTGATAATCCCGCCTATGCTGTAAGTTTTTCTTCAGATTATTGGCGGAAAATGTTCATTACCAGATTCGGTATGACATTGCTGATATTCGGCCTTTTTTCCTTTACCAGGCGTTCGGCCATTAACAAGCTGATTCTTCTGGCGTTTGTTTTTTCGGCTCTTACGGTTGTCTATTTCAAGGGAAGGCTGATTCCGTCAAGCCAGGGAGCCATGTGTTATGGCGCCCTTGCCATGCTGGCCTATTTTACAGCAACTCCTGAGAGGGGGTATTTGAGGAAGTTTCTTCAACATTGGGGTGCGTCAATCGGGCTTCTTGCGTTTTTAGCTATTGGCGGCATGTACTTGACAGTTCACCGGAATTTATTTGCTCCTTTTACCGTTGCTTCCCCTGTTTACAGATGTCTTTCCGCCCATGATCTTTTGTTTGAAGAGTTGCAGCAGAATTCCGGACAAATCTATTTTACAGATCCCCATGTGTGGAAGGATCTGGTTTTACCCAATCACATTATTTTAAATCCTAAAGAGTATTTCCGCCATTCCGTCTATCCTGTTTATTCATGGGCAACATTCTTACCCTCCTACCGCAACAGGCTTGCCAAAATGCATGCGGGCAATGACGTTTTGTCCATGCTTGAACCCAGGGTCCGAATCATAGATGATGGATCGTTGAAGTGGTACATGAGTCTGACAGAGGAGTATTTGCGGAAGGAATACAATATTTCCGCAAAATGGACGAGGGAGAAGACCCTTGAAGGTGTAGTCACTGTGTATGGGACATGCCATGTGTTTAGACTGAGAAGAATGGATTAACCATGAATTGTGAAATTTAATTTGAGAATTTCACAGTGCGTGGCTGTTTTTGTGGACAGACACATTGAGTTACTGGACTTCTTTATGGAAAACCTTTTCAGTTTTTCAAGGTGGAGAGGAGTCTTTCCCGCTGCAGAGGAAGCTTGCCGAAGTGGGATTTCAGAATGACGTGTGCAGGAATTCCGGGGTGGGAAATGCCGTGCAGCCGGGCGAGTTCCTGTTCAAAGTGGAGGACCGCCCGCACGGAAGGCACGTTTTTTTCCAGATAGGCGTATGCCCTTTGCAGAAGATCGTAGAATTCCGGAATGGGCGTGTCCGGTTCCAGCATCTGGAGGAGCAGGCGCGCGAAGTAACCTGCCGCGGAAAGCCGGGAGTAGTCCTCGCGGAGGGAAAGGCGCGGGGAAATGAGGTCCACGGTGGTCAACGTGTGCAGGTCGCCCTTTTTCGCCGGCGTCCACTGCATGCGGCACTGGTAAAAGAGGTCCAGCCGCCCGGCAAAGGGACTGGATTGTTTTCTGGCTCCCTTGGCCGCCGTTCTGATGATGCCTTCCCCGGAGCACCAGACGACGATCAGACCGTTTTCCCCCAGGGGGTAGAGCTTGAGGACGGTGGCGTCCGCATTCATGAACGGGATTTTTCCAGCCCTGTTTTTTCAGGCTGGTTGGGGACGGTTTGCCCGTAGGGAGAGGGCAGGATGCCGGCCTCCGTCATGGCGTCCGTAAAGGCCTGGAGGGCACTGGTTCCCTGGTAGATGCGGAAGGCGGAGAGGATCTGTTCCTGGGCTGTCTCCTGGTCGCCTCCCAGATATTTCATGATTGCCTGGATGCAGTAGTAGTAAGGGGTGTCGTCCATGGGGCCGTAGAGGCCTTCCAGCTCTTTGGCGAGCGGCTGGTTGTCAAGTTTGCGGGCACAGATGTAGCGCTTGAATTGAAGGAGAGGGATGATGCCGTTTTTGTCCGTATTCTTGAAATGGGGCAGGAGTTCCGTGAAAGCTTTCAGAGCCTTGGCATAGTCGTGGCTCACATAGAGGGCTTCCGCCAGATTGAATTGGACAGTGAGGTTTTGCGGGTCCAGTTCCAGCGCCTTTTCAAAGTTTTCCAACGCTTTTTCAATGTTGCGGATTTCAATGTAGCAGGCGCCGCGGAGGTTGTACAATCCGGGGTTGCCGTCAAAGATTTTTTCCAGTTCCAGGAGGGAGAAGAGGCTTTCCAAAGTTCTTTTCTGTGCAAAGAACCGTTCGGCCTCCTGGAATTTTCCGATGTATTGTTTTCTGGTTTCTTCCGGCAGGGTGTTGAATTTCCGGACCCAGGCGGGTGCCTGTGCAGCGGCTTCCTGTTGTTGGGAGAAGGCGTGGGGTACGGCAAGAGTCAGGGCTGCGATGAGAAAGATGAAGGCTTTCATTGAGGATTGGGGATCAAATGAGGAATAATTTTTTGTAGCGCGGCTTCAGCCGTGAGTCCATATTTTTTTCTGAGAATGGATTCCGAGCCGTGTTCGATGAATTGGTCCGGCCATGCGATGGCTTCCACGGGAATGGTGATTTCTCCGGCTTCCAGGGATTCCAGGACGGCAGAGTTGAATCCGCCGCGGATGGAGTGGTCTTCAAAGGTGCAGACTACTTTGCTGCGGGAGGCGTGGAGGCGGATGCATTCGTCGTCAAGCGGCTTGATGAAACGGGCGTTGACCAGGGTGACGCTGTAGCCGCGTTCTTCCAGGAGCGTGGCCGTGTCCCGGGCGATTCCGATCATGGTACCCAGGGAAACGAGGAGGACGTCGTTCCCTGTTTGAAGCACTTCCGCCTTGCCGATGGGCAGGATTTCCGCCGTGGCGGGAAGGGGTACGCCGGAGCCGCATCCCCTGGGATAGCGGATGACGGTGGGGCCGTTCTGGTAATGGTTCATGGTGCGGAGCATGTGGACGAATTCCGCTTCATCCTTGGGCTGCATGAAGACGACGTCTGGAATGCTGCGGATCATGGCGATGTCAAACAGGCCGTGGTGGGTGGGTCCGTCGTCGGGGGAGAGTCCGGCCCTGTCCATACAGAAGCGCACAGGGAGTTTTTGAAGGGCCGCATCATGCTGGATCATGTCCACGCAGCGCTGCATGAAGGTGGAGTAGATGGCTACGTAGGGTTTCATGCCTTCCGCCGCCAGGCCGCAGGCGAACAGGGCGCCATGTTCTTCCGCGATGCCTACGTCAAAATAGCGTTTGGGGAAGGCTTCCTTGAACAGGTCCAGCTTGGTTCCGCTGGCCATGGCCGCCGTGATGGCCGTGATGGATTCGTCCTGTTTCGCCATGTCCACCAGCGTGGAGCCGAAGATTTGGGAGAAGGTGGGCGTGGGGGGACCCTGCGTTTCCCCGTCGTGCACGCAGTACGAGCCCAGTCCGTGGAATTTCGTGGGGTTGTCCAGGGCGGGCTGGTAACCCAGTCCTTTTTGGGTGACTACGTGCAGGATGACGGGCTCGATCAGGGCCCTGATGTAGTTCAGTGTGCGGAGCAGCGTGGGGATGTCGTGCCCGTTCAGGGGACCGAAGTAGCGCAGACCGAATTTGTTGAACAGCAGGGAGGGAAAGATGAGGTTTTTGGTGGTGCCTTCCAGCTTGAATGCGAATTCCTTGGCCTGGGTTCCTCCGAGTTTTTCAATGAAGGAGGCGGTCTTGTCCCTCAGCCAGGAGAAGGTTTCCGAGGTTTGCAGGGAGTTGAAGTATTTGGCCAGGGCTCCCACGTTTTTGTCAATGGCCCATTCGTTGTCGTTCAGAATGGTTATGTAGCGCCTGGTGGTCTGGCTGATGTTGTTGAGAGCCTCCAGTGTGGTGCCGCAGGTGAAGGCTGCGTCTCCGGCGACGGCGACCACGTGGTAGTCCTCCCCTTTGAGGTCACGGGCCGCGCACATGCCCAGCGCCGCGGAGAGGGCCGTACCCGCGTGGCCCGCCCCATAGGAGTCATGGGGGGATTCCGACATTTTCGCAAATCCGGACAGGCCCTGGTACTGGCGGATGGTATGAATTTGTTCGGCGCGGCCTGTGAGCATTTTATGGACATAGGCCTGGTGGGAAACGTCAAAGATGATTTTGTCCCGGGGGGTTTCAAAGACGCGGTGGAGGGCGATGCTTAGTTCCACCACTCCCAAATTGGGTCCCAGATGGCCGCCGGTGACGGCAAGGGACTGGATCAGGGTGGAGCGGATTTCTTCAGCCAGCCGGGGGAGCTCCGCCTCCGGGATCTGCATGAGGTCTGCATGGTTATGTATGCTGCCCAGCAGTTCCGGCAATTCAGGTGAGGGAGAATTCATTAGCGTCTGGGTCGTCTGGTTCCGCACCGTCCTGTTTTTCCTGGGCGGTTTCCGGGTTGCTGAGGGTCTGGATGCGAAGTTCCGCATTGTGAAGAATGCCGCGGCAGTGGCGTATGAGCTTGTTGCCCTCTTCCACGAGGGCGATCATGTCTTCCAGCTCTGTGACGGGGGCTTCCGTCAGCCTGATGATTTCTTCCAGGCGGGCTACGGATTCTTCAAATCCGGGGGAGTTTTTCCGTTGTTTGGCCATATGGATTGGTTAATCTTGAAGTGCGGGACCGGGTTGCTGAAGGTCCCTGTAAAGGATCATGTCCGCGCCCATGATGAATTGGCGGGAGTCTGACTGGCCGAAGCGCTCGACCAGTTTGGAGAGGGCACTGCTGTGGTTGAAGAGGTATACGGGGTTTTTGTCCCTCGTCTGGCCGAGGACGGAGCCTTCCAGGACAAGGGGTGTGAATTCCCCGTAATAGCCGGATACGGCCCGTATGTCCTTACCCATGGTGGAGGAAGGTGTGACCAGGATGCTGCCTACCTTGCCGCCGTGGAATGACAGGACGCGTTCCAGCGTGGTGAAATGGGAGACAAGGCTGGGGATATCAAGGGTTTTCCTGTCCGCGTACCAGCTGACGGCCGCCGGCTGGTCCGTGAGGATGAAGTCCCCGGGCTGGGTTTGGTTGCGCACTTCCTGGCTGATGCCCAGCGGATAGTACGGAGGCCATGCGGGAATGCCCCGGTGGGCCGTCAGGATGCCGACTCTAACGATCTGGGGCAGGCTGAGCAGGAGGGGGAGCGCCGTGACCAGCAGCGCCAGGAGAAGGACGCCGCCGCGCAGGACGGGAGCCGCTTCCTTGGAATGCCTGGCAATCAGATTGAGGACGAATGCCGTACCAAATGCCGTAAAGAAGGGGGAGAAGAGTATCTGAATCTGCCCGATGGAGATTCCCGTCTTGTTAGCCGTGTATAGGGCCATGCCCACCGTAGCCAGGCACCACATGGAGAAGATACCCCATTTGGCTTGGTTAACGGGTTTCTTTTTGAATGTGTGCAGCAGGGCCAGCAGGAAGACGAGGGCCAGGGGGAGATGCCCCAGGTTTTCATAAAGAATGTCTCCCTGGGTAATGATATTGTTGATGATGGATGTGACGGCCGTTTGTGCGCCGATGGGTATGTTTCCGAAGACAAGTGCCTTCATGGCTGTGCTTTCCGAACCCAGAAGGCCGGTGCAGATGGTATAGAAGGCGGTTCCGAAGACGCTGCCGCTGGTGGTTTTGTTTATATAGACGGGATAGGCCAGGAAGAGCAGCAGGACCGCCAGGACGGGAAGACAGTAGAGCCCGTGCGGCTTGAAGCGGATGCCCACGAAGAGCAGGAAGCCGGCCATGGGCCAGAGGCCGATCCATCCCGCCAGGCAGACGCAGGAAAAGCAAATGGCGCTGAAGACGACGGGCCACAGGAATTTGCGGTTTTCCTGGTCGTTGACCAGTGCGGTGTACAGGAAGTGAACGCCCCATGTGAAGAAGAAGAGCATCAGCATCTGCGGGAGTCCGCTGGTGGCATATTGCAGGAACAGATTGCTGAAGATCATCGTCAGGCAGGTAAAGCTAGCGATGGTGGTGTCAAACATTCTGCGGAGCACGTAGTAGCAGCTCAGGACGGAAAGGATGAAGAAAATGGCGGAGACGGCGGCCACGATGCGGTCCGGCAGGTAGATCATGGAGTCTCCGGTCATTTTCCAGAGTTCATAGGTGTGTATGCCCGCCAATTTAAATACGGCCGCTTCCACCAGAATGTTCAGCGGAGCATAGCGCGTGTCACGGAGCTTGTAGGGAGAGAATTTTTCTGCGTCCACCAGGCTTTTCCCCTGGCCTGCCAGGATGGCTTCCTGCTCCCGGAGCTGGGCGTCGGAAAGGAGAGGATTGAGTCCGGACTGGCTGCTGTCCGCAATGAGCTGGATGGGACGGATTCTGTGGGTGGTCAGGCCATCTCCCCGCGCTACGTTGCGGGCGATCTGGGCCTGGTCCATGGCGGCGTCCGACGACAGGCCGCGGAAGTTGAAGAAGAATTGAACCCCCGTGATGACCAGCAACAGGATGAGAACAATGAAGAACGGTGCGCGGGAGCCTGTGTTAGGCGGATTCATATGTCTTGGAGTTCTTGTAATTTGCGTTGAAGCGTGCGGCGGCTGATGCCCAGCAGAAGGGCCGCTGCCGTTCTGTTGCCGTTGGATTGGGCAAGAGCCTGCCGGATAGGGTTCCGTTCAAGCAAGGATAAATTCAAAAGCCCGTGCGGGACAAGCCCATTCTGTTTGTTGTCCCCATTGTTCGGGGGCGGGTCTCCGGAGGTCTTCCCGGCAACCGGGGGGGATGATGCCGCCTGAAGCTGAGGAGGGAGGTGCTGGAGTTCTATCCGGTCCGAGTTGCACATGACCACACCGTGCTCCATGGCCGTGCGCAGTTCCCGGACGTTGCCGGGCCAGAGGTAGTTCCGTACGGCATGAAGGGCTTCCGGGGAAAGGGGTTTGAGTTCCTTGTTGTTTTCCCGTGCGAATTCCTTGAGGAATGCCGCCGCCAGCAGAGCTACGTCTTCCCTGCGGTCCCGGAGGGGAGGCATCTGGATGTGAACCACATTCAGGCGGAAGTAGAGGTCTTCCCGGAATTTGCCTTCCTGGACGAGTTGCTTGAGGGATTTGTTCGTAGCGGCGATGACGCGGACATTTACGGGAATGGGCGTGTTGGAGCCTACCCGTTCTATCGTCCGTTCGGAAAGTACACGCAGCAGCTTGACCTGCGTGCTTGCGTCTATTTCCCCGATTTCATCCAGAAAGATGGTACCCCCGTCCGCCTGTTCAAAGCGGCCGATGCGCCGTTGGGCGGCGCCGGTGAAGGAGCCTTTTTCATGGCCGAAGAGTTCGCTTTCCAGGAGCTGGGGGGAGAGAGCCGCGCAGTTGACGGCCACGAATTTGTTTTCCGGCCTTCCGGAAAGGGAATGGATGGCCTGGGCCACGAGCTCTTTCCCGGTTCCGCTTTCCCCTTCGATCAGCACCGTCGTTTTGCTGGGGGCTACCTGGCGTATCATGGAGAATACATGCTCCATGACGGTGGAACGGCCCAGCAGTTTTTGCAGTCCGGAGTCAGCCTGGATGCGGGAGGTGAGTTCGTGGTTGGCGGTTTCCAGATTCCGGGTATGCAGGGCGCGTTTGAGCACCATTTCCACGGCGTCCAGGTTCAGGGGCTTGGTGACAAAATCGTAGGCTCCCTGTTTCATGGCTTCCACGGCGGCATCCACGGAACCGTAGGCAGTCATCATGATGCTTTTGGGAGGATGGGGCAGGGCGGCGGCGGATTTGAGCACGTCCATGCCGCTTTCCCCTCCCAGCCGCAGGTCCGTGAGCACCAGGTCCGGAGATTCCTCCTGCATGAGGGTGACGGCCTGGGAAAGATTGGAGGCGGTGTATACTTCATAATCATCCTGAAACCCCATGCGCAGGGCGTCGCGTGTGGGTTTTTCATCATCTACGATCAACAGGACGGGCATGTTCATGACGGCACGGAGGGGGGCAGGAGGCGAATGGTGCGTTCCACGCGCGGCAGGAATACCGTGAAGGTGGTTCCCTGGCCCGGCTGGCTGGCGAGGGTGATGGAACCGCCGTGCTCCTTGACGATGCGGCGGACGATGAGCAGGCCCAGGCCGGAGCCGGTGGATTTGGTGGTCAGGAAGGGCTCGTAAATGCTGCCCATGACTTCCGGGGAGATGCCGCAGCCCGTGTCCGCCACGGTGACGAATACGCTGTCATCCGTATAGCCGCTTTTGATCAGGATGGTTCCCCCTGCCGGAGGAATGGCCTGATAGGCATTTTTGATCAGGTTGTAGAATACCTGTTTGATCTGCACGGGGTCCAGGCTGAGGATGGGCAATCCGGTTTGAAGTTCCGTGTTGATCTGGATACCGCGTTGCCGGATTTCCGGTTCCAGCAGTTTGAGGACGTCCATGATGATGTCTTCAATGTTGTGGGGTTCCCGGATGGGTTTGGTGGGGCGGATGGCCTGGAGGAATTGTTTCAGGATAACGTCCAGGCGGGTGGTTTCTCCTTCCGCTGTTTTCAGCAGTTCTTCAAAGTCATTCCGGTATTCCGGCGGCAGTTTTTTCGCCTTCCGGGCGAGGAGTTGGAGATGGAGGCCGATGGAGTTGAGGGGGTTGCCTATTTCATGGGCCACGCCGGCAGCCAGCAGGGTCAGCGCATTGAGCCGTTCCGCCTCAATGTTTTCCGCATTGCTCTTCTGTTGGGGAGTTTCATCGCGGATGAGTATAAGATGCCCTTGGTTTTTGTTGCCGATGGGGGAGATGAAAATGTTCAGGAATTTGTGCTCCGGGTAGAAGATTTCCACATCCCGGGAAACGGCGGTATGGCTTTGCTGGACCGTGTTCCAGGAGCAGTCGCGCCCCAGGAAGATGCAGAAGTCCTCCGGCGTGATATATTCGGGCTCCTTGTCGAAGAGTTTGAGCGCCGCCTGGTTGACGAACAGGATTTTCCCCTTGCTGTCCAGCAGGATCAGCCCTTCCTGGATGGATTCGAACACCTGCTGGAAGAAGCCCTGTTGTTCCGCCAGCTTGACGAAGAAGCGCTGGAGGTCCTCCTCCTTGATATGGTCGATGCGGTCGATCAGTTTGTCGATGGTGTCCTTCTTCATGGCGGCGCCGTATCCCTTCCGGGCTTGCACTATGTATAAAGGGAAGTATGTCGCAAATCAAGCGGATGTGACATATTGTCGCACATTTACGTCTGGACATGTTTCCGGAAAGGGGGGCAGGATAACGGCATGGATGAAAACCACCCCTGCATGCCCTTTGTCAGAACACGCCAAGTAGCCTTTCACGATACGGACGCTTCCGGCGTGGCCCATTTTACCCGGCTGCTTTGCCTGGTAGAGGAAGTGGAGCATGAGTACCTGCGCTCCCGCGGGCTGGAGGTGCTTTCCCCGGATTGCGGCTGGCCCCGTGTGCATGTGGAGGTGGATTATTCCAGTTCCGCCGGGCTGGGCGACTGGCTGAGCATTGAGTTGAGCCTGGGCCATGTGGGAACCAGCTCCCTGGAATGGAGATTTGCGGTGTTCCATTCGGAACGCCCCGTGATGCAGGGAAGGTACGTCGTCGTCCGGGTGGGGAGGGGCGGCAAGCCGCAGGCTATTTCAGAGGCGGAGAAGGAATGCCTGATTTCAGGCTTTTCAAAAGAGGGGAATGCCTGTAAGTAAGGCGCATGTCTAAAAAGCCTGTTGTTCTTGTCATTCGCGACGGCTGGGGCCGCAATCCGTTGGGGCCTGATGTCGCGAAAGAATACGGTGACGCCACTGTTCTGGCTGATACCCCGTTTACTGATTACCTCCTTGCCAACTATCCCCACAGCCTGCTGGGCGCTTCCGGGGAAGACGTGGGCCTTCCTGACGGACAGATGGGCAATTCCGAAGTGGGGCATCTGAACCTGGGTGCGGGCCGCGTGGTGTATCAGGATCTTTGCCGCGTGGACAATGCCATCAAGGACGGCTCCATGGGTGAGAACGCCGTATTGAAGACCGCGTTTTCCCAGGCCGTTTCTTCCCGCCTTCATCTGCTGGGCCTGGTGAGCGACGGCGGCGTGCACAGCCACATCAACCATTTGGCGGGCATTGTCAAGTACGCCTATGAAGCGGGCGTGCGCGATATTTGTATTCATGCCATTACGGACGGGCGCGATTGCTCCCCCACCAGCGGGGCCGGGTTCATGCGCCAGCTTGAGGAAGCCGTGAAGCCTTACGGCGCCAAGATAGCTACGGTGATCGGCCGTTTTTACGCGATGGACCGCGACAAGCGCTGGGACCGCAACAAGCTTGCCTGGGACGCCATCGTTCTGGGCCGCGGCGAACAGTGTTCCTGCTCTCCTGCCGAGTATGTGGAACAGTGCTATGCGAAGGGCGAGACGGACGAGTTCCTGAAGCCCGGCATTTTCGCATACGGCAACGAACAGCGCGTGCGCGACAATGACGTGGTGTTCTTTTTCAATTTCCGCGCCGACCGCGCCCGCCAGATGAGCGACGCCTTCCTGTATTCCGATTTTGACGGATTTGACCGCGAAGTGCAGCCGAAGGTGCATTATGTGACTCTGACGGAGTACGACGCCAAGTATCCCTCTCCCATCGTGTTTGAGCAGGAGCAGCTCGACAATATTTTCGGCCAGATCGTTTCGGAAGCCGGGAAGACGCAGCTCCGCATCGCGGAAACGGAAAAATACGCTCACGTCACTTTCTTCTTCAACGGAGGCGTGGAGACGCAATTCCCCGGCGAGGACCGCATTCTGGTTCCCTCCCCCCGCGAGGTGGCCACCTACGACCTCAAGCCCCAGATGAGCGCGGAGGAAGTGGCGGACAAGTTTGTGGAAGCCGCAGACAAGTACGACGTGATCATCATGAATTTTGCCAACGGAGACATGGTGGGCCACACGGGTTATCTGGAAGCCGGCGTTGCCGCGTGCGAAGCCGTGGACAATGCCCTGGAGAAGTGCGTGAAGAAGATTCTGGAGCTGGGCGGCAAGCTGCTCATCACGGCGGACCACGGCAATGCCGAGCACATGCGCAATGAAGACGGTTCTCCGAATACGGCTCATACCACCAACCTGGTGGACCTTATTTACGTGGCGGAAGACAAGGACGAGGTGAAGTTGTCCGACGGCATTCTGGCGGACGTGGCCCCCACGCTGCTGAATCTGATGGGGCTGAAGCAGCCTGCCGAAATGTCCGGCCACAGCCTGGTGACTCCCAGAAACTGATCCGGTCTGCGTTTTTTCATTTCCCGTCCGTGCGCCGGTTTGCACGGACGGGATTTTTTTGTCATGGCGGGATTGCGGGAACCGTCCGCCTGAGGGAAAAGCGTGTCTCTGGGAAAAATATTCAGGAAAAGGGAATAAAAGACTTGTCATGGTGTGAAATCACGTTATATTTGCCGTCCCCAAACGCACCGGAAGGTGCAAGAAATACGTTTTCTATCGGGTTTGCCTCCGGAAAAAAGGCGCGCTTCCTGCTTACTGAAAGGGATGTTCGCCTTGAATATCGGTGCAGACCGACGAACCACAACCAAAGCAGGAAAACATGCCGACTATTAATCAGCTCGTCCGCAAGGGACGTATTACTCCGGAAGAGAAGTCCAAGTCACGCGCTCTTCATAGCTGCCCGCAACGCCGCGGTGTTTGTCTCCAGGTGATGACCCGTACGCCCAAGAAGCCGAACTCGGCTCTTCGCAAGGTGGCCAAGGTCCGTCTTACCAATGGTGAAGAAGTGATCGCCTACATTGGCGGTGAAGGCCACAACCTTCAGGAACACTCCATCGTGCTTGTTCGCGGCGGTCGTGTGAAGGACTTGCCCGGTGTTCGCTATCATATCGTCCGCGGCGCTCTTGACTGCCTCGGTGTCGACAAGCGCCGTCAGGGTCGTTCCAAGTATGGCGCCAAGCGCCCGAAGGCCGCTGCCAAGTAAACATTAACAATCTTACCTATTAAATATTATGGCCCGCCGTAAACGCGTCTATAGAAAAATCGAACGTCGTGACCCCCGTTACGACAGCACTCTTGTCGGCAAGCTGATCAGCAAGGTTATGCTGGATGGCAAGCGCTCCCTTGCGGAACGCATTGTTTATGCCGCCATCGACATGGCTAACGAAGGTACGGACAGCATTGATCCCCTGGAAGTGATCACCCGCGCCATTGAAAACGCCAAGCCCCGTGTGGAAGTGAAGAGCCGCCGCGTTGGTGGTGCCACCTACCAGGTTCCGCTTGAAGTGGACCCGGCTCGTTCCGAATCCCTCGCCATGCGCTGGATCGTGAACTATGCCCGCAACCGCAAGGGCGTGCCGATGCACAAGGCGCTTTCCAATGAAATCAAGGAAGCCGCCAACAACCAGGGCGCCGCCGTCCGCAAACGCGACGACGTGCACAAGATGGCCCAGGCCAACCGTGCCTTTGCCCACTTCCGCTGGTAATCCCTTCCGCGACCGTCAGCAGAATCATTCACTTTCGATCATTACAGATATTTCCCAGACACTATGTCCGATCACGTAAACAATCCCAATCGCAAGGCTCCTCTTGAGCGGTACCGCAACATCGGTATCTCCGCTCACATTGACGCCGGCAAAACCACCTTGTCCGAGCGCATCCTCTTTTACACAGGCATGATCCACAAGATCGGCGAAGTGCACGACGGTGCCGCTACCACCGACTGGATGGAGCAGGAACGCGAACGCGGTATCACCATTACCTCCGCTGCCGTTACCACCAACTGGAAGCAGGTGAAGAATGAAGGCATCAGCAAAGTGTTCGAAGGTGAAAACTTCCAGCTGAACGTTATTGACACTCCCGGGCACGTTGACTTCACCGCTGAAGTGGAACGTTCCCTCCGCGTGCTTGACGGCGCCATCGTGGTATTCTGCGGTGTGGCCGGCGTGCAGCCCCAGACGGAAACCGTGTGGCGCCAGGCCACCAAGTACAGCGTTCCCCGCATGTGCTTTGTGAACAAGATGGACCGCACCGGCGCCAACTTCAACAACGTGCTGGACGACATTCACAACAAGCTGGGTGCCAACGCCGCCGCCATCCTGATTCCCATCGGTTCCGAAGACCAGCTCCGCGGCCAGATCGACGTCGTGAACCAGAAGGCCATCATGTACGCCGACAACGACCGCCTCGGCTCCACCTACTCGGTTGAAGAGATTCCCGCCGAGCTCAAGGAAGAAGCCGAACTGGCCTACCACGAACTGGTGAGCCGCGTTGCCGACGTGGACGACGAACTTGCTGAAAAGGTTCTCATGGAAGAACCTTTCACGGCTCTCGAACTCAAGCAAGCCATCCGCCGCGCCACCATTGCCAACAAGTTCATCCCCGTTGCCGGCGGTTCCGCGTTCAAGAACAAGGGCGTTCAGTTTCTGCTTGACGCCGTTGTGGATTACCTTCCCTCCCCGGTGGAAACCGTTCCGGCCCACGCTGAAAGCACGCTGGATCCGGAAAAGACCTTTGAAATCACCGCTACGGACGACGCCAAGCCCATGGTGCTGGCGTTCAAGCTCTGGGCTGACAAGTTTGTCGGCAAGCTGGTATTCATCCGCGTGTACGCCGGCGTCCTGAAGAAGGGCGACACCGTGTACAATCCCCGCACCCGCAAAACGGAACGCGTGGGCCGCATCATCCAGATTCAGGCTGACCAGCACACGGATATTGACGCCGTGTATTCCGGCGATATCGCCGCCATCGTGGGTCTGCGCAACGTGACCACGGGCGACACCATCACCAGCCCGGACAACGATATCTGCCTGGAACCCCCCACCTTCCCGGAAACCGTTATTTCCATGGCCGTGGAACCCAAGACCAAGGCCGACCAGGAAAAAATGTCCAACGCCCTGGGCCGTCTGTCCGAAGAAGACCCGACCTTCCGCGTGAAGACCGATGAAGAGACCGGCCAAACCCTGATTTCCGGCATGGGTGAACTTCACCTGGAAATCATCATTGACCGCCTGATGCGCGAATTCAAGGTGGAAGCCGACATCGGCAAGCCCCAGATCGCCTATCGCGAAACCATCACTGCTCCCGCCCACGGCGACGGCAAGCTGGTGAAGCAATCCGGCGGCCGCGGCCAGTACGGCCACGTTGTCATCGACGTGAAGCCGAACGAACGCGGCAAGGGCCTCACCATTGAAAACAAGATCGTGGGCGGCGCCATTCCCAAGGAATACATGAACGCCGTTTACGCCGGTCTCAACGAAGCCATGACCACGGGCGTTATCGCCGGTTATCCGGTGGTGGACGTACACGTTGAAGTGGTAGACGGTTCCTATCACGAAGTGGACTCCAACGAAAACGCGTTCAAGATGGCCGCCATCTTCGCCATGAAGGACGCCTTCAAGAAGGCCAAGCCCATCATGCTGGAACCCATCATGTCCGTTGAAGCTTCCACGCCGACCGACTATCAGGGCGACATCATGGGCGACCTGAACCGCCGCCGCGGCCAGATCAGCAACATGGAGAACAAGGCCAATGCCTGCATTCTCAAGGCCATGGTCCCCTTGTCCGAAATGTTCGGTTACTCCACCGCCATCCGTACCCTTTCCAGTGGCCGCGCCTCCTACTCCATGGAGCCCTCCCACTTTGAACAGGTGCCTCAGAACCTCGTTGACCAGATCGTCAGCGACAGGGCCAAATAAACAACCTTTGAAGTATAACCAATAGACCGCACGTCCATGCAAAGTCCAAAAATCCGCATTCGACTCCGCGCTTTCGACTCCCGCGCCATCGACCGCTCCTCCCAGGAGATCGTTGAAACCGCCAAGCGCACCGGAGCCAAAGTTCACGGCCCGATCCCGCTGCCGACCCGCATTGAGAAATTCTCCGTGAACCGTTCCGTTCACGTCAACAAAAAGTCGGCTGAACAATTTGAAATCCGCACCCACAAGCGCCTGCTCGACATCGTCGATCCGACCGCACGCACGATTGATGAGCTCAAGAAGCTCAACCTTCCCGCCGGCGTGGACATCACGATCCGCATCTAGTTTGGTACCCGGATAAGTAATTAAAAAACAGAAAGACACACTACAATGGCTCTAGGACTTATCGGAAAAAAGGTCGGTATGACCCGTCTGTTTGACCAGGAATCCGGCGCTATGGTGCCCGTGACCGTCATTGACGTTAAGGGCAACACCTTCGCCCAGATCAAAACGGAAGACAAGGATGGCTACAATGCCATTCAGGTTGCCTTTGATGCGCAGAAGGAAAGCCGCGTGGCCAAGCCTCAGGCCGGCCACTTCAAGAAACTGGGCATCCAGCCCACCAAGCTCCTCAAGGAATTCCGCGTGGAAGCTTCCGAACTGCCTGCCGAAGGCGCTGAAGATCCCGGCGTGGACCTCTTTTCCGCCGGCCAGTGGGTTGACGTGATCGGCACTTCCAAGGGCAAGGGCTTCCAGGGTGCGATGCGCCGCCACAACTTCCACGGCTCTCCCGCTGCCCACGGTTCCATGATGCACCGCCGTACCGGTGGTGTGGGTGGCTGTTCCACCCCCGGCCGCGTCTGGAAGAACCAGAAGATGCCCGGGCAGATGGGCAATGCCAGGCGCACGGTTCAGAACCTGAAGGTTGTGGCCGTTCGTCCGGAAGACAATGTTATCCTCATCTCCGGCGCCGTTCCCGGTGCACGCGGTTCCTACCTCGTGATCCGCCCCGCCAAGAAGAAGTAGGCTTTAGCAACCACACATTGAATATAGGAAAACCTATCTATGTCCGCAAATACCTTTACATTAGAAGCCGCCGCTGCCGCCAACATCCAGGTTGCAGGCAGTGACAAGGGCTCCCAGGCCGTGCACGACCTCATCGTGGCTTATCAGGCAAACCGCCGCACCGGTTCCGCCAACACCAAGACCCGCGGTGAAGTCAGCGGCAACAACAAGAAGATCTTCCGCCAGAAGGGCACGGGCAACGCCCGCCACGGCGACAAGCGCGCCCCCATCTTCGTGGGCGGCGGCGTGGTCTTCGGCCCCCGTCCCTGCGACTATTCCAAGAAGGTGAACAAGAGCACCCGCCGCCTGGCCCTGCGCCGCGTTCTGGGTGATCTGATCGCCGCTTCCAGGATCAGCACCGTTGCCGAATTCTCCGTGGCCGACGGAAAGACCAAGTCTTTCATCAAGGCCGTCAAGGATCTGACAGACGCCAAGAAAGTGCTCATCGTGGCCGCTTCCTTTGATGAAGCCACCTACCTCGCCGGCCGCAACGTTCAGGACGTGCTCCTGATGACCGCCGCTGAAGTGAACATTGAACAGCTCATGAAGGCTGACGCAGTGATCCTCGTTGACAACGCTTTAGAAACCCTCGCCAGCCGTACTGCTTAAGAAGCCATGAAAGACATTTACCAAGTCATTAAGAAGGTGCGCATCAGCGAAAAGGCCACCATGCTCCAGGAAACCACCGGAGAGCTGGTCCTTGAAGTTGACCGCGACGCCAACAAGATCGAAATCAAGAAGGCTGTTGAAGTTGCTTTCGGCAAGAAGGTCGCTTCTGTCCGTACCGCCAACTATGACGGCAAGCTCAAGCGTCAGCGCCGCGCTGACGCAGGTCGCACCGCCCATTGGAAAAAGGCTTACATCAAGCTTGCCAACGGTGAAACCCTTGACCTCGTTTAAAGCCCCCTATTAGGAAGGAAAGCTATCATGTCCCTCAAGTCATTCAAGCCAGTTACTCCCTCTAACCGCTACAAGGTGTGGCCGTCCTTTGACGAAATCACTACCTCCACCCCGGAAAAGAGTCTCTGCCGTCCCCTCAAGAAGTCCGGTGGCCGCAACAACAACGGCCGCATCACCACCCGCCACATCGGCGGTGGCCACAAGCGCAAGTACCGCCTGGTGGACTTCAAGCGCAACAAGTTCGATGTGCCCGCCACCGTGCTCACCATCGAATACGATCCCAACCGCACCTGCCGCATCGCCCTGATCGAATACAAGGACGGTGAAAAGTCCTACATCCTGGCCCCCAACGGCCTGCAAGTGGGCATGAAGGTGGAAAGCGGCCAGAAGGTTGCTCCCAAAGTCGGCAATGCCATGCCCCTGAAGAACGTTCCCCTGGGTACCTCCGTTCACAACATTGAAATCCGTCCGGGTTCCGGCGGCAAGGTTGCCCGTGCAGCCGGTCAGCAGGCCATCGTTTCCAACCGTGAAGCAGGTTATGCGCTGATCAAGATGCCCTCCGGTGAAATCCGCCGTTTCAATGAGGATTGCTACTGCACCATCGGTCAGGTCGGCAATACCCAGCACATGAACGAAATGTCCGGCAAGGCCGGCCGCACCCGCTGGCTGGGCGTCCGTCCCACCGTCCGCGGTATGACGATGAACCCCGTCGACCACCCCAACGGCGGTGGCGAAGGCAAGTCCAAGTCCGGTGGTGGCCGCCAGCACCTGAAGTCTCCGTGGGGCCATGTCAAGGGCCAGAAGACCCGCCGTCTCCGCAAGCCCAGCGACTCCGTCATCGTACAGCGCCGCAACTCCAAGTAATCAATACACAATAACTTTAACTAGGATCATATAACATGGGACGTTCTCTCAAAAAAGGCCCTTTTGTCAGTCAAAAGCTTCTCGCCAAGATCGACGCTCAGCTTGAATCCGGCGATCGCAAGCCTATCAAGACCTGGAGCCGTGCATCCATGATTACGCCTGACTTCGTAGGCCTGACCTTCCTGGTGCACGCCGGCAAGAATTTTGCCACCGTGTACGTCACGGAAAACATGGTAGGCCACAAGCTTGGTGAATTTGCCCCGACTCGTGTCTTCAAACAGCACGGCGGTATCGGTAAGAAGTAATCAGTAAGTTAACAATCAACATGTCGAACTCTTCTTCCATCCTTGCCTATTCCCTCACGGCCATTGTCGGTCTGGGCGGAACCATGCAGGGAGCGGAAGAGGGTACGGCGGCACTGACGCGCAGAATCGAGCACCTCGAAAAGCAGAATGCGGCCCTCAAGGCGTCCTACGCCCAGGCCCGCATTGATGCCGATAACGCGAATGCCCAGCTTCTGGACATCCGTTCCCGGCTGGAGGCTTTGGGAGGCGCAGCGCTAGGTAACAGTGAGGAGCGCCTGATCCAGGCGATGGCTAACATCGAAGTTCTCAGCGACCGCATTCAGCGGCTGGAACAGGCGTCAGTCAAGCTCTCCGGAGCTATCCTCGCCTACATGAAACAGGCCATATCCGAGGATGCGGACGCCAGAACGGCAGTGGAAAGCTCCCTGCGTCTGCTGGATTCCGTGCTCGGATACAGGCAACAGCCCGTGCGAGATGGCGCGGGAACCCAGGCGGAAGCCAAGGTGCTCAGCATCGACTCCGAGTCCGGAGTGGTGGTGGTCAACGTCGGAAAATCCGCCGGGATGCAAATCGGGATGCCATTGCTGCTGACCCGTGGAGCACAAACCATCGGAGAAGCCGTGGTCACGGACGTTCGCAAGGATGTGTGTGGCGCGCTTGTTCAGAAGCTCATGGCGCCGGCCGATCCGGTGCGCGTCGGAGATTCTGCCTCAGTAAAAACCAACGATTAAATCATCTTCATAATAACCTGCACTACGAGGAAAAACCCATGGAAGTGAAAGCTGTTTACAAATACGCCCGCATCTCTGCAAAGAAGATGCGCGATATTGCTCAAGAAATCCAAGGCTTGTCCGTCTCCCAGGCGACCGACATCCTGTCCTACACCCCCAAGAAGGGTGCCTATCTGCTGAATAAGACGCTCAAGTCCGCCGTGGCCAACGCTGAAAACAATGCGGAATTGTCCGTCGATACGCTCGTCGTCAAGTCCGTCATGGTTGATGAAGGCCCCACCATGCGCCGTACCATGCCCCGCGCCCGCGGATCCGCCAACATGATCCGCAAGCGCACATCCCACATCACCGTTGTACTGGCCGATCAAGAAGGCTAAGTTCATCACAATCTAACACACATATAGCTGAACTAACATCATGGGTCATAAAGTAAATCCAATCGGGTTCCGCCTCGCCGTCAACAAGGACTGGCGCTCCAAGTGGTACGCCACGGGCCAGGATTACGCCACCAAGCTGCATGAAGACTTGGTAATGCGCAAATACATCAAGGAGCAGCTGATGTCCGCCGCCGTTTCCAGCATCGTGATTGAACGTGCCTGGAACAGCGTACGCATCACCGTCCACACCGCCCGTCCGGGTCTTGTGATCGGCCGCAAGGGTGAAGAAATTGAAAAGATCCGCCAGTACCTTCAGGGCCTCTGCGGAGCTTCCACCCAGGTCAACATTGACATCGTGGAAATCCGCTCCCCTGAAACGGACGCCCAGCTTATTGCTGAAAACGTGGCCGTCCAGCTGGAGCGCCGCGTTTCCTTCCGCCGCGCCATGAAGCGCGCCGTGCAGGTGGCCATGGAACGCGGTGCCGACGGCATCCGCATCCGTTGCGCTGGCCGTCTCGGCGGCGCCGACATCGCCCGCGCCGAATGGTACCGCGAAGGCAAAGTGCCGTTGCAGACTCTTCGCACGCCGATTGACTACGGTTTTGCCGAAGCCCGTACCCTGTACGGCATCATCGGCGTGAAGTGCTGGGTCAACAAGCGCGACGAAGTCGTCTCCCAGCAGAGTTCCCGTCCGTCCGGTCCCCGCGGTCCCCGTCGTCCGCGCGCCTGAGTCCCGTCATTACACTGTTCATCACACTTAACATAAGGAGGAATAAGATATGCCTTTAATGCCCAAAAGAGTGAAGCACCGCAAGATGCACCGCGGCAGCCGTTCCGGCAATGCCACCAGCGGTACCTATGTTGCCTTTGGTGACTTCGGCCTTCAGGTGCTCGACCGCGGTTGGATCACCAACAACCAGATTGAAGCCTGCCGTATTGCGATCAACCGTTACCTGAAACGTAAAGGTAAGGTGTTCATCCGCATTTTCCCTCAGAAGTCCTTTACGTCCCGTCCCCCGGATACACGTATGGGTAAGGGGAAAGGCGCCGTTGAAGGCTGGGTGGCCGTTGTCCGCCCCGGCAACATCCTGTTTGAAGTTGGCGGCGTGACCGAATCCCAGGCCCGTGAAGCCCTCCGTCTGGCTTCCAACAAGCTGGGCGTGCCTACCCGCTTCGTCTATCGTCAAGGCGTTCAACACTAAAGCTACTCATCACCATGTCCGATAAGAACTCCGCCAAAGAACTTCGTGCTATGTCCGCCAAGGAGCTTTCCGCTCTGGTGCGCAGCCTTCGTGAAGAACTCTTCAATCTCCGTCTCCAGCAGGCCACGGGCCAGCTGGAAAACAACCAGAGAATCCGTACCGTCCGCAAGGACCTTGCCCGCGTCCTCACCATTCAGGGTGAAACCGGGGAAGCATAAGCTGCAGGATTTCCGGTAACAACAGAACATTCTACATTTTTAGAATCCATGTCCGAACAAACCGAAACAACCAAGAAGCCCGGCCTTCGCAAGACGCGCGTCGGCGTGGTGACCTCCACCAAGATGGACAAGACCATCGTTGTGGAATACGTTGCCCGCGTTCCGCACCCCAAGTTCAAGAAGATCGTCAAGAAGAGCAAGAAGTTTTACGCTCACGACGAGAATTCCACGGCCAAGGTAGGCGATAAGGTACGTATCGTTGAGACCCGCCCGCTTTCCAAGCTCAAGTGCTGGGAACTGGTGGAAGTGCTTACCCACTAATCAGGAATCAACCATTAAATAGAGGAGATTTGATACCATGATCCAGATGGAATCCCTAGTTCAGGTGGCCGACAATACCGGCGCCCGCTCCGCCAAGATGATTGGCGTTATCGGCAAGCGCACGCGTCAGGCCCACATCGGCGACATTATTACCTGCCACATCCGTGAATCCATTCCTACCGCTTCCGTGAAGAAGGGTACCGTGGTGAAGGCTGTTGTGGTGCGCACCGCCGCCCCGATTCGCCGTGACGACGGCTCCGTGCTTCGTTTCGACGGCAACGCCGTAGTGATTATTGACAAGGACAACAACCCGCGCGGCACCCGTATTTTCGGGCCGGTCGCCCGTGAACTCCGTGAAAAGAAGTTCATGAAGATTGTTTCCCTTGCTCCGGAAGTGCTCTAATCGAGACACGCCAGGATGTTGAAACGCCGCCTTCCTTTTTGGAAGGCGGCTTTTTTATGGCAGGTTGGAGGTGGGCTCATTGCCATTTTTACAGCGGGGGGAACGAGTATGGGAAACATGGCATTCGGATGTTCGGAAGGCCGTTTGCAAGGTTTCCGGGGTCGCAGGGCAAGTGCCGTGGAAAATGCTTCTGTGAAGCATTCAGAGAGCGGAGAATGGTCCCTGATGAATCTGCAAGTGTCCCCTCTTTTGTTCTTCTTCTTCCGCAGTTTCCGGCCGTTTTCCGGGGCTTTTTAATGCCTGCCGGTCTCCGCGGGGGATTTTCCGCCCAACTGCTGGGCCGAGCCGCAGGCCGGACAGCGGAACCAGTTGAAGAGGAATATATGCAGCGCTGTGGCGAATACATAACCGAACAGCGGAATGTGGTGGGCCGCCTTGTTGCGGTTGTATTTTTTAAAGGAGAAGAGGGGTGCCCGGCATCCGAGGCTTTTCCGGGGGAGGGCCACGGCAAGGTAAAGAATCAGGGCCAGTATCCAGGGGCCGAAGCAGAGGCAGATGATTTGCCAGCCCCGTTCTCCGTTAAGCAGCATCATGGTTGTCAGAACAATGGCGGAGATACTGCTGGCGAAGAAGAGAAGAACGGCTATGGCTCCGATCCAAGTCCGAAAGGGAGTCAGGTGCTTGATGCCTTTTTTCCGCAGGTAGGTCTTGGGCTGTTTCTGCACGGAGGCCGGTTTGGCGGGGCGGTAGTTGTATTCTTCCCGGGACTGTGATTTGGAGGCCGCAGATTTCCTGGTGGGGAGTGCGGATTTTCTCTCCGGGGGAAGCACTTTAGGTGTTTTTCCCGTTTTCTCCGTAGTATTCACAGGAGTGGCGAGAGGCAGGATGGAGCCCGCAGCCTGGGTAATGCTGTCCGGGCTTGCCGCCCTGGATGCAGTGAGGGCCTGGGCCACCCATTCCCTGAACACGGGCGCCGTGGGTATTTCCGTCTCCAGTTTCAATATCCGTTTTGCCTGATGGAGTTCAGGCAAAACGGTGAAGGGATCAACCGCGGAGAATTCCTTCAGCGTACTGATGCCGACCGCTTCCAGCAATTCTACGAATTGCTTCCGGTCTTCAAAGTACTGCTGAAGATCATTCATTCCGGGTAGAATATGCTTTTAGGAGAGGGAATCAAGCATCGCTTTCAGTTGAGCCTGTTTTGCCTTCCAGTCCGCCAGACGGTCCTTTTCCTGGGCAACGACTTCCGCAGGGGCGCGTTCTACAAAGCCCGCATTGTCAAGTTTGGCGGATGACTTGACAATTTCCTTGGAGATTTTGTCCAGTTCCCTTCCCAAGCGTTCCCGCTCCGCTTCCACATCAATGAGGCCTTCCAGCGGCAGAAAGAGTTCTCCGAGAGGCGTGAGAGCCGCAGGAGTCCCCTTCGGAGCGGCGTAGGAAGCGTCCCGGGTGACGGATTTGACGTTCGCGAGGATGGAGAGCCGGGAGAGGATGTCCTGCGGAACGTCATTGCCCGTTTTCAGGGTGAAGCTGACGTTTTTGTTTTTGGACAGGTCGTATTCCGCCTTGAGGTTGCGCGCCTTGTTGGCCGTTTCATAGAGGGCGGCGGCTTGTGTGCATGCGAGCGTGACGCGTTCCTCGTCCACCCCGGCCAGCAGACCGTCCGGAGAGGGCAGGGGGGTGAGCATGAGGGGCTGCCCTCCGTTGCCTTCCGCAAAGCCCAGGGAGGACCAGAGTTCTTCCGTGATGTGAGGCATGACGGGATGCAGCAGGGCCAGGTAGTGGCGGAGCACCGTGTCCATGACGGTCAGGGTGGCTGCCCGTGCGGAGGCGTCCGCGCCGTCCCTCAGGTCGCCCTTGACGGCTTCCAGGAAGCGGTCGCAGTATTCATTCCAGAAGAATTGGTACAGCACCTGGATCAGGGCATTGAATTCGTAGTCCGCCAGCGCTTTTTCCACGTCCGCGTGGAGCTGCCTGAGCCTGGAGATGATAGCCAGGTGAACGGAGGAGTACTGCGGGGCGGCTTCTTCCCCCACATGGCCCTGCATGAGGCGGAAGCGGGTGGCATTGTAGAGCTTGTTGGCAAAGTTGCGGCCTTCCCCGATCTGGCTTTCATCAAAGCGGACGTCCGTCCCGGTGGGAGCGATGCGCATGAGGCCGAAGCGGAGGCCATCCGCACCGTAGCTGGCGATCAGGTCCAGCGGATCCGGGGAGTTGCCCAGGGATTTGCTCATCTTGCGCCCTATTTTGTCGCGGATGATGGAGGTGAAGAAGACGTTGCTGAACGGTTTTTCATGCTGGAAGCGGTAACCGGCCATGATCATGCGGGCCACCCAGAAGAAAATGATGTCCGGCCCTGTGACCAGGTCCGTGGTGGGGTAGAATTTGGCGCGGGTGGCATCGTCCATCGTAGCGAAGGGCCACAGCCAGGAGGAGAACCACGTGTCCATCACGTCGTTGTCCTGAATCCAGTTTTCCGGGGCCGCCGGAGGTTCCGTTCCCACGTAGATGGAACCGTTTTCCAGGGCGGAGGCATCCAGTGCGGGAGCGTTCCGGAGTTCTTCCGCCTTGTCCTTCCTGTACCAGACGGGGATGCGGTGCCCCCACCAGAGCTGGCGGGAGATGCACCAGTCCTGAATGTTTTCCAGCCAGTGGGCATAGGTTTTCGCCCAGCGGGCGGGGCGGAAGGTGATTTCTCCATCGGCGACGGCGTCCGCAGCCTCCTGAACGCAGGGGTATTTGAGGAACCACTGCATGGAGAGGCGCGGTTCGATCGGAACGTTGGCGCGTTCGGAAAAGCCTACCTTGTTGTCGTAGTCTTCAATTTTGACCATGAGGCCGGCGGCTTCCAGCATTTCCACGGATTTATGGCGCGCATCAAAGCGGTCCATGCCGTGCAGCTCCGGAACGTCCGGGCAGTTGATACGGCCGTCGGGGGTGAGGATGTCGATGATTTCCAGATTGAATTTCTGGCCGATTTCAAAGTCCGCCTTGTCGTGGGCCGGGGTGATTTTGAGGGCGCCGGTGCCGAATTCGATTTCCACATATTCATCCCCGATGATGGGGATGGGCGTGGAGTTGAGCGGGCGCATCACGTTTTTACCGATGAGATGGGCATAGCGCGGGTCCTTCGGGTTGACGGCCACGGCTACGTCCGCCATGATGGTTTCCGGACGGGTGGTGGCCACATGAAGGGCGTCCGAGCCGTCTTCCAGCTTGTACAGGACGGTGTAGAGCTTGCTTTTCTGCTCCGTCATGATGACTTCCTCATCGGAAAGGGCCGTGAGGGAGACGGGGCACCAGTTGACCATGCGGCGTCCGCGGTAGATGAGGCCTTCCTTGAAGAGATCGATGAAGACCTGCCCGACGGCCCTGGTGTATTCCTCATCCATCGTGAAGCGTTCGCGGTTCCAGTCGCAGGAACAGCCCAGCTTGTGGAGCTGGTTGATGATGATGCCTCCGTGCTTTTCCTTCCATTCCCACACTTTTTCCAGAAAGGCTTCACGGCCCACGTCATGGCGGGTCTGGCCCGTGGTCTGCCTGAGGTCCTTTTCCACGCGCACCTGCGTGGCGATGCCCGCATGGTCCGTTCCGGGAAGCCACAGGGCTTCATATCCCTTTTGCCGCGCACGGCGCACCAGAATGTCCTGGATGGTGTTGTTCAGCACATGGCCCAGGTGGAGTACCCCCGTGACGTTGGGGGGAGGAATGACGACGGAGTAGGCAGGCTTTTCGGAAGCCGGGTCAGCCTTGAAACAACCTTCTTCAATCCAGAGGGATTGCCACTTTTCTTCCACGAGGGACGGATCATATGCTTTGGGCAGATCAGACATGCGCAACAGGGTAGCATAAAGTTTTTTTCTTTCAATCCCTACCTGAGACGGAGGGAAGGATTGAAACGTCAATTTCATTCCTTCTGCGGCGGCATGAAAAAACCGCCGACTTCCGTGAGGGAAACCGGCGGCTGGGTCGGGAAGTTTTTTCCAGTTTTATTTGACCGTCACGGTCGTCTGGGCCGGTTTGAGGCCGTTGGAGATGACCTGAAGAGTCGCCTTGCCGGATTCTCCCTTGCGGGAACGCAGAATGACCTGGGCAAGTCCGTTAAAGGCCTTGATTTTCAGGATATTCTTGTTTTCCGGATTGGCCATGGTGGTGAAGTCCGTGGGGTCTCCGTTGCAGATCCCGGCAATTTCCACCGGGCCGCTGACCTTGAAGGTGAGCATGTTTTTGCTGCGCGGAACCATGCGGCCCTGGGCGTCCCGGACGGCAACGGTGACGTAGGAGAGGTCGTAGCCGTCTCCGTTGATTTCATTGCGGTCCGGCTTCAGGGTAAGGGCCGCCGGTTTTCCGGTGGTGGTTACCGTGTCCGTAGCCCACACCTTGCCGTCCTTTTTGGCGACAACCTTGAGGGTGCCGGGCGTGTATTTCACGTCTTCCCACACGAGGCGGTAGCGGTCTTTTTCGCCCTTGCCCTTTTTGCGGACTCCCAGGGATTTGCCGTTCAGGAAGAGTTCCGCTTCATCTCCGCTGGTGTAAACGTGCACGGGCGTGATTTCACCCTTGCGTTCCGGCCAGTTCCAGTGGGGAAGGATGTGGGCCATCTTGACGTCCGGCCTCCATTTTGCCTGGTAGATGTAGAAGCGGTCCTTCTTGAAGCCGCACAGGTCCACAATGCCGAAGTAGGAACTGCGGGAAGGCGCGCGGTTGCCCAGCTTCTTGAGTTCCGCCATCATTTTTTCCCGTTCCGGTCCTTCAGGTACGTTCAGAGCGTTGGTGGCGTCCAGGTTGTAAGGAGTGGGTTCGCCAAGGTAGTCGAAGCCCGTCCACACGTATTCCCCCGCGCTGTTGGGGTTGTCGTCCTGGGCGGCGAATTCCACGTCCGGACGGTATGCCCAGCCGGGGGCGTACAGGTCGTAGGAGCTGACTTGGTAGAGGAAGAATCCCTTGCTCTTGTTCCAGTCCACGGGGAAGAAGTATTCTCCGCGCGTACTGACACAGGAGGAGGTTTCACTGGCGTAAAAGGGCTGGTTCGGCCGATCCTTGGAGAAGGCCTTGTATGCCCAGGGCTTGTAGTTGTAGCCGTACACGTCCAGAGTGTCCGCAAACCCGTTCCGGGCGGCGCCTGCGTCATTGCAGCCTGCCGTTACCTTGCGGGTGGGGTCTTCCCGGTGGAAGAGGTCCGTGAGGGTCTGGGAAACGTGGTGCAGGCTCTTGTTGCCCTGTTCCGGCACTTCGTTGCCCGTGCTCCATGCGATGACGCTGGGATGGTTGCGGTCCCGGTGGCAGAAGTTGACCAGATCGCGTTCGTGCCATTCGTCAAAGTAGTTGTGGTAGTCCTGTCCCTTTTTGGCGCTGTGCCACATGTCAAAGAGCTCGTCGATAACCAGTATTCCCATTTTGTCGCACAAGTCCAGAACTTCCGGAGCGGGCGGGTTGTGGGAGGTACGGATGGAGTTGACGCCCATTTCCTTCAGGATTTCAATCTGGCGTTCATAGCCGCGCGTATGGGCGGCACCGCCCAGGGGTCCCAGGTCGTGGTGCTGGCAGACGCCGTTGAGCTGGACGCGCTCGCCATTGAGATAGAATCCGGTGGGCTTCCATTCTATGGTGCGTACGCCGAAGTTCGTGAATTTCTGGTCAATGATTTTGTCCCCCACCTTGACGATGGTTTTCATCTTGTACAGATGGGGAGCCTTGAGCGTCCACAGGGTGGGATTCTTGAGCGTGAGCGTGCTGGTGACCTTGCCTTTTTCTCCGGCGGGAATGGCTTCCCCCCTGGTGGTGACGGAGGCCATTACCTTGTCCCCGTCCAGGATTTCTTCCGTGACGGTGGGGGTGACGGGCTGTTCCGTGGTGTTTTTCACCGTGGTGTCCACTTCCACCTTGGCTGCGGATTTGGTGATTTCCGGCGTTTTGACGAAGACGCCCCAGTGCTCAATGTGAACGGGGTTGGATTCCGTCAGCCATACATGGCGGTGAATGCCCCCGCCCGGATACCAGCGGGAGGAGTTGGGGGGATTGTCCACCCTGACGGCAATGGAGTTTTTCTGGCCGAATTTCAGGAAGGGGGTGATGTCCACGCGGAAGGAACCGTAACCGTATTTCCATTCTCCGGCGAGTTCTCCGTTCACATAGATTTTCGGGCGCGACATCACGCCGTCAAAGTCCAGATAGAATTGGTTGCCCTTGGCGTCTGCGGGAACCTCCAGCGTTTTGCGGTACCAGCCGATGCCCGCCCAGGGGAGCTTGCCCGTTTCATTGGGAAGGTCCATGCGGTAGGGGCCTTCAATGCCCCAGTCATGCGGCAGGTTCAGGGAACGCCAGGTTTTGTCGTTGAAACCGGGGCTGGAAGGGGTGTCGGCCTTGCCTCCATTCGGGGCCTGGGGACGGATGGTTTCCCCTTTGGCGTCGGTAAAGGTGATTTCACGGATGCTGGCCCAGTTGCCCTGGTTGTTGCCTGTAGCGGTAACGCGGAAGTAGCGGGCCTTGCCGCTTTTATTTTCCACGGTGTCATCCTTGCTGTTGTTCTGACCGGAGGTTTTGTCCTCAATGGTCGTCCAGCGTTTTCCGTCGCTGGAGCTTTCCAGTTTGAAAAGATGGTTGTTCTGCTTTTCCCACAGAATGTTGATGTTTTTTACATCCACGGGGCGCCCCATGTCCACGGTCAGTTTTTCTCCGCTCTTGCCGCCGTCGGCGCACCAGCGGGTGGACTTGTCGCCGTCCACGGCATTGTCAGCGGGATTGCCGGATTCTTCACTGGTTGCCGTGGCGAATCCCAGGGCTTTTCCCGGTTCCGGCAGGGTGCTGCCGTCCGGCATCTTGCCGAAGCGGGCGAATTTCCAGTTCCAGTCCAGGCTCTCCGTTTTGGTGGCATCCAGGGGAGCGCCCATCAGGGTGGCGATGCTGAAGGCCGTCAGGCAGAGGGTCGTACGTGTAATGTTGGCGAACATATCCCCCTTATTACGACTGTAATTCCGCGATCTTGCAAGAATTTTATTCGACAAGGCTCCGTTTGTTTGTGCGGAATGCACATGGAGTCGACGTATCCGGCGGGATGACGGAGGCCGTCCGTTCCGTTACACATAAGGCATCTTTCCGGGAGCGGATGACATGGGAGAGTTTCCGGAGAGTATGAGGAGGCTGCATGAAAAAGGGCCTCTTTACTGAATGAGAAAGAGATAAGAGGACAGAACAGAGGAGGGAAAATGCCGGGCCGGCCGTGTTGTGGCCGGTCCGGCAAAGGGGAGAGGGAAAAGGTCAGATGTACACCTTGACGATGGCTTTTTTCCTGAGACGGTCCACCCATTTTTTATAGCGTTCATTGCTGCGCTTGTTGCGCGCCATCATGTCGATTTGCTCCTTGATGGCGGAGAGGGGGGGCGGAGGCGCCAGTTCCTTTTTTTCCACCATCACAATGGTGAAGCCGGTGGCGTCCACCAGCGGCCCGATGATTTCCCCGGGCTGGGCTCCAAAGATGATGGCGGCAAATTCAGGAGAAAGAGTGGAGCGTTCCGTAATAGGCCAGTCGCCGCCTTTTTCCGCGTACATGTCCTTGGAATAGCGGGTGGCCATTTCCGGGAAGGTCGATTTTTTGGCCCTTATTTCGTTGGCGATGAGGTCCGCCAGGTTGAACTGGACTTCCGGCGTGGAGGCGGAGTCGTTGCCGAGCATGGGGATGAAGATTTTTTTGAATTTGACCTTGTCCTTGGTCAGGTCCCGGTACTGCTCCTTGGTGGCTTCATATTCCTTCCGGAGTTCTTCAGGTGTGGGCGGGATTTCCTGGTCGTATTTGGAAGCGCGCATGATTTGGACCTGAAGCTGGTTTTTCGTCATTTCCCGGAAGGATCTGATGGTCATGCCGGACATGTTCAGGTTTTTCAAAAAGGCGTCGCGGTCTCCATTGAATGTGGTCAGGATGGTGCGGTTGATTTCCTGGTCTATCAGGGAGTCGCGAATGACGCCGCCCATGCCTTCGAATTCGTTGCGGAGCAGTTCGCGTTCCACCAGGTCTTCAATGATGTTTTTCTTGGCCAGGGCAAGCTGCTTGTAGAATTCCGGCCCCTGCTTGGGATACTGGGCCGCCAGCTGGGCGCCGATGGGCATCAGCCGGACGCTGACCTCGTTGGCCGTGATGGGCCGTCCATTGACTGTAGCGGCTATCCGGTTGACGATGCGCTGGGGTCTGAGGCGGGAAACGGGGGCTTCATCCGGAGAAACGCGCCTGGATTCGTCCGGACGGACGGTTCCCCCCCCGCTTTCCTCTCCACGAAGCTGGACGGACCTGGGCAGGGTCGCTCCGGGGTCCACCACGCTTTGGCCTTGGGTGGCCAGGGTCATGGTGCAAATGAGAAGCGTCTGGATATGGGTCCTGATATTCATGAATATGTGGGAAAGGCTTGAATGCGTCCGAATCATAGGAAACAGACATGTGAATACAATACATTTCTGGGTATGTATAGTGGCTGTATCGTGGCTGCCAGCCGGTTCCGTAGGCAGTCCGCGCGGGCGTCTACTTACCTGCTGACTGTGGATATGCTTGGTGGCTGTCTGTTTTCCATATAAAATGAATGCCGATGCACGAATGCCGTTTATTGAGCGGGGTAGTCCGTTCCGCCCGTCCGGCCAATATTCCCACCCTGTTTACGAATGGGGCGGCGGCATGGGCCGCCGTAGCGGGGGGAGAATGGCCGCCGCCCGGCATTTATCTGGGCGTGGTGCTGACGGGGCTGTTCTTTTATTTATACGGCATGTGGGAGAATGATCGGGTGGACGCCCGCTGGGATGCCAGACGGTATCCGGACCGTCCCGTGCCGTGCGGGGCTGTCAGCACGTCTTTTTTAAGAGCGATTGCCCTGATGGCCGGATTGGCCGGATTGGTGCTGAATATGCTGCTGGGCGGGGAGTTTGCCGTGGGGGCCCTCCTGCTGATTATTATTTCGCTGTACAATATGTTTCACAAGTTCTGGAGCGGCTCCATCCTGCTGATGGGGCTGTGCCGCGGGCTGTGGGTGACGGCTGCGGGGCTGGTTTTTTCCCATGCGGAGGGCAGGGCCGTTCTTCCGGATGCCGTGCTGTGGTATGCCGCGGGATTGGCGGTGTTCACTTGCGTGATTTCCCTGGTGGCACGGCGTGAGGCGGGGCGGCCGCGTGTTCAGGCCGCGGTGGGTCTGCTGTTGTCAGGCATGTGCCTGTTTGACGCGGCATGGCTGTTTTTCTTCGGTTCCTGGCTGGGAACAGGGGCTGTCTTATTATGGGCCGGAACGCAGTTTTTACAGAAACGGGGCGTGCGCGCCACATAGGTTTGGATTGAAATGACAGGAAAAATGTGCATGATTTGACGGGAGAAAATGGGTTATGAGTGAATTGATCATTAAGATAGGACCGTTGTTCTGGGTATTGAGCGTGCTGGCCGTGTACGGCCTGGCGGTTGTGGCGGAACGCATTTTGTATTTCCACAGGATTCAGATCAACACGGGGGATTTTTTAAGGGGCATTTCCAGGCTGGTGAACGCCGGCAGCGTGGATGAAGCCAGGCATGAGGCGTCCATCCTGCCCGGTCCCGGGGCACGCGTCGTTTCTTCCGTTCTGGCCCATTCCGGGCTGGAGCGCCAGGAACTGCGCACGGTTGCGGAGGATTCCGTGCAGATGGAGGTATTCCAGATTGAAAAGAATATCCGCGGGCTGCTGGTGGTAGCTACGGTCAGTCCGCTGGTCGGGGTGCTGGGAACCATTCAGGGATTGATCGGATTTTATTCCCAGCCCGGACTGCTGGAAGGGAAGGCTCCAACCCTGGCCATGTCTGACGCCGTATTCCAGGCTTTGCTGAGTTCCGCCCTTGGGCTGAGCATCGCGATTCCCGCCTATTTGTTTTATTGCTATCTGGCTTCCCGCGCCCGTCAGGTGGTCCATTCCCTGGAGCGGGCCGGAACAGAGGCCGTCTGCCTGGTATGCGACGCCCGCCAGAGGCGCGAGGACGGGGAACGCATGGCCGGCAGGGAGGCCTGAGAAGAGTTTAAAGGAGAAGGAGAAACGTGCAGATCAAAACCCGTTCAACATTGCCCACCGGGGCGTTTTTCCTGCAGGTGACCGTTCTGCTGGACTTGGTGATTCTTGTATGTGTGCTGACGGTGATGACTTCCCGCGTGGGGATGGAGTACGGTTATGAGGTGAAGGCCCCTGCCTCCGGATTCCTGATGAATATCGTGGGGGATGTGGAGTTTATTTCCGTTACGGCCGGAGAGCAGCCGTCCTTTTACCTGGGAAACCGGCTGATTGAAGGAGGATTGCCCGGCGTGGCCGCGGAACTGGACCGGATTGCCCGCAGCCATGGGGCGGACGGAGGTGACCGCATGAGCATTGCCCTGCGGCTTGATTCCTCCGTTTCCCATGGCCTGAGGGAGCAGCTTGAGAATATGGTGCTGTCCAGGGGAATGAAGTGCTATATTGCCACTGAACCAGCAGACTGACCGCTTTTCTTCCCTCCGCATGAAGCTGAACAAAAAGAGCCGTGCCAAGATTTTCGACCTTCATCTGGGGTTGACGTTTGACTGGCGTGAGACCGGCATTCTCCGCTGGCGGATTTTGTTGTGGATGCTGCTTTTCGGCGTTTGCCTGTCGGTTGCCGCGGTGTTCGTGGATGTTGACGTTCCCGGCGTCCGGAGGCGTGCGAACCAGACGGCGGCCGTCATTCTGTTCCCTGCGGACAATCCCCGCCTGCATCAGTATGTGCTCCGCAATACCCCTCTGCCCGTAAGAGGGCCGGTGTGGGCTGATCCCGTGACGGCGGGCCCCATTGGGGAAACGGGCGTGACGCTGCCCTCTCTCAGCTCGTCGGATACGCCCCTGGAGTTTCTCCCCCCTGTTCCGCTGCCGACCGTGGCGGACCAGGTGTGGCGCATGTGGCAGTATCCGGATTTTCATATTCTTTCCATGATGAATCCGTCTCTGGATGTTTCCGGCACGTGCGTTCCCTATTTGTCTTTTTATTCTCCGGGCCTGGATGGCCGGATTGTGACGTCCGGCGCCTTGGACGGCTTTGCCAGAAGCGAAGACCATACCGGTCTGAGAAGCGAGTTTTTTGTGGTTGTGGACGAGTGGGGCGTTCCTTCCCAGGTGCTTTTGCTAGATTCTTCCGGGAGTTCCGGTGCGGATGATTCCGCCATGAGGTTTGTCCGCTCCCTGCGCTGGGTTCCTTCCGCGGGGCCACGCAGCGGCACCATGTCCATAGAATGGAAGGAGGCGGAAGAGTCATGAACATGTCTGTCGTGGATTTCCTGACGCGTCTGTTTCTGCTCGCCTGCGGCGGTTTTGCCGTCGTGGTGTTTGCATGCCTCGTCACGGGGTGCATTCGTTCTCTCTTGGAGAGACGCCGCAAGGTCCAGTGCCGCATATGCGGATACCGGTTTTACACCACACCGGATAACAGCCATGCGGAATGCCCGCATTGCGGCGCAGCCAACAGGCGCTGAAAGGCGCTCATCTGGAAACGCGGTATTTAATAAATCCGCAGGGATTCTTCATCAATGGGCAGGGAATCCATGCCCAGGTCTTCCGCCCCGTGCGTTCCCATTTCCTCCCGCACATAGATGACGTCCACCCGGCTGCTTTTGCCTTCTCCGGAGCGGTAGCGGATGCGCGGTTCCCTGATGACGACGGTATTGCCGCCCATGGCGGCGGCTTCCTTGGTGAAGTAGTTGATCAACTCCTTGTCATCCATGGAAACATGGACAATGCGGCCGTCCGGGCCGTCAAAGTGCCCTACGTTGGTGTATTCCCCCATGGGATATTCGTCAATGACCAGAACCTCGTTCTGGTGAATAGGGGGCCGGGGCGCACCGGATGTTACGGGCGTCCAGGCATTGGGTCCTGTTGGGGGGAGCAGGCTGTAATCAGACTTGTCAGGCAGAAGCCCAGGCTGAAAAGAGACGCTTTCATGATTGTCCTGCCGTTAATAATCGGCAGGAGGTACAAAAATGCAACGGTAAACTTCGTTGCCATCGTGAAAGATTTGCACCATGACACGGTCCGGCGTTCTTTTCACGCAGTAAAAGTCGTGTTCCTCGGGAATAGGCGGCGCATAGCGGCGGGAGGAACGGCGGGCAAAGACATGCTGGCGGAATACTCCCACGACGGCATGATTGCTCATCTTGACGATGGTGTAGTAATCGCTGGTAGGCAGGGTAATGGAAGGCGGAACGTCTTTGGCACTCACGGGAGGGAGTATAGATGGCGGCTGAAAATAAAGTCGAACCTGAAATGTGGCATGGGATCACGTCCTGCACGTTTTCCCTAGTCCGTCCGTCCCATCATTTCCCTGGTTTCCTGGATGGTGTGAGCCTGCGCCTCCCGGATGCTCATCATGGAAGGCTGTTCAAAACTTTTCCGTTTGGCGTCAATGTCCCTGTTGATTTCATGGCTGAATTGTTTGTCCGCCTCTTTCCAGGTGCGCCCCTGGATTTCCGCCTTGCGTGTGGCGTATTGCTTGGAGGCGTCCTGCCAGGAGCCGGTGTTTACCCCTTTGGCGTGGGTGATGAAATCCGGGACTTCCGTTTTACCGTTCATGAAGGATTTGGCGCCATCCCATTTTTTTGTTTCAAACCTGGTTCCCGCACCGTCAAACTGCTTTTTCTCAAATCCGGAGGTTTCAAAGGCTTTTTTCTCAACGGAGGAAATTTCCCCGCCGTACCTGCGGCCTTCAAAAGAGCTCCGTTTTTCGGAAACCATCTTCATTTCTCCGTCTTTATCCTTTTGCACGGAGAAGCCGCCGGCAAACCTGTCCATCAGGTCCATGGATTTTTGATTTCTCGTTTCCAGACTGTTGGTAACGGTGCGTTCGGTAGCGCAGGAGCAGAGCCCTGCAGCGGCAATCAGGCAGAGATGCGTTATCCGGAACATGCTCACGTTCCCATTCTCCCGATTGGGAGGAAAATTGCAAACAAAAAGGCGTCTTCACCGTGAGGATGAAGGCGCCCGGAGTAATTTGTCTTTCCCTGTGCCGGGTTTACTTGGAGGCGGTCAGCTTGGCGACCTGGTCCTTCAATTCCTTGCCAACTTTGAATTTGACGACGGAACGGGCCGGAATCGGTACATCCTGGTCAGGGTTTTTGGGGTTGCGGCCTACTTTGGGCTTCACTTCCTTAACCTGGAAGGTGCCGAAGTTACGGATCACAACACGGTCTCCTTCCGCAAGGGTGCTGGAGATAATGTCCACGGCACGTTGTACGATGTCGAACACTTCAATCTGAGTGAAGTTCGTTTCGGCGCTGATCTTGTTAACGAGGTCTCGTTTTGTTAATGTTTTAGCCATATGAAGTGCAGAATGATATGAATGTATGAGTTTTATAGTTCACGGGGGCTGATTTGTCTCCTAAAAAATAACAGAATCCGTGGCATGCTTGATTTTTGCGTATTCAACTGCGTAATGCAGGGAATTTGCTTGACCCGCCTTGTTTGCATGCTTTCCATTATTGTCCCCCGGATATCCGGAGCAGAGAAGAAAGCGTATGCGCACCACTTTTACAACCATGCTGACCGGCGTTCAGGCCGGAAAACTGGAGGCCATCCTTGACACAAAGGGCTTTGAGAGGCGGCATGTGCCCTACGCCCGTTTTTCCTTTTCCGGCCCCTCCCTCCTGGTGACGGTGTATGAAAAAAAGAACAAGCTGCTCGTGCAGGGTAAAGGGACGGATGAGTTTGTCGAATTTATTCTGGAACCGCAGGTAACCGGCCTTCTGTCCGTACCGGAAGAAGAGGCGGGAGAAGCGTGTACGGCCCACTTCGGCATCGACGAGAGCGGCAAGGGCGATTATTTCGGTCCGCTGGTAATCGCCGGAGTATATGCGGACGCACGCATCGGGACGGCTTTGCGAAAACTGGGCGTATGCGACAGCAAGCTGGTGTCCACTTCTTCCCGGATTCGTTCTCTGGCGGAGGGCATCCGCAAGGTTCCCGGCATCCGGTTCCATTTGGTGAGCATCGGGCCGGAACGGTACAATCAGCTTTATCCCGAATTCAAGAATTTGAACCGTTTTCTGGCCTGGGGGCATGCCACTGTCATTGAAGGCCTGGTGGGGAAGGTGCCGGACTGCCCCATGGCGCTGAGCGATCAGTTCGCCAATCCGTTTGTCCTGAAAAGGGCGCTGGCCGCCAAGAAACTGGCCATCAGGCTGGAACAGAGAACCAAGGCGGAGAGCGATGTTGCGGTGGCCGCCGCTTCCATTCTGGCGCGCGAGCGCTTCGTAAACTGGATGGATGCCGCGGGAGAGGCTGCCGGAATGAAGCTGCCGCTTGGCGCGTCCGGCCAGGTGGTGAAGGCCGCCCGCCAGCTAGTGGCCACACATGGGGAAGAGATGCTGCCCAAGGTGGCCAAGATGCATTTCAAGACCACGCAGTCTGTCTTGAAGTGATTCAGGCGGGCGTGGCGAGGGGAGGCGCTTCCCGTTTCCATTTGCCGTCCCCCACGGACAGGACGGTGATTCTTACCCTGTCCAAGCCGTGGTGTTTCATGTCCAGGCGCTCGGCGGCTTTCTCGCTTAGGTCGATGATGCGGTTTCTGACGAACGGCCCCCGGTCGTTGACGCGGACTTTAACGGATTTTCCCGTGCGCTGGGATTGGACAAGCACTTCGCAGGGC
>JAJQCV010000135.1 GCA_021202525.1 Akkermansiaceae bacterium | reverse complement strand
CGCCTGAACGGAACGTGATGCCGGAGACTCCAATGCTTATATGAAACTGCATTCCATGATCATCACCGGCGCCGCCGGACTTATGCTGTTGGGGGCTTGTTCCCCTTCTTCCTATCAGACTACGTTTCCGGAACCGGCTTATGTGAAGATTTCCGCCAATAACGGCGCATACGCTCCGTATCCCGACAATCCCCAGGGCCAGCAGGAACTGGTGTACTGGTATGAATCCCTGCGTGAGCCCCTGACCGTTGTGGCGGAAGTGCCGCCCGCTCCCCTCGTCACCAGGGGCCCCGGTCCGGTGATCCTGGATTCCGACAATTTCTCCGCAAAGCTTTACCGCGACAGGACGGAAGTGAAGAAGAAGGACAAGGACGGCAAGTGGGTTACCAGCGTGCGTCCCACCACTCCGGCTGACCAGCGCATGAGGAATTACATCATTGCGAGCAAGAAATCCCGTTAACAGCAGTTTTACTGCCCTTGAAAAATAAGAATCCGGCCTGTCCCCTGGAAAAGGGAACAGGCCGGATTCTTTAAAAGAGGCTGCGGCAGTTTTCCCCTGCGTCCGGAAATGCGGGAGGCAGCAGCATTCTGTGCTGTTTCCCGGCAGGCGGCCCTCAACAGGGAACTGTAGCCGGCATCCGCGGGCGCGGATCTTCAATCACAGGTCTTCCAGCGTCCATTCATCTTTCCATTCCAGCTTGATCTGGTCGCCTTCCCATTTCATGGGCAGCCACAGGTAGCGTCCGTCGATGGCGTTTTTGGGCCGCCAGATGTCCGCCATGAAGATGAATTTCCCGGGCTTGCCCTGCACGGGCAGAATGTAGGTGCTTTGGCCGCCGAAGGTGATGCCCGCCTTCGGGCCCACGCAGGGATTCTTGAGTTCCGTCCACGGTCCGGCAATCCGGTCAGCCACGGCGCTGCGTGCGGCGTTGGGCGCCCAGCCGGAACAGCCGGAGGCGATCAGGTAGTATTTGCCCTTGTGCTTGCAGATGGCGGGGGCTTCCATGTAGCGGTTGACGAAGGCCCGGACGTATTTCCCGTTATGTCCGGTGTAGTCTGGCGTGAGCTCCGCTATGTGGAGCGTGATGTTGCCTTCCGAGGAATAGATATGGTAGGCCTTGCCGTTGTCGTCCACAAAAATGGTCATGTCCCGGCTCATCTGGCCGCCGGGGTAGTCCCGCCTGATAATGCGGACGTAGTCGGGCATTTCCTTGGTGAACTCCGTGGTCTGGTCCTTTTTGTCCAGGTTCAGGGGCCATTTGCCCGGATTGACGCGCCCGGCCTTCAGGAACGTGAACGGCCCGGTCGGCTTGGTGGCCGTAGCCACTCCCGCATACGCGGCTCCATAGCCTTTCCCCTTGAGTTCCAGGTGGAACCACATCACGTACTTTTTGGTCTTCTTGTTGTAAACCACTTTGGGGCGTTCCAGGATGCACCCCTTGGCAATGGGGTGGGAATTGTCCCCTTCCACCACTTTCAGGGCGATTCCCTCGTCCTTCCAGTTGTACAGGTCCTTGGAGGAATAGCAGTGGACGCCCACTTGGGCGTAGTTGCCCGCATCTCCCTCTACCTTGTGTTCCCCGTACCAGTAATAGGTTCCCTTGTCGTAGAGGATGCCGCCGCCGTGGGCGTTGATGTGGACGCCGTTGTTGTCCGTCCAGATTTCTCCGGGCTTGAAGGAAGTGTGCTTGACGGGGGTGTCCGCCGCAGAAAGAGCGGCCATGCCGCAAAACAGGCAGACGGAGAAAAAGGCGGTTGAAAGTGTTTTCTTCATATTCTTGAGATAGTTTTGAGACAGGTTGCGGGTTTGTGTTCTTACAGATCTTCCAATTTCCATTCGTCCTTCCATTCCAGCTTGATCTGATCGCCGTCAAACTGGATGGGCAGCCACAGGTAGCGTCCGTCGATGGCGTTCTTGGGCCGCCAGATGTCCGCCATGAAGATGAATTTGCCGGGCTTGCCCTGAACGGGCAGAACGTAGGTGCTTTGGCCGCCGAAGGTAATGCCCGCCTTCGGCCCTACGCAGGGATTCTTGAGTTCGGTCCACGGGCCGGCAATGTGCTTGGCCACGGCGCTGCGTGCGGCGTTGGGCGCCCAGCCCGTGCAGCCGGAAGCGATGAAGTAGTATTTGCCCTTGTGCTTGAAGATGGCGGGGGCTTCCATGAAACGTCCCGGGAAGACGCGTACGAATTTGCCCGTGTGCCCGGTGTAGTCCGGCGTGAGCTCCGCAATGTGCGTGGTGCTGTTTTCCTCGGAGGAATAAATATGATAGGCCTTGCCGTCGTCGTCCACAAAAATGGTCATGTCCCGGCTCATCTGGCCTTTTTCAAAATCCTTCTTGAACATGTCCTCGGAGCGCACGCCTTCCGGCAGGGCGCTGGAAGTCAGGCCGGGCACTCCCTTGAAGGTCTTCATGGTCTGGTCCTTTTTATCCATGTTCGCAGGCCATTTGCCCGGATTGACGCGTCCGGCCTTCAGGAACGTGAACGGTCCGGTCGGTTTGGTGGCCGTAGCTACTCCCGCATATGCGGCTCCGTAACCTTTCCCCTTGAGTTCCAGGTGGAACCACATCACGTACTTTTTGGTCTTCTTGTTGTAAACCACTTTGGGGCGTTCCAGGATGCACCCCTTGGCAATGGGGTGGGAATTGTCCCCTTCCACCACTTTCAGGGCGATTCCCTCGTCCTTCCAGTTGTACAGGTCCTTGGAGGAATAGCAGTGGACGCCCACTTGGGCGTAGTTGCCCGCATCTCCCTCTACCTTGTGTTCCCCGTACCAGTAATAGGTTCCCTTGTCGTAGAGGATGCCGCCGCCGTGGGCGTTGATGTGGACGCCGTTGTTGTCCGTCCAGATTTCTCCGGGCTTGAAGGAAGTGTGCTTGACGGGAACGTCCGCCGGGGAAAGGGCGGCTGCGCCGCAGAATAGGAGGAAGGACAGCAGGGGTTTGATGATATTGGTCATGGCTGTGAGGATGCGGAAGTGGTTGGTGAATGGTCGGGGTGGCCGTACAGTTTGTCCCATGCCCGGGAAAGGGCGTACAGGGCATAACCGGTACCGTAGAATTTATGGTAATTGTACAACGGATAGTCCCACCAGGAACCGTCCCTGCCCTGGCGCGCAAGGATGTCGCCGGCCAGTAGAGACGCATGACGTTTTACCTGATCGGGGGCCAGCATGTCCAGACACATTCCTGAATAATAATACCCATAATAGAAAAAGTACCCGGAATTCTGGGCAAAGCTTTCATGCGGCACCGGCTTGTGGAGGGCCATGGTCAGCCAGCCCCGGCGGCTCCACAGGCGGTCCAGCCCGTCCACGAGCTGGCGCATGGAAATATCTTCCGGTTCCCACAGCCTGATGGCGTAATCGCAGGCCGGGGTGCGCGCCAGGCTGCCGGTGTGGCGGTTGATGGGCCTGCCGGGATAATAGGAGTGGCCCAGGGAGTAAACATAGGTTCCGGCCGGGGTCCGTTGGGATTTGAGGAATTTCAGGGCCCGGCTGAACACCTTCTCATCCAGGGAGAGGCCGAACGTTTTACCGGCCATCCATGCGGAAATGAGGACGGTCCCGGTCAGGAAGGAGGTGGGTTCCGCTGCAGGCCGTTTGCTGAATCCGATGTAGGTGAGGTAGCCCCAACCTCCCTTGGCGGAAGCCAGTTCGTTGAGCCTGTCCACCTGGAGGCGGGCGCAGTCCATGAGCTGTTTGTAGCGCGGGCTTTCGCGGTCCAGGCCGGCCGCACGCATGCTCATGGCGTCCAGAACGTAGGTATGCGCCCAGATGTTGTAAACGCACAGGGCGTCCCCGCGCTTCAAGTGGGGCATGGTGCGGATCAGGTAGTCTTCCGCACGGGTCATGGCTTCCCGCACCTTCGGTTCGTCCCGCAGGGGAGTGGCGTTAAGCCCCGCGATGCACAGGGCCGTGCTTGCCGTCTTGAAGGTGAGCGGGCCGTCCGGATAGGGGCAGAGAATGTTCCATGTGCCGATCACCCGGTGGTCTCCCCAGGAGCCGTCCCTGTTCTGTTTTTCCAGCAGAAAATCCACGCCGCGGCGGAATGCCGCGCTGAATTGTTCGCGTTCAGCAGGGGGAAGATCCGGAATTTTTGCAATGGGAATGGTATCCTTCCTGTCGCCGGGTACCGTTTCCGGATCTGCGGCGGAAACAGGCAGGGACGCAAGCAGAAGCAGGGCGGAAAACAAAAGGCGGAGCATGGTCAGGAAGCGGGCGGGGTGGTGGGATAAAGTGCGCTCCGGACCCGGGAAACGGCGAACAGGGCGTAGCCGGTGCCATAAAATTTGTGATAATTGTACAGGGGGTAGTCCCACCAGGAGCCGTCCTTTTCCTGCATGGGCAGGATGTCGTCCGCCAGATGGGCCGCATGGCGCGGCAGCCGTTCCCGGGGTACCTGGTCAAGGCAGCGGGCGGCGTAGTAATATCCGTAGTAGAAGAAATAGCCTGCATTTTGCGCGAAGCTTTCATGAGGAATGGGCTTCTTCACCGCCAGGGAGAGCCACCCGGAACGGCTCCAGATGCGTTCCAGCCCGTCTTCCAGCTGGCGTTTGGAAACAAAGGCCGGATCATACTGGATCAGGGCCAGGTCTCCGGCGGGAGTGCGGGCCAGACTGCCGGTGTGGCGGTTGATGGGCCTGCCGGGATAAAACATGTGGGATATGGAATACACATAGCTTCCGGCCGGCGTCCGCTGTTTTTCCAGGCTGGCGACGGCGCGCTTGACGATCCGGGGGTCGGCCTTGAGGCCGAATGTGCGTTCGGCGTCCTTGAAGGCGATCAGCACCGTAGCCGTCAGGAAGGAGGTGGGTTCTCCCATCGGCCGTTTGGAAAAAGTTTTAAAGGTGTAGTAGCCCCAGCCGCCTTTGACGTCCGCCATCCAGTTCAGCGCTTCCACCTGCAGGGCGGCCACTTTTTTGAGTTCCGTGTATTGCGGGGAGTTCTCCGGCAGGTTTTCAGCGGCGCGGCACAGAGCGGAGAGACCGTAGGCATGGCCCCATACGCCGAGCACGGTGCGCGTGTCTCCGCGCTTGAGCAGGGGAAGGGTGGCAAGCAGGTACTGGACGGCCCGGTCAACGGCTCCCTTGACGGCGGGCTCCTCCTTCAGCGGACTGGCCAGCAGGCCGATGACGCACAGGGACGTGCAGGCGGTCCTGAATGACCTGGGGCCTTCCGGGTAAGGGCAGATTACATTCAGCCCCTTGGTGCGCGTGTGGTCCCCCCAGGAACCGTCCTTGTTCTGGCTGGCCAGAAGGAAGTCCGCCGCCCTGCGTATGGACCGGTCCAGCGTTTCCCGGGAGGGGGGCGCCACGTCCGGCACCTTTTCAATGGGAATGGTGTCTCTTTTTTCCCCGTCTTCCGCCGGCACGGGTGCGCCAAGCGCCGTGCAGGCACTCAGAACGGAGAGGAAAAGGACGGCCTTGTTCATGGGCGGAGAAGAGATCAGGCCTGCTGATCCTTGATGGTCACCTGGACGGGCAGCCCGGGGGCGAATATCTGGTTGGCGGGAACCTTGGGCGTCACGATGATGCGGCGCTTGCCGTCCGCTCCGGGAATGGGGCTGGCTTCCGTGATGACACCGGGAATCTGCATGTTCGTCACCTTGATGACGACGGTTTCTCCCACTTTGGGCGTGGCGGTGGAGTCCGGAAGGGTGGCCTGCACGATCAGTTCCGAGTCCGGGGGGACGATGGTGGCTATCTTGTCAAAGGCTTCCAGCTTGCCGCCGGGCTTGAGCTTTTCCGCCACGGGAATGGCCACCCATTTGTCCGCCACGTAGCCTCCGTAAAGCAGGATGCCGTTTTCCGGAGCCTTGAAGGAGGCCATTTCGCGGTCGGCTTTCAGCTCGTTGTATTTGTCCTGGAGGCGGCGCAGGGACACCTCCGCTTCCGTGAGGGCTATTTTTTTCTGTTCCAGGTCGAATTCCGCCTGCTTGCAGGCTTCCGCCAGGTCCGTCTGCTTCTCCTTCACCGCCGTGGCAAAGTCTTCACCCAGGCGGTGGATGTTGCGCAGCTTGGCCAGTTCCGCGACCAGTTTGGCGCCCTGGACGGCGAACTCGCTTTCTCCGAGCTCATTCTTCAGCCGTTTCAGGATAATTTCCTCCGTTTCCTCCGCCACCTGGTCGTCCTTGTACATTTTGGTGAGCTGGTTCAGCTCCTCCTGCTTGTAGGACATGTAGCGCAGGGCCTTGTTGACGCGTTCCTCCTCTTCCGCCAGCATGCGGGCCTTGCGCTTTTCCAGGAAGTCCTTCTGGTCCTCCTCCGTGCGCGTCAGGGCCGTCTGAACTTTCTGAAGGCTCATGGCGGAACGCTCCTTCTGCTGGTCCAGCGCGTAACGGAGCTTCAGAACTTCCAGGTTTTTGCTTTTGATGGCCCGCTCGTAATCTTCAATGTTCTTGTCCAGCGTACGGAAATCCGCCTGGGCCACGGAATCGCCCTTCTTGACGGAGCTGCCCTGGGGCATGATGCCGATCAGGAAAATATCGGAACTTCCCTTCGGGGCAAAGGAGATGGACTTGGTGTTCTTCTTGGGCAGCAGGATGCCCGGAGCGATGGAGTCGGCCAGAGCGGCTCCCCCCATGAGGAGAACGGCCAGAAGGCCGGTGGCAGTAAGGGATGTATGCTTCATATACAATGGTGTGCAATCGGAGATGAATCAGGATTGGCGTGAGGAGAACGGGACGAAGCGCCCCTTCTTTCCAAGTATAACGGTGTGAAACGTGGTTTTCTTTCCTTTATGTGAAGCGGGCACGGCTTCCGTGCTGACTTCGAAGCCCGCTTTCTGCAGGGTGCGCACCAGCCGGGTGTCCGGCCGGGCCACGGTGATAACCAGCAGACCCCCCTGCTTGAGGGCGGCAAAATAGTCGGAAGCTTCCGCTACGCTCAGGTTCATGCGGTCGTGCGTGGAACGGCACAAAATGGCGTGAAAACTCTTCTGCTGCTTGCGGGCTACCTGGAGAGCGGTGGAAAATTCCACGCTGACGCGGGGATCATGCAGGAATCCCGGACGTTCCCCATCCAGAAATTCCTGGTGCCAGTCCACCAGCTCCCTGCACGGTTCCGCCACGACGAAGCTGGCTTTTTCCCTCTGAACCTGGTCCATCAGGGAAAACAGGGTGAAGCCCAGGCCCAGACCGTCCAGAAGGAAGGAGGGCTGGTTGGCTCTCTTGACGGGCGCCGTAGCGATGGCCGCCGCCGTTTCATTGCTTCCGTGGGAAAAACTGGAAGCCGTCTGCATGCCGTCCCTGAGCAGAAAATGGAAGCCGTCCCGTTCCCAGAGTTCAAGAATGGAGCCGTCGGGCAGTTGTGTGGAAGCTAGTTTGGTAATGGGTTTCATATGAAATAATGCCGGTCGGACAGCGTAGGGAAGAACGCTTTTCAGGGCAAGTCCGGACAGCGTGTTTGGAGAGGAATACGGGCCCAATTGAAAAAAATTGCATGGAAAACGAACTTTGCGCATTCTTTTTCTTGATTTACGGCCGGAAATAAGCGAGAGCTATCTTTCAGCACAGCTATTTTTTCCGATATGAGTAATCCACCACCCCCCTCCATTCCGGGCGGTACTCCGCCGCCCACTCCTCCGCCGGCTCCGGCAGCACCTTCCGTTCCCCAGCCGCCCGTGCCTCCTGCCGCGCCTCCCGTGGCCGGGACCCCCGCGCCGGCTGCTCCGCCCGCCGCTGCCGCTCCTACCATTCCCCTGCGTCCTGCCGGCCTGGGAGGAGGGATCAAGCTTGGCGGCGGCCTGAAGACGGTTGCCCTTGGCTCCGCCACCACTCCTGTGGCTCCCGCCGCAGCGGCCCCCACCGTTCCCTTGGCGCCTCCCGGAGCAGGGATGGCTACCGCGCAGCTTCCGCAGGCCACCATCGGCCTGAATACGGCTCCCGCCGCTGCTCCCGTCTCTTCCGCTTCCTTTACGGCAAAGAAATTTGAACAGGACACCGAGGAGGGCTCCAATACTCTCCTGAATGTTCTTTCCTTCGTGGCCCTGGCTTTTGCCCTGGCATTCGTGGGCTACCAGTACGCTACGGATACGCTGGAATCCCGCAGCATGACGGGCTGGCTGGGCAGTGAAGAAAAGCCTGCCGCCGCGGCTCCCGCCACCACTAGCGACGAGTCTGCCGATGACGCTACCGCCGATGACGCGTCTGAAACGTCTGACGAGGCCGCTGCGGATGCCCCTGCTGACGATGCGTCCTCCGATGTCGCCGACGACGAAGAATAAGTGAACATAACGGTTCTCCAAATACTCTAAGCGGTACTATGGCAAACGTATTTTCTGAAGCAAATTTTGAGGATGAAGTCCTGAAGTCCGACATTCCTGTGCTTGTCGACTTCTGGGCTACATGGTGCGGCCCCTGCCGCATGATCGCTCCGATCATTGACCAGTTGGCTACGGAACTTGCCGGCAAGGTCAAGGTGGGCAAAGTGGATGTGGACGCCAACAACGGCCTGGCCGCTACCTATGGCGTGCGCACCATTCCTACTCTCCTGATCATCAAGGACGGAGAAATCATGGACACCATGGTGGGCGCCACTTCCAAGGACGCCATTCTTCAGCGCCTGCGTCCGGTCATGTAACCGTTCGCGATTATTGATTTAATACCGCCTCCGGTGGGGAAACCCCGCCGGAGGCCGGAGTCTTTATACGGAGGCACTTCCTCTGCCTCTTCTGAATGGCGCCTGGGTGGCCGCCTTCAGTTGCCGGAAAATCAGGATTTGTCTTTTGGGAAGCAAGCCTGCGGAGAGGGCCGGACAGCTTGTAAAATTTGCCTCATGCAATGTATGTTTTGTTGTTATTTTTAAGAGAATAAAATTGTCCCTTTGGTATTTTTAAAGTGGTTCCCCATCATGAAATTGAAATTTCATAGACGTTCAGGAATATATAATGTAAAATAATATATTGACAATGAATGAGAAACAAATGAATTTCCATTTTATGCCTGTTTTTGTTGCTATGAAACTGATCAAATTCCTCCTTGTTCCTATAGCACTGTTTCTAGGGCTGGGGAGTTGCATCGCTGCTGGCGA
>JAJQCV010000060.1 GCA_021202525.1 Akkermansiaceae bacterium | reverse complement strand
GGTGACCATCACCCAGCCGGAACAGGTAGTGGACGCCCGCCCCGGCAGGCAGGAACAAGCCGCTCCGGCCCCGGCCGCTCAGGAACATATCCCCGATGCCGCCCCGGTGGCAGGCCCTGCCCGCCACATCGTGCGCACGGGGGACACCTGGGAACGCGTCGCCCGCGACAACCGGGTCTCCGTCGCGGACCTGAAAGCCGTCAACCCCAACATGCAGAAACTGGTCAGCGGCACCACGCTAGTCATCCCGGCGCGCCCCGGCGATCATCTCGTCCAGGAAAAACCCGCCGAGGCCGACACGGCCCTGAGCGGCACTCCCCATATCGTGAAAAAGGGGGAAACGCTCTCCGTCATTGGCCGCAAATACAAGATGAACTGGCGGTCCATCCAGAAATTCAACAAGATGAGCGACAAGGACGTGGCGCGTCTCAAGATCGGCCAGAAAATCATGATCCCCAAGAAGTAGCCCTTTCCGGTCCGCCCGGCTGCCGCCATGTCTTCCAAAGTCTGCATGATTCTGGTCTGGTTCTTCGTCATCTGCCTTCTGGTCGTGGGTCTGGTGATGGTGTCCAGTACAGCCGCGTGGGCGGAGGAAACCAAGCATCCGTACGAACCGCTTTTCAAGCAGACGGCCTTCGCCTGCGCGGGGCTGGTGGGCGCCCTGGTCCTGCCCCGCATAGACTACCGCCTGTGGCGGAAATATATCTGGTGGATCCTGGGCTTCGCCTCCTTCCTGCTGGTCCTGTGCTACGTGCCGGGCATCGGGAAGGAAATCAACGGGGAACGCCGCTGGATCACCATCGGCATGCAGTTCCAGCCCAGCGAATGCGCCAAACTCTGCATGATGATGGCCCTGGCGCACTGGCTGGCCCTGTACCGGGACCGCACCACTTCCTTCTGGTGGGGGTTCGTGATGCCGGGCATCATCTTCGGTGTTCCGCTGGCCCTGATCCTGTTTGAAAAAGACATGGGCACCTCCGTGGCACTGGCACTGGCCGCCTTCTGCGTGATGTTCGTGGCAGGCACGCGTAAAATCTACCTGGCCGCCGCGCTCATCGTGGCCGGGGCATCCCTCTACTTCCTTGTGCAGAGCAACGCCAACCGCCTGGAACGCTTCCTGGCCTGGAAAGACCTGGACGCCCACAGCCAGGGGGCCGGCCTCCAGCAGTACCGCGCCGCCATCGCCCTTTCGCGCGGCGGCCTGGAAGGCGTGGGACTGGGCAACAGCGCGGAAAAGCACGGCACCCTCCCCTTTGCCCACACGGACTTCATCTTCGCACCGCTTGGAGAAGAATTCGGCTTTTACGGAACCATGGCCGTGCTTCTGGCCTACTTCCTGATGACGTACGCCGGCATCGGCGTGGCCATGCAGTGCCGGGACGCCTACGGGCGGTTCCTGGCCGTAGGGATCGTGGCCATCATCTTCTGCCCGGCCATGCTGAACATTGCGGTGGTGACCAATGCCGTGCCCAACTCCGGGCTGCCGCTGCCCTTCATCAGCTTCGGCGGCACCAACCTTGTCTTTACCCTGGCCGCACTGGGAATGCTCACCAGCATCCAGAGATTTTCCACCGGCGCACAGCCCAACTGTGAAATCACCCGCAAAGACGAACGCTCCATTGACGTAAGATTATGACCCAGCCCTCTCCCACACGCCCCCCGCTGAACATCGTGATTGCCTGCGGAGGCACCGGCGGCCATCTCTTCCCCGGCATAGCCGTGGCCCAGGAACTCAAGAAACGCGGCCACAAGGTCACTCTGCTCATCTCCCAGAAAAAGGTGGACGCCCAGGCCAGCAAAAACTACGGCGATCTTGACTTCCGCGTCATTGAAGCCATCGCCATGCCCAAAATCCCGTCCCTGGGCCTGCTGGGTTTCGGACTCAGGCTGTACAAGGCCATCCGCTTCAGCCGCAACCTGCTGGATGAAGTCAGCGCGGACGCCGTTATCGGCATGGGCGGCTTCACCTCCTTCCCCCCCGTATATGCCGCGCACCGCAAGGGCATCCGCACCTACGTGCACGACTCCAACGCGCTGCCCGGCAAAGCCAACCGCATGACCGCCAAATGCTGCACGAACGTGCTGCTGGGCATTGAGGAAGCCAGACACTACTTCAACCCCGCCAAATGCATCGTCACCGGCACCCCGGTGCGCCAGGAAATGGAGGTTCGCAAGGACAGGCGGGAAGCCCGGGAGGAACTCAACCTGCCGCAGGACCGCCGCGTGGTCCTGGTGATGGGCGGCTCCCAGGGGGCCAGGAACCTCAACTCCCTGGTCATTGAGGCGGCCAGGCAATGCGCGGAATTGTGCGACTTCCTCATCATCACCGGATCGGCGGACTTTGCGCGGGTCAGCCAGCTGACGGCGGACATGCCCCACGTGCACGTCATTGAATTCTGTTCCGCCATGGCCTCCGCATATGCCGCCGCGGACGTAGTCGTCTCCCGTTCCGGGGCCTCCAGCCTGACGGAACTGGCCCACATGGGCAAGGCGGCCCTGCTGGTTCCCTACCCCTTTGCCGCGGACGACCACCAGGCCCACAACGCCCGCGTTTTCGCGGCCCACGGCGCGGCGCGGATGATGCGGGAAAACACGCTGACGCCGGACGACATCGCCGCGTTCCTGAAGGAAGTATTCACGGATTCCGCCCTGCTGGCGTCCATGAATGAATGTGCTTTACGTCTGGACATGCCTGATGCAGTATCCCGCATCGCCAATGTCATTGAAAACACGGACTCTCCAGCCAGCCATGATTGAAACCCTGCGCAAACGCCTCATCAACAGGAAGTCCCCGGCGCGCCTGCACCTCATCGGGGTGGCGGGGTCCGGCATGTCCGGCCTGGCTCTCATGCTCATGGAAATGGGGCACAGGGTCAGCGGCTGCGACCGCGTGACCAGCACGGAAACGGAACGTCTGCAAAGCCTGGGGCTGGCCTTTTCCTGCCCGCACTCCGCAGACGCCGTGGCGGACGCGGAAATCGTCATCTATTCCAGCGCCATCCGGGAGGACAACCCGGCGCTGGCCGCCGCGCGCCAGCTCAACATCCCCTGCATGCGCCGGGCGGAATGCCTGGCCGCCATCCTGAACGGAAAGAAAGGCGTAGTCGTCTCCGGCACGCACGGCAAGACCACCACCTCCGCCCTCTGCGCCCACCTGATGAGGGAAGGCCGCATGCGCCCCTGCCACTACGTGGGGGCGGAAATCCCCGTGCTGGGCACCAACGCCCACTGGAATGAAGACAGCGAATACCTGGTGGCGGAAGGGGATGAAAGCGACGGCACGCTGGTCAACTACATTCCGGAACACAGCATCGTCCTCAACGTGGAGCCGGAACACCTGGACCACTACAAGGACCTGGATGAAATCAAGGCCGTCTTTAACCAGCTGTGCATCCAGACCCGGGGAAAAATTATTTACTGCAAGGCCCATCCCGGTGCGGCGGACGTCTGCGCCAAATATCCCAATGCCGTTTCCTACGGCTGGTCTGACGCGGACTACACCGCGGCCGACGTGGTGGAACGCCGCGGCCGCACCCTCTTCACCGTTTTCAAGGGAGAGGAAGAACTGGGCCGCGTGGAGCTGGGCATTCCCGGCCGCCACAACGTGCTGAACGCCCTGGCCGCCATCGCCCTGTCCACGGAACTGGGCGTGGACTTCCCCTCCGTCACGCGCGGACTGGCCTCCTTTGCCGGAGCCAAGCGCCGTTTTGAAACCAAATACCTTTCCCCCTCCATCCGGATTGTGGACGACTACGGCCACCATCCCACGGAAATAGCCGCCACCCTGCAAACGGCCCGCTCCCTCCAGCCGGAGCGCCTGGTCGTGTACTTCCAGCCGCACCGCTACACGCGCACCCAGATGCTGGCTGAAGACTTCGGGAAAGTGCTTCAGGCCGCGGACCTCGTCTTCGTGGCGGACGTATACCCTGCCAGCGAGCTTCCCATTGAAGGAATCAGCGGCCAAACCATCATTGACGCCATGCACAGGCACGGCCAAGTAGAAACCTCCTACCTCCCGGACCTCAACACGGCCCACCACGCCATCGGCAACGCCCTGAAACCCGGCGACCTGTTCCTGACGCTGGGGGCGGGCAACGTTCACGAATGCGGCATGCGCATCGCCCGGGACCTCGCCCTGCTGGAAGACCTGGAACGCACGGCGGGGGAATCCCTGAACGGAACGCTGTATGAACCCATGTCCCGCCACACCACCATGGGCGTGGGCGGCTGCGCCCAGTTCTGGCTGGAGCCCTGCACCTTCGCCGCCATGCAGACGGCCGTCAACTACTGCCGGGACAGAAACATCCCGGTTCACGTCGTGGGCCGCGGCTCCAACATCATCGTGCGCGACGGCGGCCTGCGCGGCGCCGTCATCCACCCCTCCGGCGGAGAATTCGACACACTGGAAGTCCGAGACAACTTCATCACGGCAGGAGCTGGCGTACGCCTGAAAAAAATGGTCTCCGCCGCGCTCCGCAGCGGACTAGGCGGCCTGGAATGGATGGACGGAATCCCCGGCAACGTGGGCGGAAGCCTCCGCATGAACGCCGGAGCCATGGGAAGGGACATGATCCGGAACCTCGTCTCCGTCACCTGCCTGGATGAAGACGGGGAAATCCGCAGCCACCCCTCCAGCGACCTCAACGCCCAGTACCGCTCCATTCCGGACCTGGCCCACAACTTCGTGCTGCAGGCCGTCTTTGAAGGCAGCCCCTGCGCCAGGGAGGAAATTGAAGAAAAACTGGAAGACGCCCGCGCCAAACGCAGGCTGTCCCAGCCCTCGGGCGCCAGCGCAGGCTGCATCTTCAAAAATCCGGAGGAAATCCCCGCAGGCAAGCTGATTGACGAACTGGGGCTGAAAAACGCCTGCGTGGGGGACGCCTGCGTCTCCAGCGTGCATGCCAACTTCATCATCAACCGGGGCCGCGCCAGAGCCAGGGACATCACCATTCTGATCGACATGATCCGCAAGGAAGCCATGGAAAACCGGGGAATCGACCTCAAGTCGGAAGCCCAGGTCATCGGCGACCGCGAACCTCAATTCTAACCAATCATTCACTGTTTCATCATGAGCACCCTCAAGCGCGACCTCAGCATCGCCCTGCTCCTCGGCGGACCGGGAGCCGAACGGGAGGTATCCCTCGTCTCCGGCAACTCCGTTTACGACGCCCTGGTCCGGGCCGGATTCACCAACGTCACCCGGGTGGACGTGCAAGGCCCGGACTTCCGTTTGCCGGAAGGCACGGAACTGGCCTACAACATCATTCACGGCACCTTCGGAGAGGACGGAACGCTCCAGTCCATTCTGGAAGAACGCGGCATCCCGTACACCGGCGCAGGCTCCCGTTCCAGCGCCGTCTGCTTTGACAAGGCCAAATCCAAAAAAATCTTCACGGCCGCCGGAGTCCCCACACCGAAGGCGGAAATCCTGGACTGCTCCAACGGCATCGTGACGCCGTCCCTTCCGCTGCCTTTCGTCATCAAGCCGCCCTGCGAAGGGTCCAGTGTGGGCGTCCACATCGTCCACCGGCAGGAAGACGTGCTGCCGGCCATGGAGGAAGCCGTCACCCACGGCCCGGAAGTGCTGGTGGAGGAATTCATCCAGGGCAGGGAGCTTACCGTAGGCATTCTGGACGGAGAAGCCCTGCCCGTCATCCACATCTGCCCCCGCTCCGGCTTCTATGACCTGAGCAACAAATACCCCTGGATGAACATGGGCGGCGGCACGGACTATATCTGCCCGGCGGACCTTCCGGAGGAAACCGCAAAAAAAGTGCAGGAAGCGGCCCTTCAGGCGTACCGCGCCGCGGGCGTGGAAATTTACGGCCGCGTGGACGTGCTGCTCCGCGACGGGGACGAGGCCCCCTTCGTGCTGGAAATCAACACCATTCCCGGCATGACCCCCTCCAGCCTGCTCCCGAAGGCCGCGGCAGCCGCCGGCTGGTCCTATGAAGCCCTCTGTGAAAAAATTGCGGAATTATCGCTAGCCACCCCCCGGAAATAGCGTAGTATTTGACAAAGGGCGGGGAGTCGCCCATCCCACACCCCCCGATGTCTCATAAAGTCACAACGCCAGTCCCTCCCTCCGCCAAAAGGCAGGAAATGCTTCTGCTGGAACGGGAGGCCAGAAAAGAGGCCATCGAACGCAAGGGCAAGAACTACCGTTTCTGGCTCTTCCGGCGCAAGCTGTACCACATCGTCGTCGTTTACGCGCTCATCATCGGCCTCATCGGTGCCATCGTCTTCCTGTGGACCAACTACATCCTCAAGTACGACTGGCTCTCCATCGACACCGTTACGCTGAACAGCAACGGCATCTTCAATGCGGAACAGGCCTTCGCCGTCATGGGCGTAGGGCCGCAGGACAACATCTTTTCCATAGACGCCTCCGTACTGGAACAGCGCCTGCAGAAATGCCCCGCCATCCGCCGGGCTGACGTCAAGTACCAGGTCTCCTCCAACCCCACGCTGATTGTGGACATTGATGCGCGCATCCCCGCGGCCTGGATTGACTGCCCGGAACTGGGCATCCATCCCGGAGACGCCAAATACGGCGTACTGGCGGACAAGGACGGCGTGATGTTCCCGTGCATGGAAACGGTCCACATGCCCTACATCCAAGGGAAACACCTGCCTTCCGTCTCCCTCAGGCCCCCCAGTTCCGGACAGCTCTCCTACGGCGTCAGCACCCGGGATCTGGAAGCGCCCATGCAGTTGATTGAACTGCTGTCCGGCGCGGTGTCCGAATTCCTGCCCGGCATCGTCTCCATCTCCACGCCCAACGACTGGTCCTTCTGCGTGCGCTTTTCCAATGACTGCCAGGCCACATTCAGCCACTACGGGCTGGAACGGCAGGTGGACAAGCTGGAACAGGCGCTGGAACATGCACGGCAGACCCACCGTAAAATCAACGCCATCAACCTCATCCCGGAACATAACGTTCCCGTCCTCTTTGACGGAGCCTACGAGGACATCCCGCTGGCGGAGCCCATTGAGGAATAACCCTGCTCCCGCGGGTTTTCACAGGATTTCCCACATGTCAGAATTCTACTCTGCATCAAGGGAAAATGACCCCGGAAAGACCCACTGAACGCTTGCAAACAGGCCCCGTTCAGCTATAATTTTCCACGATATATGAGCAACGATACACCCTTATCTCCCGAAGCAGAAAAACTGTCGGCCGCACGCAAGCGCAACCTTGACCTTGCCCTGACCCAGATTCAAAAAGACTTCGGTGAAAACGCCATCATGCGTCTTGGCGACAATGCCAAAATGGAAGTGGATGTCATCCCCACCGGCAACCTTCTCATTGACCGCGCCCTGGGCGTGGGCGGGTTCGCCCGCGGACGCGTCGTGGAAATCTACGGACCGGAATCCTCCGGTAAAACCACCCTCACCCTCACGGCCATCGCCCAGGCCCAGAAATCCGGCGGCCTGGCCGCGTTCATTGACGTGGAACACGCCCTGGACCCGCAATACGCCGCCCGCCTGGGCGTAAACCTGGACGACCTGCTGGTCTCCCAGCCGAACTCGGGTGAAGAAGCCCTGCAAATCTGCGAGGCCCTGGTGCGTTCCAACGCCATCGACGTCATCGTGGTGGACTCCGTAGCCGCCCTGGTCACCAAACAGGAACTGGAAGGCGAAATAGGCGACTCCACCGTGGGCGCCCAGGCCCGCCTCATGTCCGCCGCCCTCCGCAAGCTGACCAGCTTCATCTCCAAGGCCCGGACCGTCTGCATCTTCACCAACCAGATCCGTGAAAAAATCGGCGTCATGTTCGGCAACCCGGAAACCACTCCCGGCGGCCGCGCCCTGAAATTCTATGCCTCCGTGCGCGTGGACATCCGCCGCATCGGCCAGATCAAGGGCAGCGACGGCACCGTGACCGGCAACCGCACCAAAATCAAGGTAGTCAAGAACAAGGTGGCCCCTCCCTTCACGGAATGCGAATTCGACATCATGTACAATGAAGGCATCTCCTCCGTGGGAAGCCTGCTGGACCTGGCGATGGAATACGACATCATCCAGAAGCGCGGCTCCTGGATCAGCTACAACGGCAGCCAGATCGCCCAGGGGCGCGACGCCGCCAAGGAGGCCCTCAGATCCAATCAGGAACTGTACTCGGAAATCGAAGAACAGGTTAAAGCCAAAATGGACGAAAAGGCGGCCAAATAACCGCCGTCCTTACTCTTCCTTCAACCAGGCGGATTCCTCCTTGCGGGGAGTCCGCCTTTTTTCCACCCCTCCTGCAAATCCCTGCCAATCCCCGGAAACCGCATCCCCCGGCTTCCCTGCCGGAATTCAACGAGGCGGCGCATCCCGGATAAGGCCCCATCTTTCCGGCGTACACTCCTGCACTGGAAACGCGCCATTTACAGGAAACCGGAGCTGCCTCCCGCACCCCGCGGAAACGGTTTTCCCCGGCAGACCGCCGTCGGGGCTGCGTGCCCCGCCATGTCGGAAAAAAATGAAAGAATACCGTTCACCCTTTTTGCAAAAGGATCTTTCACGGCAACTTTTCTCTTGTGCGTCATGAAAAATCCGTTAGTCTGTGCCTGATATCGTCCTATGTATCCGTCCTCTCGTACATCCTGCACAGCCATGCTCGGTATTCTGGGCATGTTCCTGTTGACGCTGTCCACGGCGTTCGGATGGAATCCGGAAACCATCAACGGAGTGCAGTACATCCCCATGTCGGAAGTGCGCACCCATTACAAGCTCACCCGGGAACGGACGGAGGGACGCCAGAAAGTTTACGAGGTGCCGGAAAAAATTCAGATCCGCATGCAGGCCCACAGCCAGGACATGTACATGAACAACATGAAGTTCATCCTGTCCTACCCCGTGGCGGACCACCCCTCCAAGGGTCTGATGGTCTCCAACATGGACCTTCACAAAATCATTGACCCCGTCCTGCGGCCCACCTACATCGCCAACCGCCGTGGATTCAACACGGTAGTCATCGACCCCGGCCACGGCGGCCATGACAGCGGCGCGCGCAACCGCATCAGCCGGGAGGCGGACCTCAACCTGTCCGTGGCCAAAAAACTGCGCGACCGCCTCAAAAGCATGGGCTACCAGACGGTAATGACCCGTGAGACGGACAACTTCATCTCTCTTCAGGACCGCGTGCGGATTGCCAACAAATATTCCAATGCCATCTTCATCAGCATCCATTTCAATGACGGCGGCCCGTCCGCCCGCGGAGTGGAAACCTTCACGCTGGCCCCTGCCGGCACATCTTCCTCCATGTCCCGCAACATCCGGCAGGAAGTCCTGCAGGGCAACTCCCAGGACAGCATGAACATCGCCCTGGCCACCGCCGTGCAGGGTCACATGCTGAAAGGCCCGCTTGCCATCAAGGAAGGAATCTCCATGGTGGACCGCGGCATCAAGCGCGCCCGCTACTCCGTGCTGTGCACCATCAAGCACCCTGCCATTCTGGTGGAGGGGGGCTTCATGTCCAATGCACAGGAAGCGCTGCTCATCAACACGGAACGCTACCAGAAATTCATGGCCTCCTCCCTGGCCGCCGCCGTACACCAGTACCGCACGGCCCTGGGCCAGCAGGCGCGCAGAACGCGCTGAGGGCCTTCTTCCCCGCCCTGCCGCAACATGAACATCATTCGCATTCCCGGCCTGGCAGACTACCAGGAAACCCTGCGCATGCAGGAGAAACTGGTGCAGGCCCACCAGGACGATCCGGAACGGGAAGACGAACTGCTGCTGCTGGAACACGCCGGCGTGTACACCATCGGTCGCACGCGCGACCATGCCAGCCTTCATCCCGGCACCGTGCTGCCCTTCCCCATCCATGAAATCAACCGGGGAGGCCAGGCCACCTACCACGGGCCCGGCCAGCTTGTGGGCTACCCCGTCACGGACCTGAACCGCCGCGGCAGGGATCTGCACGCCTACGTCACCTCCCTGGAAAATGCCCTGATAGAAGCCTGCGCCCGGTTCGGCGTCGCCGCCCGCATCCGGGAAGGGCTGGTAGGCGTCTGGGTGGAAGACCGCAAAATAGCCTCCATCGGCGTGGGAGTGAAAAAATGGATAGCCATGCACGGCTTCGCCATCAACCTGACGCGGGAATCCCTGCCCCCCTTCCTGGCCATTACCCCCTGCGGCATCCAGGACGTCCAGATGACCTGCCTGGAAAATGAAATGCCCGCATCCCGGGAAAAAGGGGAGCTGATGCAGCGTTTCGGAGACGTTTTCGCGGATATCTGGGAGAAAAATTCCTGAGCGGATTCCGGCTCTCCCGGCCAGTGTCATTCCAGGCGGGAATTCCGCCTTCCCTTGCAAGTGAAAATGCGCCAAAGACTGGCAAATGGCCAATTCAGACCATACATGCAAGGGAAATGTTCAAAAAAACGCTCTGAGTAAGACACAAACCGTGTCAGCAATACGTCCTTGCATCTTGACGCGGTTAACGAACGGACGGATGCTTGGTATCAGTTATGGGAAAAACACTTTTCCAAAAAATATGGGATGCTCATTCCGTCGGCATTCTGCCGGACGGAAGGACGCAAATGTTCATCGCTACACACTTTCTGCATGAAGTCACTTCTCCGCAGGCTTTCGGCATGGTCCGCGACCTCGGTCTTGCTGTCCGCCATCCGGAACGCACCTTCGCCACCGTGGATCACATCATTCCCACGGACAACCAGGCGGAACCGTTCGCGGACGCAACGGCGGACGCCATGATCCGGGAACTCCGCCGGAACTGCGCGGAAAACGGCATCCGCTTCTTCGATCTTCCTACGGGCCTTCAGGGCATCGTTCACATGGTGGGGCCGGAACTCGGAATCACCCAGCCGGGCATGACCATCGTGTGCGGAGACTCCCACACGGCTACCCACGGAGCGTTCGGCTCCATCGCGATGGGCATCGGCACCACGCAGGTGCGCGACGTGCTGGCCACCCAGACGCTGGCGCTCAGTCCGCTGAAGGTGCGCCGCATCAACGTAAACGGCAAACTGGCCCCCGGCGTAAGGGCCAAGGACGTGGCCCTTCACATCATCGGGCTCCTGGGAGCCAAGGGCGGCCTGGGATTCGCCTATGAATACGGCGGCGACGTCATTGACGCCATGAGCATGGACGAACGCATGACCCTCTGCAACATGTCCATTGAAGGCGCGGCGCGCTGCGGCTACGTGAACCCGGACATGACCACGGTGGAATACATCAAGGGACGCCTGTTCGCCCCCGAAGGTGCGGACTGGGACAAGGCCGTGGAACGCTGGCTGGGCTTCGCCTCCGATGCGGACGCGGAATACGATGAAGTCGTGGAAATCGACGGGGCCTCCATCGAACCTACCGTGACATGGGGCATCTCCCCGGACCAGAACACGGGCATCAGCGGCGCAACGCCGGATCCCGCATCCGCCAGGGACGCCGACGAACGGAAAATGATCGGCGAAGCGCTGGAATACATGAAATTCCCCCCCGGGATGTCCCTCAAGGGACTTCCCGTCCAGGTGTGCTTCGTCGGGTCCTGCACCAACGGCCGCATCTCCGACTTCCGGGAAGTTGCCGCCCTCATCAAGGGACGCCATGTGGCTCCCGGAATCAGGGCGCTGGCCGTGCCGGGCTCCCAAATGACGGCCAGGCAATGCGAGGAGGAAGGCATTGCGGACATCTTCCGCGAGGCCGGATTCGAATGGCGCCTGGCCGGCTGTTCCATGTGCCTGGCTATGAACCCGGACAAGCTCCAGGGCGACCAGCTCTGCGCCAGTTCCTCCAACCGGAACTTCAAGGGACGCCAGGGCAGCCCCACGGGCCGCACGCTCCTGATGAGCCCCGCCATGGTGGCCGCCGCCGCGCTGACGGGCAAAGTATCCGATGCCCGCGAAGTGTTCTCCATGAACTAACCTCTCATCTCCCGATCTTATGTCTCTGACTAAATTTACTTCCATCACCGGCTCCTGCGTCCCGGTCCCCGGACCGGACATGGACACGGACCGCATCATCCCCTCGCGCTTCCTCAAATGCATCACATTTGACGAGCTGGCGAACGTCATGTTCTGGGACGAACGCTTTGACGAAAACGGAAAGTCCAAGTCCCATCCGGTGGACGATCCGCGTTTCCGGGGAGCCTCCATCATTCTGGGAGGCGCCAACTTCGGCTGCGGCTCCTCCCGCGAGCATGCTCCGCAAACCATCAGGCGTTCCGGCATCAAGGCCGTGATCGCGGAATCCTTTGCGGAAATCTTCTTCGGCAACAGCACGGGCATCGGCCTGCCCTGCGTGTGCGCCTCCGCGGAAGACATCGCCGCCCTGTCCCGGTACGTCTCCGAACACCCGGAAACGGAAATAACCATCGACCTTGAGGCCATGACCGCCTCCTGGCCGGACGGCTCCATCCCCATCCGCATGCCTGCGGAAGCCCGCGAAGCCCTGACCCGGGGCCGCTGGGACTCCATTGCGGAACTGCTCGTCAACATGGACGCCGTGGAAAAGAAAAATGCGGAACTCCCCCAAGTTTCCGCCTCCTGCTGATTCAACCCTCACCCCCCTCCCCCCTATCCCCATATGATCTTCAGAATTACAGACTACGTCCAGCGGGGCACGCTGGACAACCGCGAACGCGGAACCATACGGCTTGTCCTGCATCTTATGGGGATGCCCCACCCGGTGCGCATCACCCTGCAGGGAGACTGCCTTCAGGACCTGGCGGGCTGCCTGGTGGAGTTTGAAAACCCTGCGCCCCAGCTGCTTCCGGCGGAGCTGACCGCCCTGCCGGACGTCATCCGCGGCGTCACGGGAGACATGACGGCCAGCCGCCGCATGCCCGTAAAGGGGAGAAAAACCATGGAAAACTCCCTGTACATGGAATGGTTCACGGACCACCAGGACATGGTCCTGATGGAAAGCGCCGCCTACTCCGTCAGGGTATCTCTGCCGGAATGGACCATGGACGCCTGCGAAGAACAGGTGCAGATCATGGCCAACCAGCAGATGCTCCGCACCCAGGTCAAGACGTGGGCCAGAAACTACGCCAACAACCGGGAAGACGGAAACCTGCCGGACCATGCGTGGGACAGGCGGCTGCGGGAGGCGGAAGCCATTGCCATCGCCTACCAGGAAGTCTTCCAGAAATACAGGCTGAACCCCACCGGGGACATCCGCGTGGCGTTCGTCATGGGCTGGGACGAGGTACTGGACGACATCGCGCAGTCGGAAGAAACAGGCACCCCCTGTTCCTGCAAAAGCTCCGGCATGCTCAGCCTCTTTGACATCCTCAACGAGCAGGAAGCGCAGGAAGTCCAATCCTGCATGTTCCATCCTCTGTTTCAGCAGGTCATGGAATTGACTGACCTGTGCCAGCGCCAGTTCAGCAGGGAAATCAACAAAGCCCAGCGGAACAGGACGGAACCGCCGGAACCTCTCGGCCAAATCTTCTACTGCATCCGTTACATCACTCCCCGCATTCTTTCCTGCCTTCTGCAGGAAAAGGAAAACGGTGCGGACTACTGCACGCTGGCGGCCAGAATGGCCCTGTGCGTGGAACAGACGCGCCAGACCGTCTCCACCCTGAACGGCAGCGGACGGCAAATCGGGAATGAAGTCCGGGAACGCTTCTCCTCCCTGCTTGAAGAAGTCAGCTCCTTCCAGGAAAGCCTGGCCACCCAAAGCAGGAAAAGCAACCTTTAATATCCTCCGCCTGCACTTGCACCACATCCAACCATCTATCATCATGCGTTTTCATACATGCCTCCAGGGACTCTTCCTGACTCTCGCCGCAGTATCACTCTCTCCGGCGGACGAGCCGGCCATCTCCCTTTCCGACTTCGGGGTGGACAAAGTCATGTCCGGCCCCGTCGTTTCCATCAATGACCAATACAAGGGCGTTGTAAAAATTGAAGTGGACTCCCTGACTCCGGACTACGCCACGCCGTGGGATACGGGCCGCTACCAGGGAGGCATCGGCACCGGCTTCCTGATTGGTGAAAACGCCTTCATGACCAATGCGCACGTGGTAAGCAACGCGGAACGCATTTACATCTCCATGTACGGGGACTCCCGCAAAATTCCCGCCAGGGTCAAATTCATCGCCCATGACGCCGACCTCGCCCTGCTGGAAGTGGAGGATTTCAAGCCGTTCAAAGGAATCAAGCCCTTTGAATTCAGCAAAAACCTGCCCAATCTGGAAGACGAGGTAAGAGTCATCGGCTACCCCATCGGCGGCAACAGGCTCTCCGTCACGCGCGGCGTCGTCTCCCGCATTGACTTCACCCCGTACGCCCATCCCCGGAACATGGAACACCTCACCATCCAGGTGGACGCCGCCATCAACCCGGGCAACAGCGGCGGCCCCGCACTCATGGGCAACAAAGTCATCGGCGTGGCCTTCCAGGGCCTGAACAACGCCAACAACACGGGGTATGTGATTCCCACCCCCGTCATCCGCCACTTCCTGGAGGACATCAAGGACGGAGTCTATGACGGCTACGTGGACATGGGCATTCAGGCGGCCCCCATCCTGAACCCCGCCATGCGCAAGGCCTTCGGGCTGCCGGACGACGAAAAGGGCGTCCTGATCGGCAAGGTTCTCAAAGGCTCTTCCGCGGACGGCGCTCTCCGGAACGGGGACATCCTGATGAAGGTGGACGGCTACGATGTGGACAGTTCCGCCATGATCGAACTGGAAGGCCAGAAAATCAGCATGAAAGAGCTCATCGAACGCTGCTTCAAGGATGACAAGCTCCCCCTGGACATCATCCGGGACGGCAAGCCCATGAAAGTGGAAATGGTCATGAAACCCTCCCGGGCCAAGGAACTGCTGATGGAGGAATACGACAAAATGCCCCGCTACGTCGTCTTCGGCGGCCTAGTCTTCCAGCCCATCCAGCGCAACGTGCTGGCCGCGGCGGACATCTCCATGCTGGACGTAGCCCTGGACATCCGGGACTACCAGGAAGACGGAGGCTGCGTGGACTATGAAGACATGGTCATCATCACCAAGGTGCTGGACGATGAAGTAAACGCACGCCTCTCCGGCTCCGTTTCCAACGCCATCGTGGAAAAAATCAACGGCGTGAAGGTCAAGGGCCTCAGCCATGCCTACAAACTGCTTTACCCGGAAAAAATGCCGGAATACGTCGTCATTGAACTGAAAGACGGAGAACGCCCCCTGATCTTTGAAGGAAAGGCCATGGAAGCGGCCAACAAGCGGATCTCCAAAACCTACAATATACCCAAAAACGCCCGGCTTGACAGCGCCATTCCCGGCCGCCAGCCCTCCCGCAAAGAAACTCCCGCCAACTAACAGCCATGAAAACCCTTTCTCTTCTTACTTTCGGCTCCCTGATCCTTCTTGCCGGATGCCAGCCGCGCGAATCCTCCGTCCCGGCCCAGGCTCCCGAACCGGAACAGCAGCAGATTCCCGCCATAACTCCGGAACAGCCGGAGGAAACGCCCCCTGCTCCCCTTCCCGTACCTTCCCCAACCAACTCCATGGTGGGCATCAACGCCACCAACCAGGGCTATGCCATGGTCCAGCCGTGGAGCAAGGAAAACCCGTCCTACAGTGAAGGCTTCGGCATCTATCTGGGGGACGGCAACATCCTCACTGCCGCCAACATTGTCTATTCCGCCAGCTTTGTGGAAGTAACTTCCTCCGACGGCTCCCAGACGGTCCCCGTGACCGTCACGGCCTTTGACCCGGAAGCCAACCTCGCCCTGCTCCGCCTGAAAAACGAGAAAGACGCCGCTTTCCTGGACAAGCTGGTCCCCGTCACACTGGGGAAAGCTCCCAAACTGGGGGACAAGGTGGAATTCTGGCAATTCAACGCGGACGGCCTCCCCATCACCACGTCCGGCACCATCCTGGCGACGGAAAGCTCCTGCCCGTTCACCAGCGGCGAACCCTTCGTCCTGTACAATGTCAAATCCTCCGTCACTCCCCTGAGGGGCGGCGCGGGCAACCCGGTGATGACCGGGAAGGAGCTGATAGGCCTGAGCGCCAGCTGCAACCCTTCCGCGCAGAAGGTGCTGGCCGTCACCCAGACCATGATTTCCCGCTTCCTTGAACAGGCGCAGTCCGGCAAATACTCCGGCTTCCCCTCGGACGGCACGCAGGTCACGGAACTGACGGACCCCGTCTTCCGCAAATACCTGGGATTGCCTGAAAACGGCGGCGGCCTCTACGTCGCCAAACTGCCCGTTTACAGTTCCTTCTACAAGGCCGGCATACGCTCCGGAGACGTTGTGGAAAGCGTCAACGGCATCCCGCTGGACAGCAAGGGGCTGATCAAGGACCCCTCCCTGGGGCCCGTCTCCGCCAACTTCCTGTTCCGCGATTCCGCCAAACCCGGAGACGTCATCACGCTCGGCATCCGCCGCAAGGACAAGGACGGCGTCAGCCGGCCCATGACGGTGGACGTCACGCTGGACCGCGGCGCATTGGACGGGGACCTGGTCAATCCCGCCCCCTTTGTTGCGGAGCCGCGCTACCGTATTTACGGCGGCCTGGTCTTTGTGCCGCTGACGGGCGCCCTGGTGGGAGAAATTAACAAGCTCAGTAAAAACCGCCCTCCCCTCAACCTGGTTGAGGCGATGGAGAAAAAGGAGGAAATCCGGAAAAAAGGCGTGGATGAAATCGTGGTCTTTCTGGTAGCCCTTCCCACGCAGGCCACGCTGGGCTACGCCACCATGAGCCCCTCCATCGTGGAAAAGGTGGACGGAGTCCAGGTAAAAAACTTCAAGCATCTCAACCAGCTTCTGGACCGGCCCGGCCCCGGAGGGACGCACCGCATTGAAGTCGGCCAGCAGCCGTACACCATGTACATGTCCCAGCAGGAGGCGGCCAAGGCGGACCGCTTCATCCAGATACGGGCCGTTCCCGTGCTCCGCAGGGACTGACCCTGCCATCCCGGCACGCTGCCGTTCTACCGCATTCATTTTGAAATGTCCCTCCATACGCTGAACATCCATCTGGATTTTCCCTACAGGGTGGCCTTCACCCACGGGGCTTTCCAGCCGGAGAATGACGCACTGGCCAACCTGATGGAGCAGAGGGAGGGAAGCCGCGTCCTCGTCCTGGTGGAAGAAGAGCTGGAACGGTTCTACCCCGCCCTCCCGGCGGACATCGACCGCTACTTCACGGAACGGGCCGGAACACCGGACTACGCCGGGCGCCGAACCGTCCCGGGCGGGGAAGCGACCAAAACCACCTTTGCCGCCTGGGAAGCGGCCCTGCGCCACATCGTGGAAGCGGGAATCGACCGTCATTCCCACATCGTCGCCGTGGGCGGCGGAGCCTTTCTGGACGTGGCGGGCTTTGCTGCCGCCACCGCCCACCGCGGCATCCGCCTGCTGCGCGTGCCTACCACCACTCTTTCCCAGGCGGACTCCGGCGTAGGCGTCAAGAACGGCATCAACTTCATGGGGCAAAAAAACTATCTGGGCACCTTCGCCGTTCCCTGGGCCACCCTGAACGACTTCCTCTTTCTGCACTCCCAGCCCTTCTCCCTCAAACGCGCGGGCCTTGCGGAGGTGGTGAAGGTAGCCGTCGTGAAAGACGCCGCTTTCTTCGACTGGCTGGAGGAACACGCAGGGGCCCTGGCCGCATGCAGACCGGACATACTGGAACACGCCGTAGAGCGTTCCGCCCTGCTCCACGCGGAACACATCGCCCGCGGAGGGGATGCCTTTGAAATGGGCTCAAGCCGCCCCCTGGACTTCGGCCACTGGGCCGCGCACTACATGGAAACCATGTCCGGCTATACGCTGGGCCATGCGGAAGCCGTCTCCGTGGGAATGTGCCTGGATATTCTTTACTCCGTCAAAAAAGGCTGGCTGCCCTCCCGGCAGGCGGAACGGATCATTGCCGTCCTGAAAGCCCTGAAACTGCCCGTTTTCCACCCTCTTCTCGCCCGGAGAACGAAGGACGGCGCATGCGAAGTCCTGAAAGGGCTGGAAGCCTTCCGCGAACACCTGGGCGGCCATCTGACCGTTCTGATGCTCACCGGCATCGGAAAGGGAATGGACGTCCATGAAATAGACGCCGCCCTGATGGAGGAATGCATCCGGGAAATGCAGGCGCAGGCGGCTTCCGCAGAATGAGTCTTTTCCCGAAAGTCTACTTGCCGTTCAGATAATCCAGAATAATCCGCACTTCCGCCTTCACGCCGTTGAGCAAGGCACTGTCATCCGCCCTGAAGCCGGGATTGTGGTTGGGGGGACCGTCACCGGAACCCACGATCATGAAATAAGTCGGCGCCACCTGCGCGTAATAGGAAAAATCTTCACTGGCGGAAAGTCTCGGGGCATCGAACACGTTTTTCGCACCTACCGCCTCCATGGCGGCCTTCTTCGCCAATTCCCGGAGAGCGGCATCGTTCTGAATGGCCGGGTAACCGAGCACGTAATCCAGCTTGTACGCCGCCCCGTTGGCCTCGCACACATGGCCGATGATGGAACGGACGCGCTCTTCCATCAACTTGCGGGTTTCCGGCGTGACGGTGCGGATGGACGCGGCCAGCTCCGCCTTGCCGGGAATCACGTTCGGAGCGTCTCCCGACTGGAACTTTCCGACGGAAACCACGGCCATTTTCCCGGGTGTCACGCTACGGGACACGACAGTCTGAAGCATCATCACGATCTCAGCCCCCGTGACGATAGGGTCCACGCCCATCTGAGGCATGGAACCGTGGGAACCCTTTCCCTGAATGGTCAGGAAAAATCCGTCCGATGAAGAAGAAGCGGCGCCTGCCGGCAACATGCCGATGGACCCCGCCGGCATGTTCGGAATGACGTGCGCGCCGAAAATGGCGTCCGCCCCCTTCAGCTTCCCGCTCTTGATGATCTGCAAGGCGCCGCCGGGAGACTTCTCCTCCGCGTGCTGGAAAATGAAATAAACCGTGCCTTGCAGTTCCTTCTGCATGCCGGCAAGAACCTTGGCCGTTCCCAGCAGCATGGCCGTATGCATGTCATGGCCGCAGGCATGGCTGACGCCCGGTGTCTTGCTGGCAAAGGAAAACCCTGTTTCCTCCTGCACGGGAAGGGCGTCCATGTCCGCCCGGAAACCCACGGTACGGCCCGGTTTGGCTCCGCGGAGAATGCCTATGACGGAAGTTTCCGCAGGCCGGATGACTTCAATATTGCCGAAGGAGCGCAGCATGTCGGCCACATACCTGCCTGTGTTGTATTCCTTGAAGGAAAGCTCCGGATTCTCGTGGAGATGATGCCTCCATTCCACCACATTCCCGGCGACGGACTGCACGTCGGGCTGCTGCGCACCCGCTGCGAACAAGCAGCAACAGAAAAACACCCCGGACCAATAAGACTTTTTCATGATTTCAATATTCAATTCCCAACATGCATGCCATGATGAAAGCATCATGATGGCTGCACGTATATGCTATATACATCAGGATAATGCGTAACGAAGATAAGACAATTCACGAATTTGACTTTAATTTCATCTGCGATTTTTTCTTAAATATGGAACGGCAGGGGCCCGGAAGTCCGGAGGCAACCCTGAAAGCACTGGGTTTTATAGACAATCTTACCGATAAATCCCTTATTGCGGATATCGGCTGCGGCACAGGCGGCCAGACCATGGTGCTGGCACAGCATGCGCCGGGGAGCATTACGGGGATTGATCTTTTTCCGGGATTTATCGGCCGGTTCAACAGCAATGCCGGGAAACTGAACCTTCAGGACAGGGTAAAGGGGATCGTTGGTTCCATGGACAATCTACCCTTCCGGGATGAAGAACTGGACCTGATCTGGTCGGAAGGAGCCATTTACAACATCGGCTTTGAACGAGGGTTGAGGGAATGGCGTTCCCTTCTGAAAACAGGAGGATACATTGCCGTTTCCGAAAGCTCGTGGTTTACCGAAAAACGCCCGGCGGAGATTCACGATTTCTGGATGAGCGTTTATCCCGAAATAGATACGATTCCCAATAAAATGGCCCAGATACAGAAGGCAGGCTATATTCCTGTGGCCTCCTTTATCCTGCCGGAAACTTGCTGGACAGATCATTATCATGCACCGCAGGCTGCCGCGCAGGAGAAGTTTCTTCATAAATATGCAGGAAATAAAACCGCTGAAGAATTCATCGCGTTTCAGCGCCGTGAAGCAGAACTGTACCGCAAATATAAGGAATTCTACGGCTATGTGTTTTACATCGCAAAAAAGATAGAGCAATGATTGATTTAAATACTTACGGCTGGAACGACAAATTAAACCGGCTGAAACAGGAATCGGCGTGCAGGGCCCTTCCCCATGGCCGTATCTCCATCGTGCATCGGTCATGCTATGAGGTTGTTTCCGAAAATGGGCTGTTTCAGTGTGAATTGACGGGAAACATGATGTATGGGAAATCGGATCATGAATTGCCCTGCACCGGTGACTGGATCATTTTCCAGCCCTTTGATGAAAACAAGGGAATCATCGTGGACATGCTCCCCCGTGAACGGACACTGTACCGCAAGAAAAGCGGAACGGTTTCCGACAGGCAGGCCATCGCCTCTTATGTTGACAAGGCCTTTATTGTGCAAAGCCTTGATGACAATTTCAATGTCCGGAGGGTCGAGCGCTTCATGGTTCAGATATTGGAGGAAAATATCGATTCCGTGCTGGTGCTCAACAAGGCGGACATAGGTTTTAACAAACAGGAAATTGAAGAACAAATTCAACACATTGCCCGTCAGATACCGGTATTCTTTACAAGCATTCACCAGCCCCAGACCATTCTCCGGCTGCGGGAATCCATCTCGGAAGGAGAAACGGTGGTGTTTGTGGGTTCTTCGGGCGTCGGGAAAAGTTCCCTGGTTAACGCGCTTTGTGAAAAACCGGTCTTGCTCACGTCTGAAATTAGCCTGTCCACGGGAAAAGGGCGGCACACGTCAACCCGCCGGGAAATGGTATTGATGGACGGTTCAGGTGTTTTAATCGACACTCCGGGCGTCCGGGAATTTGGCCTGGTTATGGACAATCCGGATTCACTTGCAGAAGTACTGGATATTTCCGACTATGCAACATCGTGCCGTTTCAACGACTGCCAGCATATCGACGAACCCGGCTGCGCCGTCTTGGAAGCGGTCAACAGCGGCTCGCTGGACCATAAGGTCTATGACAGCTATCTGAAACTCCGGCGGGAGGCACAGTATTTTTCCGCTTCCGAACATGAAAAACGCAAGAAGGACAAGTCTTTTTCAAAACTTGTGGACAACATAAAAAAACGCAAGGGAAATTTCTGATTTCCCTTTAAACCGGCCGCATGTGCGTCACCGTGGAACGGCCGCCAGCAGGGTCTGCGTGTATTCATGGGACGGGGAGGAAAACACCTCGTCGGCATCCCCGTATTCGACGATGCGCCCCTTGCGCATGACGGCAATCCTGTCCGCGATGTAATGCACCACGGACAAATCGTGGGAAATGAAAATCATGGTCAGGTTCAAATCCCGGGCAAGCGCCATGAGAAGATTCAGAATCTGGGACTGGATGGAAACATCCAGCGCAGAAACGGGCTCGTCCGCAATCACCAGCCTGGGTTCCGGCGCCAGGGCGCGGGCAATCGCCACCCTCTGCCGCTGTCCCCCGGAAAACTCATGCGGGTATTTCCGCATCAGGGCAGGGCTCAGCCCCACTCTTTCCATCAGCTCCGCCACATCATCCCGCATCTGGGAGAAAGTCCTCTTGCGGCGGCGGCATTCCAAAGCCTCCTTCAGCGTTGCATAAACGGTAAAGCGGGGATTCAGGGATGCGTACGGATCCTGGAAAACCATCTGGAAATCCGGACGGCGCTTTCTGACCTCGGACGGGGAAAGGGCCGTCAGCTCCTCCCCTTCCAGGAAAATTCGGCCTTCCGTGGGTTTCTGGAGCAGCATTACCGTACGGGACAGCGTGGACTTGCCGCAGCCGGACTCTCCCACCAGTCCCAGGATTTCTCCCTTTTCCACGGAAAGGGATACCCCGTCCACCGCCACGACGGACGCCGGTTTGCGGGAGGAGAGCATCCCCTGCACCGCAGGAAAGACGACACTCACATGATCCAGTTCCAGAAAAGCCATATCCCCACTTTAACAGGTGTTCCGGGACAAGACAAGATACCAACCGTGCCAGCTTCGTCAACATGGGCGCCGCCAGCCCTCCCGGCAGAGCAGTTCATCCCGGCAGTAATAAGAATAAGACGGCCTTCCTTTCTCTTCATGAGCCCGGAGAATCATCTTCCGGCCTGAAAGACCAGCGGAACAACTGCACCAGCACATAAACCGCCGCATCGCCGAGAATAGCCGTTCCTCCGGCCCAAAAGCTCCCGAAAATGAAAATAAGCCCGGCCTGGGCGTCGCTCCGCAAATATCCCGGCGTGGCGACCGACCACAGCCAGTAAAAATGGCAAATGATGCCGATGATTAAAAAGGTAACCGTCTCCCACCTGTACTTCCGTCCGGGCAGACTGTATTCCGGGTCAATCAATTCCGAAGAAACAGGAAACGGACACACCGCCCGGCTTCATCCCCGTTGCAGCGACATGGCGGCAAAATAAGGGCAAACCATCGTCCTGACGGCTATGGCGAGGATCCGAACACCGATCATGGATGATGGATTTTTCCGTCAACAGGCGGGTTCCCTGTTGAAGAGCGGCATGGCTGCATGCGCAAGAAATAATCCCTGATTCACTCATCAGGAAAACTGCCGCCCCAGGCGGGGACCAGGGATTCGGCAACATGAAAAAGAGCCGTTCCCCTCACAGGGAACGGCTCCTGAAATTCAGATCATCCGAGCTTACGCGCCAAGCTGGTAGCGGACGAAGGAGACGACGGAAATTTCGTCGCCGAGTTCCTTGCCGACCTGCTTGAGCAGGGCGTCCACAGAGACGGAAGGATCCTTCACGAATCCCTGGTTCAGCAGGCAAGACTGGGCATACAGGGCCTTCAGCTTGCCGGGCAGAATCTTTTCCAGCAGGTGTTCCGGCTTGCCTTCCTGAATGAGCTGCTGGCGCGCGATTTCCTGTTCTTCAGCCACAAAGGCGGGGTCCAGGCTGTCGGAGCTGACGCTCTTGGGAGCGGCGGCGGCGATGTGCAGGGTCAGGTCCTTGACCAAGGCCTTGAACGCGTCGCTCTTGACGGTTTCTTCCTTGCCGGCCTTGACGGACAGCAGAACGCCGACCTTGCCGCCCATGTGGATGTAGGAGGCGATGGTGCCGTTGCCGTCCACCGTCAGGCGGGCGAATTTGCGCAGGCCCATGTTTTCGCCGATGGAGCTGCACATGGCCTTGATGTACTCTTCCGTGGTACCTTCAGGCATGGAGACCTGCAGGGCTTCCTCCAGGGTGGAGGCCTTGGAGTCCGCGAGCGCCTTGGCAACGTCGTTCACCAGGCCCTGGAACTTGTCGCCCTTGGCGCAGAAGTCCGTTTCACAGTTGAGTTCAAGGATGATGCCGCAGCAGCCGCAGGGAGCCACGACGGTGCGGATCACACCTTCCTTGGCGTCGCGGTCAGCCTTGGCGGCAGCCTTGGCGATGCCCTTTTCACGAAGGTACTTCACGGCGGCTTCCATGTCGCCGTTACATTCGTTGAGGGCCTTCTTGCAATCCATCATGCCGGCGTCCGTCTTGTCACGGAGGGCTTTGACGAGAGCAGCAGTAATTTCTGCCATAGTTTTTCTGTTCTTTCTAAATGGGGTTTGATTAGGCGTTGGCGTTGGCGCCCTTGCCTTCGTTGATGGCCTTGACGATGCAGTCAAGGATCAGACGGATGGAGCGGACGGCGTCGTCGTTGCCGGGGATCGGGAAATCGATGTCCTTCGGGTCGGCGTTGGTGTCAACCAGCACGCAGACGGGAATGTTCAGACGGTGGGCTTCGCGGATGGCGATATCTTCATGGTCGGCTCCAATGGCCACCATGGCGTCCGGAGCGCCGCCCATGTTGCGGATGCCCTGGAGGTTGCGTTCCAGCTTCTGGCGTTCGCGGTCCAGAGCGGCCAGTTCCTTCTTGGACATGCTCTTGAACTCGGGGGTCTTTTCAATCCCTTCGAGATAGGAAAGGCGTTCGATGCTCTTGCGGATGGTGCTCATGTTGGTGAGCATGCCGCCCAGCCAGCGGTGGTTCACATAGTACTGACCAGTGGCTTCCGCAGCTTCGCGGACGGCTTCCTGGGCCTGGCGCTTGCAGCCGACAAAGAGAATCTTCTTGTTGCGGCGGGCCAGATCAGCGAGGAAGGAGCAGGCCTTGTCCAGGCACTTTTCAGTTTCTTCAAGGTTGACGATATGGATACCGGCCTTGTCCTTGAGGAGGTACTTCTTCATGCTGGGGTGCCATTTGCGGGTCTGGTGGCCCAAATGAACACCGGCTTCAACCATCTGGTTAATCAGATCATTAATCATATATGTATGTAGGTGGCTTTCCTTGCGTCAGGAAAAGCAATTGGCGGGGACTTCGACGCTTTCTACCCCTCCGATCCCCATTGTTTAGGTTGCGACGAATCACGCGAGGGACAGATAATATAGCCTGAAAACCCCGTCTTGTCAAAGCATAAATCATTGATTTACGAAACCATTCCGTCATCCGCCGCACTTTCCGGCGCCCGTGTTGTTCCAGGCCTTCCGGGAGGCATGCGGATACTTATCGTACAAAAAACATGAACATGCCGCAAAACGGACTTGGAAAAAACGCCGGGCAGGCGTTCCATGCGTCCGCTCCGGATGACCAAGACTCTGACAAGCGGAAATCCCGCCAAATTGATTTTCCTGTTCACCATCCCCCTGCTGATCGGCAACCTGTTCCAGCAGTTCTACAACATGGCGGACACCCTGATCGTGGGCAGGACGCTGGGCGTGGAAGCCCTGGCGGCCGTAGGCTGCACGGGAGGGCTGATGTTTTTCATCCTCGGGTTCGTGATCGGATTCACGGCCGGCCTTGCCATCATCACGGCCCAGCGTTTCGGCGCCGGACGCAAACGGGCCGTGCGGCGCAGCTTTGCCGTGTGCATCCTCCTGAGCGCGGCGGCAACCGTCCTGCTGACGGCCGTGAGCGTCGTCTTTGCCCGCCCCGTGCTGGAACTACTGCAAACGCCGCCGGAAATTCTGGATGCGGCCCATTCCTACATCATCATTATTTTCTGGGGAATCGGCGCGGCCATGCTGTTCAACCTCCTTTCCAACATCATCCGCGCCCTGGGGGACAGCAGAACTCCTCTCTACTTCCTGGTGCTGGCCTGCGTGCTGAATATCGTCCTGGACCTGGCGCTGATCCTGCGTTTCGGCATGGGTGCCGCCGGTGCTGCCGTGGCCACGGTCGCTTCCCAGCTGGTTTCCGGGCTGCTCTGCACCATCTGCGTGTTCAGGAAGTTTCCCATGCTCCGGCTCACCCGGGCGGACTGGAACATGAGCCGCCGCTACCTCTGGGCGCATATCCGCCTGGCCCTGCCCATGGGCTTCCAGGCATCCATCATCGCCATAGGCGCCATTCTCGTGCAGTTCGCGCTGAACCGGCTGGGAGCCCAGGCCGTAGCCGCCTTCAGCGCCGCCCAGAAAATCGACATGGTGGCCACGCTGCCCATGATGTCCTTCGGCATCACGATGGCTACCTATGCAGCCCAGAATTACGGAGCCAGGAACGCGCTCCGCATTCGGCAGGGGGTACTGCAATGCAGTCTCATGTCCGTAGGATTCAGCATCGCCGTAGCTGTCGTAAACATCATGTGGGGGCCGGAACTCATCCGGCTGTTTGTGGGAACGGGAGAGCAGGAAGTCGTCAGGCTGGCCCAGACCTATTTGAACATCAATGCCTCCATGTACTGGGTACTGGCCCTGCTGTTCGTATTCCGCTACACGCTCCAGGGGCTGGGGCAGAGCGTCGTACCCACCTTCGCGGGCGTCATGGAACTGGCGATGCGCGCCTTTGCCGCCATCATCCTGGCGCGGTACCTGGGTTTTGCCGGGGCCAGCATGGCGAGCCCCGCCGCATGGATCGGTTCCTGCGTGCCGCTTGCCATTGCCTACTTCTTCACAAGAAAGAAGCTCGCGCAGTCCATGAAACAGCCCTTCCCCCCATGCTGCGGGGAAGAACGCGAATCCGTCCGCCAGGCGGCATAACGGCCGGAAGGAAGCCTTTTTCACCCCGCGGCATAACGGCGGACAACGCACGGCGTCCACACCACCGGTTCCCCAATGCCCTGAATGGCTGCGGTCATGGCGCATACCTCTTCCCAGTCGTTTTCCAGCAGCCCGAAGGAATTGAACTTCAATTCATAACTATCCTGCACGTCTTCGTACAGGGCGTTGCACAGCCAGGAATGGAAGGAGCCGCATTCATAACCCACGATGTCGAAACCCAGGAATTCCCCGCATTCCGGTTCGTCCGCCTGCGGAGCGGTGCCGCGTTCCCGTTCCACTGCTGCGCGCATGGCCCGGTCATCTTCCCCGGCAAAGGAGATACTGACCAGCTCCAATTCGCGGCCGGAAGAAGACAACAATGAAAGCACGCTGCGGGCTCCCGCCAGAGTGGGGAAATTGTCGGCTACCCAGCAGTCCATGAACTCTTCCGCCGCTTCGCGCAGCTGCTGCGCCTTCTGTGGGGAAAGTCCCATGCTCCGGGGATAATCCTCCTTTGCACGTCCGTACCGGCCCCAGTCCATCTCCGGATGAAGGCGGCACAGGCAATCGCTGACGGAAAGAATGACGGAAACCGGGAAAAAGCCGGAATCCGGGGGTACATGGAAAGGCTCGATCAGGTAATAGCCGTAGACCTTCAACCCGGCGGGCAGCGTTTTTCCGTTCAATTCCATTGCCAGAGCAGTTTCCAGTCTTCTCCGCCTGCCTCTCCGTGGGAGCGGCAAAAATCCACGTAGGCTTCCATGGCCCGGCGCTGGTCTGCATTGAGCAGGGCCGTATCCTTCAAACCCCATTCCGCGAAATCCTCGGAACACGTCACCTCCATGCAGCTCCACATCCTGCGCCGCAGGTCACAGCACATGAATGCGGGGACTAGAAAACGGTAACCCTCCGGATCCGTAAAGCACAGGGCCGTATAACAATGATTCAGCATCGCGTCCGTCAGCTTTGTCCAGTCGTGCCGTTCATCACTGGGCGCCAGTCCGCGAAAAACCTCCCCGAATCCCTCCATGTCCCTGTAATCCGCCTGGAGCAATCCTATTCCGTTCCCCAGTTCCACACCGGCAAACGCCTTGGTGATCTGCTCAATGACGGGGGCCGCTCCTTCGCGCATTGCCCCGTATTCCGGTATCCGTTCCAGTTCCTTCTGCGTCTCTTCAAATTGGCGCAGATACCATGCCCGGACCTCCTCAAGATTCGTCATGTCCGGCCAGTCGGAATTTTTTTCCGCAGCTCCTTCCGCCTCCGCCGGCCGGTACGCGTGCTCCGCCTGCAAATAAAACGTGCCGAAAGGCGGCAGTATCTTCACCTCCTTGCCGAACTTGGCCGCCAATTCCGGAGAAGGCATGTCCTCCCTCATGTGCTTGCCTTCCCCGATCAGGAATGGAAGAACAAGCACCTTCTTTCCCTTCAGAGAAGGAAGAACCTCTTCTACGGAAGGAGAGACGCCGAAGTACGCCAGCGCCATCTCCGTTCCCTTCGGCAGCCATATTCTTGAATGTTCCAGAAAATCGGACGGTTCCGGGGGCAGTTCCCTTCCCGTCACGCCGTGGGCCACCACCAGCAGGGAAGCGCCATGCTCCAATTCCTTCTCCAGAGATTTCCACACGCCAAGGTTCCATGTACGCTCCGCTCCCCATACGGGCCGGAATTCCAGAGCCGGGGACAAGCCGCGCTCCGCATACAGGGAACGCAGCAATTCCGGCAGGGTTTCCGTCACCGTTCTGCCGCTCTGCATGAAAACGGGATAAACCCAGACCACGCCGTCGCCGGGAGGAAGCTCCGCAGATTCCAGGTCGCGGAAGGATGCCTGCCAGACAAAGTCGCTCGCTCCCTTCACGTCTTCCGCCACCTTCTGCCGCAGCCGGGCCCCGGCCTCATCATAGGAGACACATAACTTGTAAATCTTTCTCGGCATGTCGGTATGACCCCGGCGGGGCAATGGCGTTCAGCCTCCGGCGTCATCAACAGGACGGGAAGGCGGCGAATGATTCGCCGTTTGTAGCAGAAACACCGGATTCAGGCAATACCATACCTCCTCTTTCACCTTCCTTCTGTTTCTCGTATCCGGCCCCCGGCACACAGGCATGAAAAATCCTGTTATTGCGCACGCCGTCATGGAATTACGCACTCCCGCAAAAAATACTCCGGGCGGAACGGCCCCCGGAGGCCGAATCTCCCGCCGGAGGCAGGATAGCGGCTTGACCGGAGAGGCCGGAACAGTCATGATGGAAGGACATACAGGTTTCCGTCTTATGCCGTTTTATATTCAATCCGTTGAAATCGGCGGCCCCCGGCCGTTCTACCTTCTGGGCCCCTGCTCCCTGGAATGCGAATCCTTTGTTTGGGAAATGGCCCGCTCCATCAAGTCCATCGCTGAAAAGATGGACGTGCCGCTGATTTTCAAGGCATCCTACGACAAGGCCAACCGCACTTCCATCACCTCCTTCCGCGGACCGGGCGTGAAGGAAGGCTGCCGCATCCTGGCGGAAATAGGGAAAGAACTCAATCTCCCCATCGTCACGGACGTTCACACCGCACAGGAAGCGGAGATAGCCGCCGAATACGTGGACCTGCTCCAGATTCCCGCCTTCCTGTGCCGCCAGACGGACCTGCTGGAGGCGTGCGCCAAAAGCGGGCGCGCCGTGAACATCAAGAAAGGCCAGTTTCTGGCCCCGTGGGATACGGTAAACATTGCGGAAAAAATGAGGGCTTTCGGCTGCGACAGGTTCATGATGTGCGAACGCGGCACCACCTTCGGCTACAACAACCTGGTGGTGGACATGCGCTCCCTGTACTGGATGAAGCAGGAAGGCCTCCCCGTGGTGTTTGACGCCACGCACGCCGTCCAGCGTCCCGGCGGCCTGGGCGGAACAACGGGCGGAGACAGCGAGCTGGCACCCGTTCTGGCTTCCGCGGCCATGGCAACGGGCAGCGTTGACGGCGTGTTCATGGAAGTACACAAGGACCCGTCCAAGGCTCTTTCCGACGGTCCCAACCAGATTCCCCTCCACCTGCTTGAAGGCGTGCTGAAACGCCTCCAGGCCATTCATCAGGCAGTCCGGTCATGCTGAAACCATTATCCACATGTGCGCTGGCGTCCTTCATGCTCTGCATGACGGCCTCCGCGGACACTGCCCTGCCGGAGGAAACTCCGCTGGCCGGGGTGGATAAGAAAATGCCCATGCTGGAACTCCTCCCCGTGGGCAGCACGCTGACCAAAGTCAGCGTGACCGAATACACAGGACCGCGTCTTTCCCTGCTGCTGACCGCCTCCAGCATGACGGTGGTCGCTCCCCAGGAAGCCGCAGGAAAAACGCTGAACATTTACCTGTATGGGAAAAACAGCCAGGTTACACACCTGTTTTCCGGTGACGCCTCCTACTTCCTGGACAGGAAACTGGTCGTCTCGCGCACGGAAACCACCATCCGGGAGGAAAACTTCTCCGCCAGGGGCGCAGGGCTTTATCTGGATACGGAAACCAGGCGGGGCATCCTGCTGGGCCCCGGCAAGACCATTATTCACGTAAAAAATCTCAACAAGTAACCGCCACCTTACCATGATCCGAATTCTCACCCTGCTGGCGCTGGCCGGAGGCTTTGCCTGCGGCGCATCCGACATTCCCTCCCACATCGTCCAGCCTTTGCCCAAGGAGCTGGACCCCATGCTTGAACCCGCCTTCCAGCCTCCGGCGGACATCGTGCGCCCCCTGACCGCGGAAGAAACGGCCCAAAGGGAAAAAGACCTGGCTCCCATCCCTTCCGCCCCCCTGACGGAAGACGGAGAGAAAGCCCTTTCCGCCTCCAATGCCCAGGACGCTGAAGTGGACGAACAACTCAACGGATTCCGGCAGAAATACAATGTTTCCATTCACGCCACCCCCGCGGAGGTCACGACCGCGCCCGCTGATTCCGCGACGGAGAAAACCGACAAGGGGACTCCCACGGAAATAACGTACGATGACGGCCTGTATTTTGACATGGAGCAGGGACTGCTGGTGTACATGAAAAACGTGCATGTCCGCAATCCGGAATTTTCCCTGGATTGCACCGGCCCTTTGAAAATCTACCTGCAGTATGTGGAAAAGAAGGGCAGGAAAAAGCCTTCCGACCGCAGGAAGGAAGAAGGAAAGGAAATTGACGAATCCGGCCCCGTGTTGCCCAACGACGGCAATTTCGACTTCAATTCCATCAAAAAAGTCACGGCCTCCGGCAACGTCGTGCTGCGTTATACCGACAAAGACGGAAATCTCTGCACGGCAAAGGCGGAAAAGGCCACTTACGATGCCAATACCGGGGAAATCATTCTGGCGGGCAACTACCCCTCCCTTTCCCGCGGCGGCTCCATCTTCAAGAGCAAGGCCAGGAACGGCTTCATCCGCGTGTACGGGAACGGGAACGTTTACATCCCCCAGGGGGGCGAATCCTCCATCCGGGATCTGGACAAGCAGCTCTCCGAACGGAAACAACAAAAACCCGCCCGCAAGCCGTGACCGACTCTTCCTCCCACTATCTGCTGAACGCCGAAGGAATCTGCAAAACCTACAAGACCCGGACCGTCGTGGACCAGGTCAGCCTGAACGTGGGCCACGGGGAAATCGTGGGGCTGCTGGGACCGAACGGGGCGGGCAAGACCACCTCTTTTTACATGGTGGCGGGGCTGGTGCGGCCGGACGAAGGCCGCGTGATATTCGCCGGAGAGGACATCACGGAATTGCCGATGAACCTGCGCGCCCGGCGCGGCATGGGCTATCTGCCGCAGGAGGAATCCATTTTCCGCCGGCTTTCCGTGGAAGACAATCTCATGGCCATTCTCCAGACGCGCAAGGACATGACGGCCAAACAGCAGAAAGACCGCGCCCAGGAACTGATGGACCGCTTCGGCATCGCCAAGCTGCGCCGCTCCATGGCCATCCAGCTTTCCGGCGGGGAAAAGCGCCGCCTGACGATAGCGCGCGCCCTGGCGACGAATCCGAAACTGCTGATGTTGGACGAACCGTTCAGCGGTGTGGACCCCATCGCCGTTTCCGACATCCAGAAAATCGTCATGGAACTGAGCGACAGGGACGGGCTTTCCATCCTGATTACGGACCACAATGTGCGGGAAACCCTGCACATCGTGGACCGCGCCTACATCCTGTTTGAAGGAAAAGTGATCAAGCACGGCTCTTCCGAGGAAATCGCCAACGACCCCATCGCCCGCAAACAGTACCTGGGAGACCAGTTCCGCATGTAAACCGCACGTTCCGCTTCATCTTCCATGTCCGCTCCCCAGAACACGATCGCCCTTGTTTTCGACTACGACCAGACCCTGAGCCCGTCCTACATGCAGGACCAGGCCATTTTCCCGGAGTTTGGCATCTCCCCGGAGGAATTCTGGACCAGGTGCAACGCCACCGGAGAACGGGAAGGATGGGACGGGGAGCTGATTTACATGAAGAGCCTGCTGGACGCCCTTTCCCTGGACCGCGTCAGCAATGCGCGGCTGACCCAGCTCGGCGAGCGCCTCACCTTCTATCCCGGGCTGCCGGATTTTTTTGAATCGTTCCCGTCCATGACCCTGTCCCCCCTCCATGCGGACCTGGGCATCAACATTGAATACTACATCATCTCTTCCGGATTGAAGGCCCTGATTGACGGGTCCGCCCTGCGTCCCTACTTCAAGGCCGTCTTCGGCTGCGAATTCAGCGAGGTGAACGGCCACATCGACTTTCCCAAGCGGGTCATCTCCCACACCACGAAAACGCAGTACCTTTTCCGCATCAACAAGGGAATGCTGGACTACGACCAGGACGTAAACGACCACATGCCGGAAGACATGCGCCCGATCCCCTTCGCCAACATGATCTACATCGGGGACGGTCCCACGGACGTTCCCTGCTTCACCGTCATGCGCAGAAACGGCGGCCACGCCGTAGCCGTCTACAATCCGGAAGACCAGACCGGGCGCAGTTTCCGCAAGTGCTATAACCTGGCTTCCAATTCCGACCGCGTGAACTTCATCGCTCCGGCGGACTACAGGCCCGGCAGCCATCTGACGCGCGTGCTGGCCGGCATGGTCACGGACATCGCCAACGGCATCGTGCGCCGCCGGGACCGGGCCTTGGCGGATTCCTGCGTCTCCGCACCCTCCTTTTCCAAATAACACGCATCCAGCGCATTCATTCCTTACCTGACATGAACAAGCATTTCCACTTTCTGGGCATCTGCGGCACCGCCATGGGGGCCGTAGCCGCCGCCATGGCGCGCCGGGGCTACACCGTCACCGGGTCCGACGCCAATGTGTACCCCCCCATGTCCACCTTTCTGGAACAGGAAGGCATCACGCTGTTTGAAGGCTACAGGGCCTCCAACATTCCGGCGGAAGCGGACGCCATCGTCATCGGCAACGCCATGAGCCGCGGCAACGAGGAAGTGGAAGCCGTGCTCCAGCGCCGCCTGCGCTACCTTTCCCTGCCGGAAACGATGAAGGAATACTTCTTGCGCGGCAAGCGCAACTACGTGGTGACCGGAACGCACGGAAAAACCACCACAACCTCCATGCTCGCGTGGCTGATGGAGGACTCCGGAATGAACCCCAGCTTCATGATCGGCGGCATCGCCCGCAACCTGGGCCGCGGCGGACGCTTCACGGATTCCGACTTTTCCGTGCTGGAAGGGGACGAATACGACACGGCCTTCTTCGACAAGCGTTCCAAATTCCTGCACTACCTCCCGGAACTGGTAGTCATCAACAACATCGAGTTCGACCACGCGGACATTTACAATTCCCTGGAGGAAATCAAGCTCAGCTTCAGGCGCCTGACCCAGATCATCCCCCGCAACGGGCTGGCGCTGGTCAACGCAGACGACCCCAACTGCCTGGACGTGGTGAAGGGCGCGCCCTGCCCCGTCAAGACGCTGGGCTTTTCAGACAGCTCCAACATCCGCATCCTGGACGTGGAAACCTCCACGGACGGCAGCCTCTTCACACTGGAAGGCACCCGTTATTACGTGCCCATGATCGGGGAATTCAACATCCGCAACGCGGCCATGGCCATCGCGGCCGCCCAGTTCGCGGGGCTGAGCGTCAAGCAGCTTGCGGGTTCCCTGGCCCGCTTTGAGGGCGTCGCGCGCCGGCAGGAAGTCAAGGGAGTCGTGAACGGCATTTCCGTGGTGGACGACTTCGCGCACCACCCCACGGCCATCAAACAGGCCATCCTGGGCTTGCGCCAGCGTTACCCGGAAGCCCGTATCTGGGCCGTTTTCGAACCGCGCTCCAACACCACGCGCCGCAACATCTTCCAGAACGAGCTGGCCCTGGCGCTCGCTACGGCGGACTTCCCCGTGGTCGCTGCCGTGGACCATCCGGACAAGGTGGCGCTGGCAGACCGCCTGGACCTGCACAAACTTTCCGGCGACCTGGCCGCGCTAGGCAAGGATGCCCTGATCGGCGGGCATGCGCAGGAAATCGTAGCCGCCGTCTGCAAGAAAGCCCAGCCGGGAGACGTTATTCTGGTTATGAGCAACGGCGGCTTTGAAGGCATCCATTCCAAACTTCTGGAGGCTTTGAAAGACTGACCCCTTCACCATTCACCGCCAATGAAAAACGCATCCACCATCACCGCTTTCATCATCAGCTTCCTGGTCGTGGGCAGCCTGGCCCTGGTCTTCCTGTTCATGAACCGCCAGGAGGAGGAACCCGAACACACTCCCCCTGCGGCAACTACGGAAGAGTCGGCGCGCCAGACCGTGACGCCCCAGCCTACCGTGGACCCGCTCACCAGGGACGATATTGAAAAGCAGACCGCCACCCCGGCAACGCTGGTCAACCTCAGCTCCCCCCAGACGCTGGCGCAGGCCATTGCCAAAGTAATCCAGGACAGGGACCTGAACACGTTGAAGGCCCTGGAAGTGCAGCAGGCCGTCACGGAAGCCCAGAGCCGGACCATCCGGGAACTCATGGAGGCGCGCCACGTGCGCCTGTCCTCCCCCGGCATCACCAGCATCGGCGCCAACAACCAGGGGACCAACCCCACCGCCAGATACACGCTCAACTTCAGCAGCGGCGCGCGCGGCTACCTGGACATGAAGCGCAACGACAAGCAGCAGTGGACGCTGGACACCCTCACCCTCCCCAGCAAGCAGGATCTGGCCAAGGACAAGGCGGCCCCCATGGTCATGAACGACCCGATGGGCATCGTCAGCTCCTTCATGGACGCCGTGGCCAAGGCGGACTTCCGCGGAGCCAGGAAATTCGTGGACGGCTCCAAAGTGCAGGACGCCACCGTGGCGGGCCTGTGCATCCTGTTTGAAGAAGGCACTTTCCGCCTGCGGGACGACGCCCCGATCAAAACCGCCTATGAGGCGGACACCAACGCGGGGTTCTTCGTGCATCTGCAGGACGCCCAGGGCCGGAAAGCCGGCAACGTGGGCCTGACCGTAGCGAAAACGGACGGCCAATGGCTTATTGCGGAAGCCTCCCTGGACAGCATGCTGGAAGCCTACACCAAGCGGCAGGGCGCCGGGGACGACTTCTTCATCCCCATCGTGAAAAACCCGCAGGGCGGAGATTCCCTGGCCCTGTTCTTCGGCTTCAATGAAGACGCGCTCTCCAAGCGTTCCGCACGCCAGCTCCAGATTGTGGCGGAAGCCATCAAAATGGACGGCGGCAAAAAGCTGGAAATCAGCGGCCACACGGATGACGTGGGCAGTGAACGCTATAACCTGGGACTTTCCGAGCGCCGGGCCGCCGCCGTGAAGGCGCAGCTTATTGAATTCGGGGTGCCGGCGGAGCGGATCGTCACCAGGGGATTCGGCAAATCCCAGCCGCGCCGCACTTATTCCACCAACGCGAACGACGAGGAACGCGACGAAGCCCGCAAGGAAAACCGCCGCGCTGAAATGTACCTGGACTTTTAAAAAGACGGCTGGAGAACGGAAGGCACAGCCTTTCAAAAATCCCCAGCCGCTACCATCCGACCGCCAGCCGCTGAAACTACATGGCCCGCCGCTACGTCATCAAGCAGGACTCCGCTCCTTCCGCCCCCATTTCCGGGATCGACTACCATGCGACCCTGAATGAAGAACAGTATGCCGCCGTTTCCTCGGAACCGGGGGCGGCGCTCGTCATTGCAGGCGCGGGCTCCGGAAAAACGCGTACGCTGACATACCGCGTGGCATGGCTTCTGGACCACGGCACAGACCCGTGGAACATCCTGCTGCTCACCTTCACCAACAAGGCCGCCCGGGAAATGACGGAGCGCGTGCGCGCCCTGATTCCCATCGACCTCTCCCGCCTGTGGAGCGGCACCTTCCATTCCATTGCCAACCGCATTCTGCGCCAGCATGCGGACTACCTGGGCTACACGCCGGCCTTCACGATCATGGATTCGGACGACCGCAAATCCATGATCAAAAGCATCGTGAAGGCTCTCAAGCTGGACGAGAAATCCTCCCGCTTCCCGAAGCCGGAAGTGCTCTCATCCCTTTTCAGCCTGGCGGACAATGAAGGCGCCGGCATTCAGGAAACGCTGGAAAACGCCTATCCCTACCTCTCCAACCATCTGGACGCCATCCTGGACGTGCATGAACAGTACATCCTCCGCAAGCAGGAAACCAACAGCATGGACTTTGACGACCTGCTCCTCAACGTCGTGCGCCTCTTCCAGGAGCAGGAGCACCTGCGCGCCCTGTACGGCGCGCGCTTCCACCATATCCTGGTGGACGAATACCAGGATACCAACTACCTCCAGAGCCGCTTCATCGACATGCTGGCCCGGGAACACGGCCAGCTCATGGTCGTGGGAGACGATGCCCAGAGCATCTATTCCTGGCGCGGCGCGGACATGGAGAACATCCTCAGCTTCACGACGCGCTACCCGTCGGCGAAAACCTTCAAGATAGAAACCAACTACCGCAGCGTGCCGGAAATCCTGGAACTTTCCAATGCGGCCATTGCCGCCAACGAGATGCAGATTGAAAAACGCCTGCGTTCCGTGCGCCCCACCGGGGAAATGCCGCCCGCCCTCGTTCCGCTCAACGATGACCGGATGCAGGCCAAATTCATCTCCCAGCGCATCCGGGACCTTATTGAAGAAGGGACGGACCCCAATGAAATAGCCGTGCTCTACCGGGCGCACTTCCACAGCATGGAATTGCAGATGGAACTGACGCGCAGTGAAATACCCTTCCGCATCACCAGCGGCATCAGGTTCTTCGAGCAGGCGCACATCAAGGACGTGGTGGCCTTCATGCGCTTCGTCGTCAATCCGCGGGACGAGCTGTCCTTCCGCCGCATGGTCATGCTCCTGCCCGGCATCGGCCCAGGCATGGCGCAAAAACTCTGGACGCGCTGGGCCGCCTGCCCGGAAAGCAGGGCGGAAACGCCTCCGGAATCCTTCTCCGCCCTGATGATGGAATTCCCGGTTCCCGCCAAGTCCAAACCGGGATGGATGCAGCTCTGCTACACGCTGGACGAGCTGGCTCCCGGCGGGAAAACAGCCAATCCGGCCTCCATGCTCGTCTCCATCAATGAAGCCGTTTACGACGAGTACATGCAGTCTGCCTTTGAAAACTACGACCAGCGCAGACAGGACCTTCTGCACCTGGCCGGGTTCTCCGAAAGGTTCGACTCCGCGGAAGATTTCCTGTCCCAGCTCTCCCTGCTGGGCAATACGGACGACGAAAGCGCGGCGGCCGACCTCTCCGGCGGGGCGGTCACCCTCTCCACCATCCACCAGGCCAAGGGGCTGGAATGGTCCGTCGTCTTCCTGATCGGCCTGTGCGACGGCATGTTCCCGCACCAGCGCGTCATTGACGACGGCGACCTGGCGGGGTTGGAGGAAGAACGCCGCCTGTTCTACGTGGGCATCACCCGCGCCAAGGACCAGCTTTACCTGACCTATCCGCGCTGGAACTGCCGCGCCCAGGGAGGCACCTTCATGCAGATGCCTTCCCGCTTTCTGGATGAAGTCCCCGCCGCCCTGGTGGAGGAATGGGAGGTGGAATAATCAGGACGACCCTTATTCCTTCTCCGACAAACGCTCTTCCACCTCTTTCATGAATTGGCCGCTCATCCCCGCATTGCGGACAAGCTGACGGATTTCCTCCACGTCCTCCAGCCCTTTGCCATACCTGTAACGGATATGTGACAAGAAGGCCGTACGCACTCTGTCCCGCATCATATCCTGCTCCAGTTCCATGCTCTTCAAGAAAGGCAGCTTGCCATCCCACCGGCTCCCCCATTGGGAAACGGGCTTTCTGTGCATGTCCCCAATTCCTGAGGACGAAAGCGGGAAGCCATCCTGAGCAGGCTCAAATAAGCTTCCGCCTTTCTCCGCCGGTCACCGGGAAGTTCCTTCCCGAGCCCCCAATTACGCGTGATATTATCCAGGCTGGCACAGGCGGTGTATAAGGAGAACTGCAGTGTATTTTCTCATGTTCCGCCCATTCGTCAATGGCAGCTGCTATCCGTTCCGGACTTCCCTTTCCCTTTTCTCTTAATTGATCAAGGTCTTCATCCAAATTAAAGCCGTCAAACCGATATTTGAAATACATCAGGAATTCGGGTTCCGCGCCCATTCCTTCCGCAAGCTTCAAAAATCTTTGCTGTGTTTCCCTGGATTTTTCATGCTCGACTCCAGCTTGTACCGCCGGATTTCCGGCGCCGCCTTCCCCTACCCGTCACGGTTGTCCAAACCTTCCAGCTCCTCCAGCACCTTGTCCGGATGACCGGGCACCATTGATCGGTCAAACAGGCTCATATTTTCCTCGATGGCCTGTGGGGCCCGTACATCCACCGCATATTCCCGCCCCATGCAGACATTTTTAATTGAACACACCAAAAGAGGGCCCGGGAAAAATACCATCCATGTGCATATAATTTTCATAATCAATAGTATAGTTGTTTTGTAAAGAAAGACTCATTTGTTCCGGGTTAAAACGAATTTCTTTCCGTGGCCATCATGAAAACATCGTCATGAATGACACATGGTAAATATAAATGCAATGACTTCATTGTTAAATATTTTAAACACCCGTTCCAACAAAACCCTCCTTGTCATCCTGGTGAACATGCGCTCGCAGGGATCATCTAAAATGCTGGACGCCGTGATTGTCACGAATGCGTAACCACCTAATCATTAAACAAATAAAAAAAGCATGAAATTAAGACTCCCACAGATGTTGCTGGCAGCCGTCATCGCCTGCCTCGGCAGTTTCTCAGTTGCCACAGCGGCTGACTACACTGCAAACAGCGCCGAATCGCTGGTGACAGCCTGGAACCAGGCTGCCGCTTCCAATGAAGCGTCAACCATCACCATCACCGTTCCTGCCGGTTCAGACAACATTACGCTGACACAGGAACAGAAGGCCCAGCTGGCGGCCATCTCCGGGACGGGAAGCATCACCGTCCAGATGACTGATGCAAGCGGCAAACTGGTCAATTTCAATTACGATCTGGTCAACGAACAGGTCAAATTCAACGACATTACGCTGAGCGAACCTACGGGCAGCGCCAATGACATCGTTGTCACCAACGCCTCGAACACCACCATTGACGGCCGGAACATTTCCATCGTGGGATCTGAAGACCCCAGGGCTCCCAAGGTTTTCGGCACGGCCATCAAATCCACGAACGGCCAGGTGAACGTCGGCGACAACGTTGCCATTGACCAGACCATCACGGTAGACGGCGTAGCCACCACTACGCAGGATCCGGCGACCCCTCCCACAGGGCAGGCCTATACGAAAACGACTTCTTCCTCTTATCAGGACTCCAATGAAGTAGCCGTACAACTGGGTGACAATGTGTCCCTGCAGGGCGCCGTCACGGCAACCGGACAAATCACCAGCGATCCGGATTCCAGGGTTACGCTGAACGGTGACGTGACTTCCAATGCGGGCATCGGTTCCGTAACGACGGAAGGATTCGACGCTTCCGGCACCCAGACGAGCAAAACCGTCACGGAATCCATGGACAGCAGCGTTTCCGGAGGCATCGTGCTTGGTGAAACGACTGCGGGAGCCATCACGATCAAAGCCAACGGCGGCCACATCTCCCTGGGAGACAACACCGTTCTGAACGGCACCACCGTTCAGGCCGACTCCGTTGACCTGACCAAGACCGTTTACAACAATACGGACGGCTCCTGGGGCACCGTAGACGGCACTCCGGAAGTGCTGGATACCATCGAAGGCAGCATTGCCCTCGGCCAGAACACCACGGTTAAGGGAAATGCCACCCTGACGGCTGACGACAACATCGCCATCGGGGAAAACAGCCTGATCACCGGCAATTCCGCCGCTGACGGCATCGTGACGGCAGGCGGACAAATTTCCATCGGCGACGGTACACAGGTGCTGAACAACACCGCCACCAACGCCGACAAGGCCGCTATCAACCTGGCGGACGGACAGACCCTGTACATCGGTTCCAACACCGTTCTTTCCGGCAATACGGCCAACGGCGTGAGCGGTTCCGTTCATGCGGGTGTAAACACCCAGATCAACGTATTCACGGACGCCGGTGCCTACACCTACATCAGTGACGGCATCGCTACCGCGGCTCCCACGGCATCCACCGCGGACGCAGTTTCACGGGCCGCCGACCAGGCCGCCGTGATGACCAAGACCGGAGCCGGCACCCTTGTGTACGGCGGCACGGGCGCCACGGACACCTTCGGAGGCACCTACCAGCAGCTTGAAGGCAACCTGATCATCGGGAACGCCACCTTCGGCACACCGGACGCCACCACCGGAAGAGTTGCAGGCCCTGAATCCGTCAACTCCGCCGTCATGGGCACGGACACCACCGTGTACGACATCCGGACCGGCAGCGTGACTCTGGCCCAGGGTTCCACGATGAAGGGGGCTTCCGCCACTTTCAGCGGTGATTCCACCCTGCTTCTGAGCGACGGCTCCATTCTCGACTTCGGCACCCCGGCCACCTTCACGGACGATTCCCGCGTGGGCATCCAGGTTTCCGACTCCGACGGCAATTCCGTTCCGACCTCCCAACTGAAAAAGGGTACGGAAAGCGTGACGGTGACGCTGAACGGCACGGATATTTCCGGTCGTCTGCTCAATGGCCTGTTCCTGACCACCACCATGGCTCCCGGAACGGTTGACGGCACCACCACCATCACCCAGAACATGAGAGGCATTGACGGTGTCATGTCCGGTTACAACGGCAACGTTTATACCACGGCCGTCGGTCTGGAAAACAACCGTCTGAACGCGGTCGCCGGTTCTCCCGCCGCCGAGTTCTACGAAGAACTGTTCCGGGCGACAAATGCCGACCAGGCTGCCCACATGATCCAGTCCGTCAGCGGTGAAAACATCGTGAACTTCACCTGGGCTGCCAGCCGCACCCTGAGAAGCTTCGCCGACCTGGGCCGCATCCAGTCCGCCGCCTCCATGGCGCGCCAGACGGAAGACACCATTGAAGTGGTGGACGCCAAGGGTTCTCCGATCGCCCGCAAGACGATTGCCAAGGGCAACGGCAATATCTGGGTAGGCGGCATGGGCATCTGGGACGACCAGGACGCCCGCGGAGGAGTTTCCGGCTACAAGTACAATGCCGGCGGCTATGCCGTGGGTATTGACTACAAGGCTGCACAGGGTTCCCTGATCGGCATCGCGGCCGGCCAGAGCTTCGGCGACATCAAGGACAAGTCGAACTTCGGTTCCGACTATGACGTCGACTCCTTCCTGGCCATGATCTACGGACGCATGCATCCCTTCAAGGAAAGCAAGTTCACCCTGGACGGCTACGGCGCCTATGGACGCTCCAAGTTCAAGGGCAATTCCTACATCATGGGTTCCGACCTCAACGGCAATGTCGATTCCGACACCTTCAGCGGCGGCCTGTACGCCACATGGACGGAACGCTTCGCCCTCGGCAAGGCTTACGTGACGCCCTACACCGGGATTGAATTCATGACTTCCGAGCTCAAGGGGTTCTCTGAAAGTGGTCCTTATGGACGCACCTTCGACCACGCCCGGGCCCAGAACTGGACCATTCCGGCCGGCATCACCATCGCCCGCGCCTATCAGACGGACGGCGGCACCACCATTACCCCGGCCCTGACGGTAGCCGTGGCCCAGGATGTAAGCCGCATGAATCCCAAATCCAATGTCACCGGGCCTCTGGGCGCATGGAACGTACGCGGCGTCAACATGGGCCGCACCGCATTCCGCCTGAACGCCGGCATTGACGTGCTCTTCTCCAGCAACTGGGGAGCCCGCGTCTGCTATCAGTTCGAGACCCGCAACAAGCTGACCGCCCACGGCATCAACGGCGCCATCAGCTACACTTTCTAAGTACGACGGCGTTTCAACGCATGCTTTTACTTGGTTATGGTAGGCCCTTTCCCGCCTTGTGCGGGAAAGGGTTTTTCCATGTCCGCTCAGCCACATTTCCCTGATCCTGCTTTCTGTATATTGCAAAGAATATAAAATTTTATTCCTTACGGATTCTCAATCCGGCGTCAATTCAAATATTTTTTAAAGAACCCTTTAAAAGAAATCATTTCTGCTTTTAAAAACAAATGAAGGAAGTTTCAATAAGTTTATTTT
>JAJQCV010000042.1 GCA_021202525.1 Akkermansiaceae bacterium | reverse complement strand
CTACCGGGACGCCCTGCCCGCCCGGTGTCCCCCTACGATCAGCACGGGCATGTACAGCAGGGCCACCAGGGCAATGACCAGCGGCATCCAATTGTCCGAATAACGCTGCATCAGGAACGACGTCAGGGAAGGACCGGCCAGCGTCCCCACGGAATAGCTCAGCAGCAGGAGCTGGTTCATCGTCACCAGCTCGTCGCGGGAGGCCTCTTCACATCCCCAGGCCATGGCGATGGGATACAGGGAAAAACCGGCCAAACCGAGAGCGACAAGGGAAGGAGCCATCAGACCGCCCCTGGCCATCAGACCGGCGCAGGCGGTTATCACCAGCAGGGACTGGCATTTCATCACGAAGGCGCGCCCGTACCTGTCAGACAGCCGCCCCATGGGCCATTGTCCCAGAATGGCCGCGGCAATCAGCAGGGCCATCCAGTATCCCACGGATGAATGACTCATGCCCTGGTGTTTCAGGAACAGGGGCATCAGGCAGTAAATCGTTCCCAGAACCACGCCGGAAATCATGCAGCCCGCCACGCCCAGCACCACGCTGCGGCGTTTCAGCAGGGGACGGATTTCCACGCGGGGGGAAAGCTCCCCGCTGCCGGCATCCGACTTCAAGCGGGCGAACAACAGCGGAATCATGCCAACGACGGACAATCCGCACACTTCGGAGACTACCACAACCATGTCGCTGGGGAACCAGCCGATCAGGAGCTGGCCCAGCACGGTGCCCAGATAATAAACCACCATGTAGGAGGCCAGAAGAACGCCGCGGGTCTTCAGTGTTCCCGCCCTCAGCAGGGCGCTCTCCACCACCACCCACACCAGGGCGCAGCTTGCTCCCGTCAAAAACCTCAGACCGCTCCAGGCAACGGCTCCGGAAACGGCCATCAACAGGAGCGTGGACACGGCACACAGCACGCACGCGCAGCGGTAGCTTCCGTTGAACCCCGTCCTGCGTATCAGCCATCCGGCCATCAGGGTGCCGGCCAGGTTCCCCAGAAAAAAGAAAGACCCCACCATGCCGGTCTCCCACATGGCCGCATCCGCCTGCTCCATCCACAGCGGAACCACCGTATTCAGTACGGCGAACGCCACGGTCTGAAACAGCAAACCAAGCAGCAGCAATGCAATGGGCCATGTAAATGTACGCATAACGATAAAGCGGTCAGGCGGGGACTATATCACTAAAGCCGCATCAGTCAACCGTTGCCTTCGCCAGAAACGGCAGTATCCGGCATACCTTCTTCAATCCTCACAAAAACAGCATGCAATCAACGGGTTGAAATATCTGAAAACGCTCTTCAAAAACGTCATATCCCCTTGCGCAGGGAGGCGGGCAGAATCTTCATCTGCTCGCGGTACTTCGCTACCGTTCTGCGGGCGATATTCACCCCCTTCTCCTGGAGGGCCGCAGTCAGCCTGGCATCGCTGAGGGGCTTGGCCGGATCCTCCGCCGCGATCAGCTCCCGCATCAACTCCTGGACAGCTCCGGAAGCGACTGAATTCTCCCCGGCGCCGGACGCGGCCGCACCGACTGCGGACACCCCGGAACTGAAAAAGGACCTCAACTCCCTCATTCCCCACTTGCACAACAGGTACTTGTCACGGCAGGCGCGGGAAACGGTGGAGACATGCACGCCCATCTCGTCCGCGATCTCCTCCATGCCCATGGCTTTCAGATGAGACGGCCCGGCCCTGAAAAAGGCCTCCTGTTTCCGGACAATGGCCCGGGCCAGCTTGAGAATGGTCTCCTGCCTCATGTCCAGCGCGCGTATCAGCTCCTGGCCCTCCCGGAACGCCTTGCGGAGGTACTGGCGCAAATCCCGGCTTCCGGAGCCTTCCGCCATCATCTCCATGTACTGTTCATTCATGGACAATTTCGGAAGGTATTCCGAAGTCAGCGTCACTTCCAGTTCACCGGAGGCCGACTCCTCCACAACCACATCCGGCAGAATATGCGGATTGCCGCCCGGCGCATAGGCGCAGCCGGGATCGGGGGTCAGGCTCTTGACAACCTCCAAGGCCGCCGCCACTTCCTCCGGTTCAGCGTCCAGCAACAGGGCGGCTTCCTCATACTTGTGCGCCGCCAGCTCCCGCCAGCACCGTTTGACCAGGCGGAACGCCAGAGACCGCTTCAGTCCGCGCTGTTCCAGTTGAATCAGAAGGGAGTCCCTCAAATCCCTGGCCCCCACTCCGGGCGGTTCCATCCCTCTCAACACGGCAAGAGCCTCCCCCATATCCTTCATGCTGAAGCATTCCCTCTCTTCCAGCTCTTCCGGGGACTCCGTCAGAAATCCCCGGTCATCCAGGGAATCAATCAGCAGCAGCAGGGCTTCCCTAGGCCGTCCGGTCAGTGCGGAATGAACCGCCTGATCCATCAAATGGGACTTGAGAGACTCCGGAGCCACGACGGACTCATACATGAAATCCCGCCGGGCCGCGGCCTCCGCGGAAGGGCGGCCTTCCGCCGTAAACTCGTTCCAGCCGTCATCCTTCACGCCGTCAAGATCTCCGGACGGCTCATCGTCCAGCGCCTCCGGGGAGGCGTCCGGCACATCCTCCAGCAGGGGATTCGTCTCCAGGGCCTGGCGGATCAACTGCTTCAGTTCCAGAGAGGAAGCCTGGAGAATCTGCATCCCCGTCTGCATGGACTGCCCCACCACCATCTGGCGCGTCATTCCATGCTGCAGGGACACCTCGCTCATACCGGGACAAACTACACCAGCCGTCGAATCCTGGCAAGGGGGAAGGGACCCGCACACAATGTGCCTCATCAATGGAAATCAAAAAAGATCATCTGTTTTCCGCAACATTTTTCCCGGATTTCCGTATTATTGGCATATGAAGAATTTACATGCGCTTGCCCTGGCCTGCCTCGTGCCCTGCCTTGCGATATCCGCCCTGGCGGACGCCCCGTCCCCCCTGTCCCCCGTTTCCAGGGAAGGAACGAAGAATTGGAAAGACCGCTACGACCAGCAGGTGGAACGGCTCCGGAATAATCCCTGCGGCGTCCTGTTCCTGGGGGATTCCATCACGGACTACTGGGACCGGGATGGAAAACAGGCATGGGACAAGACGTTCAAACCCTACCATCCCTGCAACTTCGGCATTTCCGGGGACCAGACCACCAACCTGATCTACCGCATCACGCATTCCGGCATGCCGGCACAGACGGACCCCAAACTGTGCATCGTCATGATCGGCACCAACAACACCGGACACTTCAAGGGAGGGGAAGACCCGGAAAAAACGGCCATCGGCATCCTGGGAGCGGCACAGCACCTGCTGGTGCGCTTTCCGGACACGCACGTACTGCTTCTGGGAATTTTCCCCCGCGGCAGCGGCCCGCAGGACAAGTTGCGCCAGCACAATGACAAAATCAACGCCATTGTGGCGCAATGCAAACTACCCCGCACTACTTACGTCAACATCAACAAGCGTTTTCTGGACTCCTCCGGCAAGCTTCTGCCCGGCATCAGCAGGGACAACCTGCACTTCACGGAAAAAGGCTACGCCATCTGGGCAGATGCCGTGCTCCCCTACATCAGGAAATACTGCAGGCAGTAAGGAAAACTTCCAAGGCAGGCCGCCTGCTGCCGCCAGCGCTGCCCTGCCTCCCCCCTTTCCTCATCCTGCCTAAAGCATCAGCGGCAAACGGAATCACCTCCTTTGCGAATGACAGGAAAACCATGGAGGCCGGGTGCTCGAATGCCGAGTCCGGAAGAATGAAACCTTTCACGGAAACGGCCTTGGAGAATCCTTTGAAAAAACTCTCCATCCATGGGGGAAAGCCTGGCGGGGCCGCCCGTAAGGCATGCCGCATCTCTGGGCCGGAAGACCGGAAAAACATTGATTTTTTCTCCATCTGCCCCTAAATTTTCCCTCCCTTCATGAATCCGGCTGATTTACTCTTTCTGGCTTTTGCGCTATCCGTGGACGCCTTTGTAGTAGCCTTCTCCTTCGGCCTGATCATCAAAAAAAACCGATTCCGCAACGTCATGGAAATATCCCTGGCAACCGGCGGCGGCCAATTCGTGATGCCCGTGCTGGGCTTCTTCCTCACGGGAACCGTACACAGCTACATAGCGGAATGGGACCACTGGCTGGGATTTGCCGTCTTCACCATACTGGGAATCAACGTCATCCGGGAGGGCTGGAACCACAGGACGAACAAGGAACTGCCCGACGTCTCTTCCCTGACGGCCTTCACCCTGCTGGGCGTCGGCATAGCCACCAGCATAGACGCCCTTGTCGCGGGCATTAGCATTTACCTATCCTCCGTACAATGCGGAACCTCCCCGCCGTTCCACGCGGTATTCCTCCCCGCCGCAGTCATCGGTATCACCACCTTCCTCTGTACGGCGGCCGGCTTCTTCCTGGCCCGCAAACTGCACCGGTTCCCCTCTTTTCATCTGGAAGCGGGTGCGGGAATCATCCTCATCGGCCTGGGGGTGAAAATGCTCTGCGACCATCTGTGCTGATCTCCGCAACGGCGGAAGGTTTTTCATTCCATCAATGATAAAAACGCTCTTCCCAGACCGTAATAAGCCGGAAAAGGAACTGGTCCCGCGCGCCCTTTTCTGCTATTCTTGTAAAAGCTTTTCCACATGAATATTTCACACCTCATTCTCTGTACTTCCCTGCTTGCCGCGCCCATTTGCGCGGCGCAGGACTTCACGGAACCGGAAGCGGCGGTTCCGTCCGCTGCCAGCCCCCTGCCTTCCTCCATGGCGCAAAAAATTTCCTCCGGCGACTTTGCCGGGCTGCAAACGGAAATCAGGGAAGCCCTGCAAGCCGCCGGCGAACAAAACAAGGCCGCACAGAAACTGCTGCAAGACCAAAAATACCGGCACCTGCTGGACATTCACGAGCTGCTGCGCGTCACGGGGCCGGACAACCTGAAAGCCGTCTTCTCCAAAAGCCCGCAGGATGCGGCCTTCGTCAAGGCATTCCTGCAGGACCCGGCGTGGATGGAACTCTACCTGGGCGCGGGCCTCATTCCGGAAAACTCCCCGGACGGCATCCAAATTCTTTCCGATATCTGGAAATCCGACGGCAAAAGCCCGGACTTCCGCACCTACCAGTCCCTGGCTACGGGGATCGCCTCCGTCTTCTCCACGGGTCCCTTCACCGGAAAGCTGAAGGCCAACTCCGCCAAATGCAACCCCGTGCGCCGCTACCAGATCTTTAAAAAACTGCATCAGGAAAACAAGCTGCACCCCGGCTTCATCAAGCTGCGCCCATGGGAAATCCGCTTCGTCACGGGCATCCATTGGGACGACAAATCCTACGAATGGCTCAACGAGCACATCAACCTGCCCTGGCGGCGTTACACGGACGCCTGCTGGGCCGCCCCTTATACGGGCAGCAACTTCTTTGGAGACACCATCCAGGGCCCCCTCTTCTATGTCCCGTGGAGGGACTCCAGCGGCGAGGCGGAAAACACCCGGGCCATCGGTGGCGTCTGCGGCGGCCTCTCCCACTTCGGGACCATGGCGGCGCAGGCGCACGGCATTCCCGCCTACCCGGTGGGCCAGCCCGGCCACTGCGCCTACGCGGTGCGCCTGAAGCGCGGCGAATGGAAAGGCGGTTTCGGCGGTCCGGACGGCGGCATGCACAACCACATCTTCGGCAGCGAGGCCCCTACCTCCTACCTGCTGATGGAAGCCGTCTTTGCGGACAATGAAAAAATAGACCGGGCGTACCAGTGGGCGGCCCAGGCCCGGCTTGACGAAATCCTCGGCAACACGGACAAGGCCATCCAATCCTGGCAGGAGGCCCTGAAACAGACGCCCCTGCATCCCTTCTTCCGCACGGAACTTCAGCGGCTTCTGCTGGAAAAGCAGGGCATGCAGCCCATCGACTGGTACGTATACGCCAAGGACGCCCTCTCCCACTACAAAGGCAACGGATTCGCCGCCTTCAACATCCTCAAGGATGTACAGAACAAATTCCTGATGGACATTCCCGCCGCCGACCGCATTGCCTGGTTCCGGGACCTGCATGAAACGATTGCCGCCACGCCCACCTCATGGGCGGTGAAATTCCAGCCTGTACTGGACTCCCAGTCCGCCTTCCTGACCACCCCGCAGGAAAAGACGGCCTATCTGGAAACGGTTCTCTCCACCCACCTGAAAACGGGAGACGGCACCAACTTCGGCCAGGCACTGGAATGGGCCGTCAAAACCTTTGTGGAAAACGGGCAGGCGGACACCTTCTCCACCGCATTCGCCAAGGTGGCCCAGCAGGCGGGCGGCAATGGCGCCTCCGGCGCCGCTCCCGATCCCAAAAAGCTGAAGGAAGCGTACGGAAAGGCCATTTACGCCACGGAAGTGGCGCGCTCCATCCCGGCCTTCCAGACCCTGAGCAAGGCCGCGTCCTCCTTTTCGGACGCCAACACTTCCTCCAGCACCGTCAACACCCCCGTGCCCCAGGGCTGGAAACTCGTCCCCGCCGACGGCATGGTCAGATGCTCCACCACCTGCCAGTGGGACAGCCCATGGGACCACATCAACCTGCTGCGCTCCTGCGGCGGCTCCCACCACACGGACAAGGAAACCAATCCCAACGTCATTGTGGAACTGAAAAACGGCGTGGACCTGGCGGGGCTTGTCATCACCAAGCGCAACGGCAATGAAGACCGCATGAAAAAGATGGAAGTCTCCACCTCCACGGACGGCGCCACCTGGTTCCCCCTGGCCTCCACGGACAACATGCCCAAGGAATGGGCCGTCACCGCTCCGGAAGGCACCAGGGCAAAGTGGATCAAGGTGGAAGCCAAAAACGTCCAGCCCGAATTCATGCACCTGCGCCACATCCTCGTTTACGAAAAGTAACATCAACCATTCTCCGCCACTCACTCCATGTTTTACAGCATCACCACCCTCCCCCGCCTTCTGGCGGCGGCCTTCATCCTTGCGGCTCCCCTCCAGGCGGCTCTGCCCGCCTACCATGCCGTCAAGGATGAGGCAAAAACCGTCAACAAATACATGATCGTCGTTTGGGCCGGTACGGACTGGTCTCCCAAGTCGCGGGAAGTCACGCGCGCCGCAGAACACCTTTCCAAAAGCTCCTCGGAACCCGTTCTCTGGTGCGTCCAGGACGAACGGGAGGAAATGACGGAGGAAGAAAAGAAACTGCCCAGGCCGCCCGGCGCTATCTGGAACATTCCCGCCATCCAGGTAGTCTCCCCGGACGGGCACACGGTATTCCTTTCGGAAGGCGTCTCCAGGGACACGCTGCCCGCCGTCGTGAAGCAGGCGGTGGAAGCCGTCAAGCAGCAGAACAAGGCCGAGGCGCTGTGGGAAAAAGCCGCGGCCGCCTCCGGAGCGAACGCGGCCGCCCTGTACGGGGAAGGCCTCCAGCAGCTTCCGCCCTATGCGGCACGGGAAAGAAAGGACATTCTGGAAAAAATCAGGAAGGCGGACCCGGGAGACACCCGGGGCATGCACTTCAAATACACCTTCAACCACCTGCCCTATATTGAAAAAGTACAGAGGATGGTGAACGACTCCGCCAAGGACGGCGGCCGGAAGGACTACAAGGCCGCCCACGCCTATGTGGACAAACAGCTAAAAATACCGGGCATGACTCCCCTGCAAAAACAGCAGGTCATGGCCGCCAGATTCTGGCTCTACCGCAGCGAGGGGAAAAAGGACCTGGCCCTGAAAACCCTGACGGACATAGCCCGCATCTCCCCCAAGACGCTGATGGGCGTGGGAGCGCAGAGCTACTACCGCTACCTGACGGAACCCGTCACTCTCAAGGAGCCGCGCATCACGGGCTACTACCTCCGCCCGGAAATGACGCCTACCCGCGTCAACATTGCCGACATGCTCAACGGCCCGGGCACTTATAAAATAACCTTCAAGATGAACAGCGGCGGCTGCAACATCCGCAATCCCCGCTTCATGAGGGGAACGCGCGTCGTCAGTGAACTGCCCCGGGACCAGCAGGACAAAAACGGCAGGGAATTCACCCTGCGCCTTTCCGGCTCGGAAAAACCGGATCTGGTCTTCGATTGCCAGGGCCACGGCTGGTTTGACGTGGACTGCGACATCATCGTTACCAAGGAATAAAATCACGGAAACCACTGCCTGGCAACACAGCCCGGCAGAACTATCGGGAAGGCGGCATTCTGCACCGGGAATGCCGCCTTTCTTCTTTCCCCGGCTCCGGGACACAGCCGCAGAGAAAAAGAAACCCGCCGAAGAAGACATATTCCCTGACGTATCCGGAACGGATTTAATCAATGCTTCCGGCAGTCCGAAAAAAGCAGGACTGCATCCTGCTCCGGAAAGAGCAAGAGACTCCATGAAAGAAGATTCATGGCAGGCCCGTAGAAGGCAAATAGGTATGAAATCTTCATTGTTCACCTGCTTGCTGATGTGCATGGCCGTATGGGGAAACGCCGATCCCGCCCCGGCACGCCAGGAAGCCGCCGCGGTTGCCGCTCCCGCCAGGGAATCCTCCTGGCATGATATGAAGCGTCTGGACTTCACCGTCGCCGGCCGCCCCGCCCTGGTGATCGTGCCGGACAAACCGCTTCCCGGCAATCCCTGGATTTGGAGAACGGAATTTTTCAATGCATTCCCTGCGACCGACATCGCTCTGGCGAAAAAGGGATTCCATATAGGCTACATCAACATGGAAAATATGTACGGCTCTCCCGACGCCATGAAACTGATGGATGCCTACCACAACTACGTGACCAGGGAATACGGGCTTGATCCCAAACCGGTGCTGGAAGGCCTGAGCCGTGGTGCCCTCTTTGCCTTCAACTGGGCTTCCCTGAATCCGGGAAAAGTAGCGGGCTTGTATGTGGACGCTCCCGTATGCGACTTCAAAAGCTGGCCCGGAGGCAAAGGCAAGGGAAAAGGTTCCCCCGAAGACTGGAAGAGATTGTGCCAGGCCTACCGCCTGACTCCTGAACAGGCCCTGGCTTACAAAAAAAATCCCGTCGATACGCTGCTCCCCCTGGCGAAGGCGAAAATCCCCATTCTGGCCGTGGTCGGAGATGATGATGACACCGTACCCGTTTCCGAAAACACCGCCGTAGTTGAGAAGAAATACAGGAAACTGGGAGGTCCCATCCATGTGATCCACAAGCCGGGCGTCAGCCACCATCCCCACGGCCTCCAAAATCCGGCGGCCATCGTCAACTTTGCATTCCGGGCGGCAGGTGCGGCTCCTCCGGTGCGGGTTGTGTGCATCGGAGACAGCATTACCTTCGGATCAGGCGCGAACCGGGAGGAACGATGGTCTGCCCGCCTCCAGAACGCCCTTGGTGAAAAATACGAGGTCTTCAACCTCGGCATCAGCGGAACCACACTGCAACACGAAGGGGACAGCCCGTATGCCGTCAAGAACAACTACACGATTGCCCGGCAGATTGAGGGGGATATTATTCTGATCGCGCTCGGCACCAATGATTCGAAACCTGCCAACTGGAAAAATGCCGCTGCATTTTCCGGGACGATGAGGGATTGGTCCGGGGGCTGAGAGCCGGCAAGGCGAGGGGGGCTGGGGCTTGGCTGGGTCCGGTCCCCGC
>JAJQCV010000129.1 GCA_021202525.1 Akkermansiaceae bacterium | reverse complement strand
GGGTGGGGACATGTTTTCCCGCAGGGGGATGCTTCATGAAAGAGGGCGGCTTTCAGAGGCGTTCCTTCCCGGTCACGGCTGTTTCGGTTTTTGGCCGGCGTCCGGCTGCTTTTCCGGTTTGGGTGCGTCGTTGTCCGCCACTTGGTGGATCATGTCCGTCAGCGCCCGCACATAGTTTTTTGTCCGGGACTCCGTGACGCTGTATTCGCCTTTGCAGGAAAGGGTGGGGATGTCCAGGGCCGCATAATGGCGGTCATTGCCGTTGATGGCCGGGGTTTTCCGGTGAAGGGTGGAGGGCGGCTGTTCCCAGGATTTTGCAAAGGGGGCTGCGCATTGTGCGGCAAATTCCTGCCCGCGTGGAGTGGTCAGGAACAGGACCGGCGCCTGGGGGTCGGCTTCTTTCGTCTGTTCCTGTTCTCCGGGAACGGCCGTTTTCTGGGGTTCCAGGTTGATCATTCCCAGGATGTTGGAGGCTCCGATGAGGCCGCTCAGCATTTTGGCGTGCACGCCGGCTCCGGAAGGACCGGACTGCGCCCCGTTGGCATTGGCCACAAAGTAGATGTTGTGGTTGGTCGCAATGTCCCTGAGGTCCCTGGCCGTTTCCATCAGCACGGCCGCTCCGCTGCCGTTGTTGGAGCGCTCGTCGGAGTCGTAGTTGGCCCCTACGACGATGCTCTGGTTGTCGGAGAAGAGGCCGGGCTTGTACACCACGATGTTGTAGATGGCGGTTTCCTTTTTGGAGTTGCCACCCGTGACGGGCTGGAGCGTCACGGCATACCCCATGTCCGAGAAGTTGTTTTCAATGTATTTGGCGGCCGCCTCCATGGATTTGGGCTGGCGGGAGTTTCTGGGGCCTATGGTTTTTTGCAGAACTTGCGTATGGCGTTCCATGCGTTCCGCCAGGGAACGGGGCGTGTCCGGGCCGCCGGGGGAGGATGGAAACAGGGTGCAGGACGAGAGGGCGGCGGTCAGCAGCAGGCCTCCGGAAAGTTTTACAGCGTATGTGTATGGGGATGTCATGAGTACTGAAGCGCGGCAATGTAGTTCATTTCCCGTGCGATTTGGGAGGCCAGGGGAATTTTCATGTGATCCGGAAGGACGCTCCATGTGTAGGTTTCCACTTCCAGATGGGGACGGAGGGAGGGATGGGAGCGCAGGCAGTCAAGCGTTTTGGCGATGAAAGCCCCCGTGTCTTTCAGGGGAGGTTCCGGAGACGCGTACAGGGGTATGTGGTAGTGAATGCGCCAGACGGAGTCCCGTGTTTCTTCCGCATAGTCCCGCGCATAAGCCAGGGCATTCGGCATGTCCGGGAAAAGCATGGTATGGTTTCCGTGCCGGATGCTGGTCTGGTGGAAATAGACTCCGTCGTCGAATTCCTGGAGAAGGTCCAGGCTTTCCAGTCCGTTCATGTGGAATTCCAGGGCGTTGGAGAGCTGGACCTTGCAGAGGGCGATGTTGTTTTCCTCCCAGGCGGAGAGAGTGAAGTCCGGTTCTTCCCGCAGAATGGCGAAGTGGCAGGTGTCGTAGGTCAGCCCTATGTGGCGTTCGATGAGTTCCGGGCGGCGGGAGCGGTTGCGCAGGTTGTCGAAAAAGCGAATGGCCCCGAACGTGTCGTGAAAATGGCCGAAGGGTTCCGGCTCCAGGCCAAGCTGCATGAGGCGTCCCGTCTGTCTGCTCAGCGCGTCCAGGAATCCGCCCATGGCTTCCAGCCGCGCGAAAATCCGCTCTTCGTCCGCATGGAACCAGCTGTGGGATGCGGGAAGCGTGCTGACGGTCAGCCTGTCCGCCCGGTCATCACCGATGAGGGCCAGGATGCGGAAGAGGTTGCAGGTGTATTCAAAGCGTTCCGGAGTGGTCCAGTCCGGCTGGAAGACGCGCTCCTTCACCCGTTCTCCGTGAAAACTGCCGTAGGGGAAGCCGTTGAGGGTTTCCACCCGGGCGTGGTTGTCATTCAGCCAGATTTTCAGGGAGTCCAGATCCTCGGGGGATTCCAGCAGTTCGCGCGCCGCCCGCGCCGACAGGCGCAGTCCGATTCCCAAAGGCTGGTTCCGGAGGGGAGCGGAGAGTTCACTTGCAATGCGCGGCACATGGAGGCGGAGCGCTTCCATGGTTTCCGCCCAGGATTCGGCGGGGTGGATGTTGGTGCAGTAGGAAAGCATGGCGGGACCGGGTGGGTGTTGTGGAGGAACGGGCTTCCGCTCCGGGGGCGAGATGGCGGAAGGGGCTGTGCCTGGGGTGCGTTCCTCAGACATACATACGAACGGCAGGCCGGGTAGAATTTCATGGAATTGCGTCTTTGGCCGTCATGGGAAAGGCATTTTGAGCAGTGGGGCAAATAGACTTGCAGAAACACGAATCCATATGGTAAGGGACAGCTTCCATGTTTAACATTCGCCCACTTCTTTTCCTGACTTCCGGAGTTTTTCTGTATGGGACTGTTGCGCCTGCCGCGGAAGACGGCAAGGACGGGGAGGGATGGAAATCCTCCCGCTTCTGGTTCAACCGTCCGGCGGAATGGAAGGATACGCGGCCCCAGAAAGGGACGGGTGATGCTTCCTGGGCGAAGGACGCCACCCCTATCGGCAACGGAAGAATAGGCGCGCTTATTTACGGAGGTGTGGAGAAGGACCATCTGGAACTGACGGAGATCAACATGTGGTCGGGCGGCTTTTGCAGTTCGGAATCCAAGGACAAGGGGCCGGATTCCCTGAAGTTCGGGTCCTACCAGCCGTTTGGGACGCTGGAGATCACGTACCCGGCCGCGGATGGAATGAAGGATTACCGGAGGGAGCTTGACGTGGGCAGGGCGCTGGCGTCCGTATCCTATTCCACGGGGGGTGCTCGTTACAGGAGGGAATATTTTGCCAGCATTCCCCATCAGGTGATTTCCATGACGGTGGAGGGGGACAAACCCCGTTCCGTGGATGCCACCTTCCGGCTGACGACTCTCCATCCGCAGGACCGGATTACGTCCACCGCCGGAGGAGGACGGGGCATGATCCTGATCCAGGGAAAATTGAAGAACGGACTGGCATATGAAGGCCGCATCGCCATTCTTCCCAAAGGGGGAGCCGTCAAGGCTTCCGACGGTACCGTCGTTGTGGAAAAGGCGGATTCCTTCCGCGTGCTGGTTTCCCTGGCTACGGATTATGTCCTGGATGCCGCCCGGAACTGGAAGGGTGATTCTCCGCGGAAAAGGAACGATGCCGTTCTGGCGCGGGCTCTCAAGGTGCCTTCCCGGAAAATGAAGCAGGATCACCTGCTGGCCTACGGAAAGTTCTACAACCGGGTTTCCCTGGATCTGGGGAAGACGGAGGACGCCACGGTCAGACTTCCCATCGACGAACGCCTGAAGAAGTACAAAAAAGCCGTGAACGAGGGGACGGAATGCCCGGACCCTGATTTGGAGGAATTGATTTTCAATTTCGGCCGCTACGTCATCATTTCCTCCTCCCAGCCGGGCAACCTGCCCGCCAACCTGCAGGGACTTTGGAATTACAGCCTGATTCCGCCCTGGGATTCCGATTACCACAACAATATCAATATCCAGATGTGCTACTGGGGCGTGGAATCCGCCAACCTGCCGGAATGCTATGAGCCCCTGGTGCATTACATCAGGGAGATGGCGCCCGCCGCGCGCAGGGTTACCCGGGAGACGGCGGAATTCAAGTCGGTGTCCGGTTCTCCCGCTCCGGGGTGGACGTGCAGAACCGCCCAGAATATTTTCGGCGGCCAGGGGTTCAAGTGGAACAAGCCCGCTTCCGCCTGGTATGCTCTGCATCTCTGGGAACATTACCTTTTTACGCTGGACCGGGATTACCTGAAGACGACGGCCTATCCGATGATGAAGGAGATCTGCCAGTTCTGGGAAAGCCAGCTGAAGGTGATGAACGAGGGGGGAAGCAATTTCAGGACGGAGGACAAAAAAGTGACTCCGGAGGTGGTTTCCCGTGATTTGAAGGATATCAGGGCAGGCATGCTGACGGCCCCCATGGGGTGGTCTCCGGAACACGGGCCCAAGGAAGACGGCTGCGCCCATGACCAGCAGATCGTGTGGGAGTTGTTCCATGACACCGTGCAAGCCGCCGAGGTGCTGGACGTGGACCGGGCATGGAGAAAGGAATTGGCCGCCAGGAGGGACTTGCTGGTGGGGCCCAGGGTGGGGGAGGAAGGTATGCTGCTTGAATGGATGATTGACCGAAAGCCGGGCAGCGGTTCCTGGGACCCGCACCACCGGCACACCTCCCACCTGTTTGCCGTCTATCCCGGCAGCCAGATCAGTCCGGCAAAGACGCCGGAATGGGCGGAAGCCGCGCGCAAGTCCCTGCTGGCGCGCGGAACGACGGGCGATTCCCGCCGCTCTTGGACCTGGGCCTGGCGCACCAATCTGTGGGCGCGCTTTCTGGACGGACGGAAGGCGTACGAGATGATTCAGGGCATGATCCGCTACAGCATGATGGACAGCCTGTTCACCACGCATCCGCCCATGCAGGTGGATGGCACCATGGGTATCGTGGCGGGTTTTGCCGAGATGCTGCTCCAGTCCCATACGGGGCGGCTGCATTTGCTGCCGGCACTTCCCGGAGCGTGGAAGGACGGCAGCGTCCGGGGGCTGAAAGCCCGTGGCAATATTTCCGTGGACATGGCCTGGAAAGACGGAAGGGTGACGCAGTTCAGCCTGTCCTCTCCCGTCGCCCAGTCCGTCAAGGTGTTCTTCAATGGGGAGGAAAAGACTTATGCGTTGACGCCGGGAGTTGCCGTTAAAGGGAACTAGGGGCGGTGGTTCGACGGCTTTCGGCTTGCGGACGGGAAGGAATGGCCTTTTCAAGTGCCGGGTTCAACATTGAGGGATGCTCTGAACCAAGGCTGGAGAAGATACCGTGAATGGCGCCGGGTTCCGGACGGAGTTATGCTGCCGGAGAACAGGGGGCCGTCTGGATGAAAAAAGGTGCGCTGCGATGAGGTGGCTGCCAAAGCCGGAACGGTTGTCCGGACGGGCACGGGCAGGATGGAGGAAGAACAACGGATGGATCGGTTTGAGAGAGAAATGCATCAAACCGATTTGCGGCCGGGAGCTGCAAAAAAGGCTGTTCCGCCGTAAACGGAACAGCCTTGTAAAAAGACAGGGAATGCTTAATTACTGCACGATGCCGAGCGGGGCGGTCGTCTTCCAGTCGCCGCGGGTGAAGTCCGGGAATACCTGGGGCATGCCGCCCTGGGCCACGGAGTATTCGGAGAGCTCGGAAACGGAGGACCAGAAGGCTCCTTCATAGACGTTCTGGTCCATGGGTTCGCCGTTGCGGAGGCATTCAATGATGCGGAAGAGCATCACGAAGTCCATACCGCCGTGGCCGCCCATTTTCAGGGCCAGCGGGCCGACGCGCTTCCAGAGCGGGTGCTCGTATTTTTCAAAGATGGGCGCCAGCTTTTCATTGCCTTCAATCCATTCGTGATAGTTGCCGTTGCCCAGTTTTTCACCGGCCACGCGGGTCGGGAAGCCAGCCAGCGTGCCCAGGGTGCCCTGGATGAGGTTCAGGCGGGAGTAGGGGCGGGGGCTGGTTTCATCCCATTCCACCAGAACGGTGCGGCCCATGGTGGTTTTGATGATGGAGGTGTTCATGTCTCCGCAGGCGAAGTCCAGCTTGTTCCACTTGTGGTCCGCAGGGAAGTTTTTCCTGGCGTATGCGGCGCGGCCGAGGGCCGGGCTGGAGAAGGAAACGAGCCTGCCGAAGCAGTCGTCCTTGCGGGCCAGGTTCATGTACTGGGCCACGGGGCCGAGGCCGTGCGTGGGGTACACGTTGCCGTTGCGCTTGGCGTAGTGGTAGGTTCTCCAGGAACCGGTGCCGCGCTCCACCTGCTTCATCTGGCCGCGCAGTTCGTGAATGTAGGCGGCTTCTCCGTACAAAAGGTCTCCGATGACGCCCTGGCGCACCATGTTCAGGTACATGAGTTCTTCACGTCCGTAGTTGACGTTTTCCATCATCATGCAGTGTTTCCTGGTCTGTTCGGAAGTGTCCACGATTTCCCAGAGTTCCTTGATGGAGACGGCCATCGGCACTTCCACGAAGGCGTGGGCGCCCATTTTCATCACGTCGCAGGTGACGCGGCAGTGCCATTCCCAGCTGGGGCAGACGATGACGGCGTCCGGCTTGACTTCCTTCATCATGCGCTTGTAGTCTTCCGGCCCCTTCGTGAAGATGGGGGGGACGCTTGCCGGTCTTCTTTTCCACGAGGTCGGCGTTGCGCTTGGCCCAGTCTTCGTAAAGGTCACAGATGCCGACGACTTCCGCGCCTTCAATGACGGCCATTTGCGCGACGTGCATGGAGCCGCGTTCGCCCACGCCGACAAAGGCCACGCGGACCTTGTCCAGCTTGGGGGCCCGGAATCCGCCCATATACTGGGCGCCCGGCTTGCGCGCGGGCCACGTGGTCATGGGGCCGATGTTGTTCGGATCGGGGATGATGATCTTTTTGGGAGCCAGGGCTTCCACTTCCTGCGCGTTGGCAAGGGAACCGGCGGCCAGGGCTCCTGTAGCCAGACCCAGGGTCTGGAGGAAACGACGACGTGATGATGAAGTATCCATAATAATATGTGAGGGAGGAATAGAGTCCTCAGTTTGCCATAGATACCGGGTTTTGAAAATCTTTCTTTCATGAATGATGCAAAAAGTCCACGGCTTTTTAAATAAGAGAGGGGAAGGCGGCGGAGTTTCCCCGCCGTTTTCCACGGGACCGGGAAGAGGCGCAAACCGGGGACGGATAAGGGTGAAAGGAGGCGTTTCCAGAAATGAAAGAGGCCCCGTCCTTCCGCGGTGCGGGGACAGGGCCTGTGGGAGTGCATCACCCGGTTGTGCCGATGTTGCAGGCCGTTGCTTGGGAATGAAATGGGTGCGTAGCAGGCACCGCGTTCCGAAGGATCGGCTCTGGATCGGAGACATCCGGAAAGTGTTGCGTGGTCGCCGATGCGGCGGCGGGGCCGTTCCAGGCGGCCGGAGAGATCATCCCGTTTCTTTCGGCTTATTCAGTGAGGGAACCTGTTGCGGGTTCCGCATGCCGTAGAATCGGGATCATCTTCCCGGTCGTCTTTGATGGTTCGGTCAATCCGCCTTGGCGGCGGGAAGTGCTGGCGCGGCGAGTTTGGCATAAGCTTCACTCAGCGCCTTGCCCAGCTTGGGGCGGAAAACCGTGGTGGTCGGCAGTTTGGCGCCTTCCATGTCACAGGAGCGGAGGATGGCGGGGATGGAAGGAGCCAGCGCATGCTGCATGATTTTCATGCAGTCTTCCAGATCCACCCCGTATTTTTCCTCAATAAGGTTTTCGATCCGGTCCGCCATATGTTCCATCCTCTCTATCTGCTGTTTGGTCAGGATAGGCTGGATGGTTGCATTCGGGTCGGGAACGTAGCTGGTCAACATTTCAATGGCCCGCTTCAGGTCGTCCGGCAGGTTGGTGACATTGCCGCTGTTGAGCACCTGGGCAAGCACTTGATAGCTGTTGGTTGCGTTCTCGTCATAATCATGAATTCCCGATGCCAGCGCCACGCCTGCGATGCTCTGCACGTAACTGGCTACTTCCGGGGAATGGTTGCCTTCCACGAAGGTGGAGGGCACTTCATCCGCGTAAGCCAGAACGGCGGCCTGGCAGGCGAGGGAACTGATTGTGCCCGCGCACAGCGTTTTGGTGATTAACGACAGGATTTTCATGAGTGAAACCTTGGTTTGGGTTTCCCGGCTGCAACGGCCCGGCGGACCGTCTGTAGCAAGTGGGACCGTTTTCCCCCGGATTGCGTTCAAATATTTTTTTGAATGGTTAAAATCCGGGATCTTTCGGTGCCCTTGCCCTATCTGCGTGAACGGCTGCGGCTGTATCCGTTACGGGATTGCCTGCGGGAGGGCGCGCCGTTTTCCCTGGCGGAATTTTTCTGTCCCCTGTTTGAGCCGGGAACCGTCGTCAATTCTGCCGGAAGTTCCGTGCTGGAGGCGTGCACCGGAAGGACGCGTCCGAGCATCTTGTGGATGTCCCGGGCCTTGCCGACTTCGTCCGGAGCGCACAGGGCAATGGCCTGTCCGTCGGCTCCGGCGCGGGCGGTGCGGCCTATGCGGTGTACGTAGACTTCCGATTCCGCCGGCAAGTCATAGTTGATGACGAGCTGGATGTCCTTGACGTCAATGCCGCGGGCCGCGATGTCCGTAGCAACGAGAATGGGCGTTTCCCCGGAGCGGAATTCGCGGAGCATGCGTTCCCGCGTTCCCTGGCTTTTATCGCCGTGGATGGCGGAGGCCGGATAGTCCCTGCCGGTGAGGAAGGAGGCCAGACGGTTGGCTCCGTGCTTGGTGCGGGTGAAGATGAGGGTGCGTCCCGGAGTTTGGCGCTGTTCCAGCAGGTCCAGCGTACAGGGCCTTTTGTCCGCCTGGGAGCGGACCATGCAAAGGGATTGTTCCACCCGGTCCGCCGTGGCGGAGGGAGGCGTGATCATGACCGTTTCCGGTTCCTGCAGGAAGGCTTGCGCCAGTTGCCGGATGTTGTCCGGCATGGTGGCGGAGAACATCTGGGTGTGGCGCTGCCGGGGAATTTTGGCCACGATTTTTTTCAGGGCCGGGGCGAATCCCATGTCCAGCATGTGGTCCGCTTCGTCCAGAATCAGGGTTTCCACCTGGTCCAGATTGACGGTCTGGCGTTCCAGATGGTCGATCAGCCTGCCCGGCGTAGCGACCAGGATGTCCAGGCCCGCCGCCAGTTTGCGGAACTGGGGGGCATATCCCACACCGCCGAAGATAACGGCCGTGGACAGGTTTTGTCCCTTGGCATATGCCGTGATGTTGTCGTGAATCTGGGAAGCCAGCTCCCGGGTGGGGCTCAGGATGAGCGCCCTGACCTTCCGCGGCCGAGGTTTGGCGGGATGTTCGGAAAAGTGTTGAATGAGGGGCAGGGCGAAGGCGGCGGTCTTTCCCGTACCGGTCTGCGCCAGTCCCATCAGGTCCTTTTTCTGCAGCAGCATGGGGATGCACGCGGCCTGAATGGGGGTGGGGGTCTTGTACTCCAGTTTCTCCAGCTGGTGGAGAATGGGAGCCGACAAGCCAAGCTCCCTGAATGTGGTGGATACCATATTGATTTCTTTGTCTGTGAATGCGTCCCGGCTGCAGTGAACTGACGGAATCACAAAATGGCAGGAAGAAAAATCCGCCGGAAGCGATACTGAAAGAATCAATACGGAGACGCCCGTATCCCGCCAACCGCAATGACCATCAAATGAACAACCAAGCTTCCATTCAGCGGGAACGGATTGATAAAAGCACGGTGAAAGATCACCGTCAAGAAAAATAAAAACGTTCTAAACGTCATGAATCCCTTTTCCGGTAGTTCCGGAAAAGGGAGTGTCGTCGAATGATGGAATCCAATTCATGGTAATGAAAACTTGGCACTGTCACATGCCTGCATCATGCCCGTTTTCCTTTAACTATTTCCATTTTACTAGTGAGTAATACTCGATGACGCGAATTGTGAATCCGTCGTCAAGCCTAAACCGTTGTTTTTATTACTTGTCTTCAATATTTCCATTC
>JAJQCV010000127.1 GCA_021202525.1 Akkermansiaceae bacterium | reverse complement strand
GCCCCGCCCCATCGTACATCCGTCCCGTTTCCACAGGCACCGGTAATATTTCTCCTTAAAAAATCCTCACCGATATTCCCTCACTTCCTGGCATCCGTATCACTGCTTCTATGAAAACATCCAACATAAAAACACTGATGACGGCATGCATTTCCTGCAGCCTCATGAATTTTTCTTATTCAGATCAGACTCCAGCCTCCGCCACTCATCAAGTGACAGAAGAATTGAAGGAGTCTGTCAAGAATATGGAAAATCCGATCTCACTGGATTACAGGAACGTTAAAACCTGTGAGGAAATGAAAAGTTTAATCAATGATTATATCACAAAAAATCATGAAGGCCAAACACACAGGGGGAGCGGCCTGATCAAGGAGAACGGTAAATACATACTTGTTTGCGCCACTTTCAACGAAGAGGACAAAATGCTGATTTTATCATTTGACGTTACAAACATACTCCATGAACTTCTTCATTCCAGCGACAAAAAACAAGAGAAGAAGTGAAGGAATACATCGCATCTTTTACTTCAGAAAATGGGGAATGATAACGGTTTTTCCATTACAAAATCCGCTGTTTTGAGAAAAAATATTCAAAAACATTTGGCAATCAGTTACTTTGTAAAATAGTAAACTTATCTGCTTATGAAACCCCTCTCTATATTAATCCTCCTGTCTACCCTCTGCAGCGCCAATGTTTTCGCCTGGTCCGTCACACTCAACGGGCCGTCGTATCCCGTGAGGGGTGAAAAATATGATTACAGGGCCCGCTACACTCTGGATGAAACCAACAGGCACAAGAATCTGGAAAAAGTCGAGTACCACTGGGTTATCGTCGGTGAAGCCGCAACCGCTAAAAAAACGGACAAGCATAGTTCCGTGGCCAGTGTCACCATGCATGACCTGAACGGCATGAAGATGCAGGAAAATCCTGAAATCTGGCCCGGAGGAAAGGTTATTTGCACGGTGACGCTATACTTCAGGGACGGGACTAAAGAAAGCAGCTCCGATAGCATTGAATTCACCCTGATTCCCTGAACAAGGGATCATTGACAAGCTCCGGCCATTTGCCAGGTCCCCGGGTCTTCCAATTTCCGTCTATTTTGCCGCGGAAAGGCCATACCACCCTTCCCCCAGCAGTTTTACCAGCGTGAAGGAATATTCCCCCTTGCGGTTAGGCTCCCTGCTGCGGGAAAGCAGGACACGGACGCGGAGGGCGTCACGGTCATCGTTTGCGTTCAGCACCTTGTAAGGTGAATTAAGCATTTCCTCGTCAATCTTAAACAACATGAACAGGCGCTTGCCCATGTCCGACTTCTTGGGTACGTACACCATGGGGCGGGCAATGCTGCGGTCATTCGTACCGTTCATGCCGGGAGCGATCAACCTGTACGCGTAATCATCCCTGGTTTCCGACATGCGGTCCCGGATCATCCAGACGCGGAATTCCCCGATGTCCTCCCCCTTGCCGCGGACGAAGTCTTCCCAGTTCTGCGGCTGGTAGCGGGCGAACTGCTGCCAGTCCAGCTTCCAGAGTCCGTCCTTTTCATCCTTGAAAAAGCAGAATTCCATATCGGGAGAATCAGCAAAGGCAATCAGAAGCTGGGCGCAGGGGTGGCCCTCCACTTCAAGCAGCGCAAACTTTTTAGGGCCGGCGGGACGGCTCAGCATGACTTCCGGCTTGGCCACGGCATAATGCCTGACCATCAGGGGCAGCGCTTCCAGGGAATTCCACACGAAAGAGGATTTCTGCACCATGTCGCCGGAGCTCAAGTATTGCTGTGCCGTCTGGAGGCACTGGCGCAGCAAGTCCTGCCGCTCCATGGGAGGAACGTAATGAGGCGGCCAGAAGCTGTAATCCACCTTGTCCTTCAAGGCGACATTCACCTTTCCGGAAAGCATTTCCGGCGTGACGCAAATCCGCGCCGCCTCAGAGGAATCCTTTGCCGCCTGATGCTTGCGGAGCCAGAAAAAGGCCCCTCCTAAAAACACGCCCAGCGCCGCCAGGAAAAAGATCACGGAAAGAATGCGGCTCAGGGACGTTCCACCCTGGCGCCCACGCCCCTCCTTCATCCTGGGATTAACCGGGGTATTTTCAGATAAATCACTCATTGCAAACCGGGAATATCCGCAAGAAACCCCTGCGGAAGAATGTCCAAACACTACCGGAACGGCGGGGGCAACGCAACGATAAAAAACAGACACATTTTTTTATCCCTTCCGGTGAAAATTGTTTCACTTCTCCGGGGCGGTGATGTACATTGGATGGGACGAGTTTCAAGAGCTCCTACCTAACCTTTACCCCCCCTCTTAAACACCATGTTTGGATCATTCACCACCGTCCCCGCCCCCAAGGGCAACAAGAACGCGGAACCTTCCCCCAGCTGGATGGACATCGCCAAAGGGCAGGACGCTCCGGAACCGGCCGCGCCCCCCGTTTCCGCTCCCGAATCATACGCTCCCACCACCCGCGTCCAGCAGTTGACACGCAACGTTCTGAATTCCGACGTGGAAGTCGTCGGCTCCCTGCGCTTCTCCGACGACCTGCTGATTGACGGCACCGTGGAAGGCGACATTTCTTCCGAAGGCGTCCTTTCCGTCGGCCAGAACGCCGTCATCCGCGCGGAAATCAACACCAAGTCCGTCATCATCCACGGCAAGGTCATCGGCAACGTCACCGTTATGGACCGCGTGGAACTGAAAAGCACGGCGGAACTTGTAGGCGACATTCAGGCCGCCTCTCTGGCGATTGAATCAGGAGCCATCTTCATCGGCCATTCCACCGTAGGCGCCCCCACCGTAGGCGCGACCGCGCAGAAGCCGCTGTCCGTTTCCTCCTTCTCTCCGGAACCGGAAGCGGCCGCTCCGGCCAGCCAGAGCACGCTGGACATTGATGCGGAATAAACATTCCACCCATCAGCCATTTTCAGGGGCGGCAAAGGAACGGAACGTTCTTTTGCCGCCCCTCCTTGTCCCATGAACAGTCCTTTCCATCCCGTGCCCCGGATATGCTCCCGGCCCTCCGGAAAAATCCGCCAGCCAAGCCCCGCCCTGCCCTGGACGCTCCCGGCGGCAACGGGCAGCACCCAGGCTCCTTCCCGGAAAGTGGAATGTTTTGCCTGCCGCCGGCGTACCGCCGTCCCCGTTACCGCCGTCTCCGCCAGGTGCAGCCACTGCTCCGCCTATATCAAGCTGGACGACATCACCCTGCACAGCAGGACGCACCGGACCAGGGTGCAGACCTGCGGCTGCGTTACCGTGCAGGCGAACGCCGACCTGAAAGGGCTGCATATTGAATGCCGGGACCTGATCCTGAACGGAAAAGCCTCCGGGGACCTGCTGTGCAGCGGAATCTGCAAAATCAAGGCGGACCAGCATATTTCCGGGACCTTGCGCGCCCGCAGGCTGACCGTGGAGAAAAAGACGGCCGTACTGGTCACGGGCGGCGTACATGTGGAAAACGCCTGGATACTGGGAACCCTGGAAGGCGCCCTCACGGCGGAAGGTACTGTCACCATCCACCGGCATGCCAAATTTCTTGGTGACATTACGGCGCGCCGCCTTGTCATTGAAGAAGGGGGAATCCACCAAGGTTCCCTCACCAGACTGTCCTGACATGAATCTTCCCATTTCCATCCGCGGCGCCCGCCAGCACAACCTGCAGAATCTTGACCTGGACCTGCCTTCCGGCAAGCTGATCGCCTTCAGCGGTCCTTCCGGCTCCGGCAAGTCCTCCCTGGCGTTCGACACGCTTTTTGCCGAATCCCGCAGACGCTTTCTGGACTGTCTGTCCGCCAGGGCCAGGCAGGGAATCGAACAGCCGGACAAGCCGGACGTGGACAGTATCACGGGGCTTCCCCCCGCCCTTTCCCTGGAGCAGTCCGCCCGGCACCAGCACCCCCGGACCCTGCTGGGAAGCATCACGGAAATCCTGGATTACCTGCGCATCCTGTATGCGGCGGCCGGGCACCCCCACGACCCGGAGACGGGAAAGGAACTGGTCCGGCAAACCCCGGACCAGATTGCGGACGCCCTGGCATCCCTGCCCGAACAAACGCGCCTGGTGCTGACGGCCCCCGCGGAAGCCCTGCTGGCCCAGGACCCCGCCGCCACGCTGGGCGACTTCCAGAGACAGGGCTTTCTGCGCATCTACTGGAACGGGGAAGTGCGGGATATCGAGGAATTGGGGGTTCCGGACGTTCCGGCGCCGGACGCGGCCCTGGTCATTGACCGCATCATTATCCGGGGGGAAAGCACCTCTTCCCGCCTGGCGGACTCCCTGCAAACCGCACTCCGCATCAATCCGGACGAAGTAAGGGCCGTCATCACCAGACCGGAAGGGGAATCTGCCGTCCAGGCCTTCCACACCCGCTACCGCAATCCGGAAACGGGATATCTGCTTCCCCAGCTCACGCCGCGCCATTTTTCCTTCAACTCCCCCCTGGGCGCCTGCCGCGCCTGCCACGGTACCGGGCTCAACAAACAGGAAAACGGTCCATGCCCGGAATGCCGCGGGCAAAGGCTCTCCCCGCTGGCGCTGGCCGTCACCATGCACACGCCGGACCACGCCTACAATCTGGCGGAACTTACGGCGCTCCCTCTGGAAGACATGGCCGGAGAAACCAAACGGCTGGAAATCCCCGCAGCCCTGGCCCCCGCCCTGAATTCCGTGATGGAGGAAATCAACAAGCGCACCCACTTCCTGAATGAACTGGGGCTGTCCTACCTTTCCCTGGACCGCCAGGCAAACACGCTCTCCGGAGGGGAACTGCAGCGCGCACGGCTGGCTTCCCAGCTGGGGGGCGGCCTTTCCGGCGTCCTGTACATCCTGGACGAACCCACGACGGGGCTGCACCCTTCCGACACGGACCGCCTGCTGCGGGCGCTCCAAACGCTGCGCAACCTGGGCAATACGGTGCTTGCCGTGGAACACGACGAACAAATTCTGCGCGCGGCGGACCATCTGGTGGACATGGGCCCGGGCTCCGGAGCCAACGGAGGCCGCATCCTGGCGCAGGGCTCCCTTCAGGACATTACGGCAAACGCCGACAGTCCCACCGGGGCATGGCTCTCCGGAATGCGGCAAATGCCTGCACCGCCACTCAGGGCCGCTCCCAGCGGCCAGCTTGTTCTGACACATGCAAACAGGCACAACCTGAACAATATCACGCTGCGCCTTCCGCTGGGCACCCTCACCTGCATTTCCGGGCCGTCCGGGTCCGGCAAATCCACCCTTGTGCGGGACTGCCTCATTCCCGCACTTAAAAGGGATTTGAATGGGAAAAAGGGAGGCTCCCGCCTCGTGCAGGGATCGGAACGCCTCAGCCGCCTGGTCGTCATCGACCAGGCGCCCATCGGCAAATCACCGCGCTCCACGCCCGCCACCGCCACGGGGCTGCTCAATATATTGCGGCCTCTTTACGCCCAACTGCCCCTCTCCAAGCAGAGGGGCTACACGGCGGCGCGCTTTTCCACCAATGTCCGCGGCGGCCGCTGTGAACGGTGCCTGGGAACCGGCATGATAGAAGTGGATATGAATTTTCTGGGCAACGTAACGATGCCCTGCGATGCCTGCCAGGGCCAATGCTACAACCGCGAAACGCTGGAAGTAACGTGGAAGGGAAAATCCATCGCCCAAGCGCTGGCCTTCACCGTGGATGAAGCGGCGGAATTCTTCGCCACGCTGCCCAAGGCCGCGGCCATTCTGAAAAGCATGAAAGACGTGGGACTGGGCTACCTCAACCTCGACCGCCGGGCGGACACCCTTTCCGGCGGGGAATCCCAGCGCATCAAGATAGCCGCGGAACTCGCCAAGGCGCCGGCCTGGAAACTGGCGGAAGACGACAAGCGCGCCCTGTTCATTCTGGACGAACCCACGGGGGGCTGCACTTTAATGAAGTGGAACTTCTCCTGAAGGCCCTTTTCCGGCTGAGGGATGCCGGACACACCGTCCTGTGCGTGGAACACCACCGGGACCTGTTGAATGCGGCGGACCATCTCATCGACATGGGACCGGGCGCCGGAAGGCACGGCGGAAACATCGTCGCGGAAGGAACACCTTCTGCCGTGGCGGCCATTCCGGAGGCGCCCACGTCCCGCTGGCTGAATCCCGCTTGAAAACTGGTTTAATTATTATCTTGACGCTGAACAGGATTTTCTCTAGAAGCTAGGAGAATTCTGTTCTCATACCTATGTTTTCTTTATTCTCTCGTCTCCTGCCTGCGGCATTTCTTGCGTTGTGCCTTCTGCCTGAATCGTCATGCGCCACTCCTGTATTCCTGGAAAACGTCTCGGAATCCGGAGGATGGTACGACTGCAACAAGAAAACCAAATGGGACTGGGGCAGCCAGCCGGGCATCTACGATCCGAGTGTACTGGTTCCCGTCCGTCCTCCGGAATATAGCTCACTGCCAGTTGATTCACAGCTTTGCTGGGCGGCAGCAGCTTCCAACGTCCTTCAATGGTGGCAGGACACCAGAAGCGATCTGAAGCCCACCACGCCCAATGGAAAATCCGCCACTTGCGACGCCATGCCGGAAGTTTCCCAATTGGCCATTTACCAGACAATCTCAAAAAACTGGACGAATGCGGGCGGTTCCGTGGAACAGGCCTACAACTGGTGGATCAACGGAGGCATGCTGTCCACAACCGCTTACCCTACGGGCTCCACGACATCTGCCCCGGGAGGGTACTGGCAGGAGCTCGGACTGACGGTTCCGCCATCCATCACCGGGGGCGCCGTGGATAATCCCTTATTTACGGAATACGCGTTCTGGGAAAAGGACACCAAGGACGGAGTCTACCAGATGTTGATGGAAAGCATTAACAACAACTGGGGAACGACTTTGACGATTGGGGAAGATGGAAGAGGGCACGCTATTACCATGTGGGAATATGATATGAATGCGGACGGCAGCCTGATTGTCTACCTGACGGACTCCGACGATTACAAATTGGGGATGTTCCGTCAAAAGGTCATCGTCAACAACTACGAGGATGAGAATGGGTTTCTCCACTGCGACATTTATCTGACGAGCCTGGAAGGAGAGGAAAACGTATACGGCTATACCTATGATGAAGCACAGCTGACCGGCACCAAGCTTGGTGAAATGCAGAGCTTTACCGCGCCTCTGGGCGATCTCAGGGTTCCGGAACCGTCTGCTGGAATTTTCTCCCTGTGCGGCGTATTCCTTTTCCTGCCCCGCCGCAGGCGCATCCCCCGTTAAACGAGCTTCCGCTCCCCTGCTCTTTCAAAAACGGGCCTTGATTCTTACCGGTCAAATGTGCAGAATAGGCAAACGCACAATTCAGGAGAGCACCAATTGTTCCAATGTTCTCCAGTGCGCATCTGTGAAATGAACGACGCTTCCGACAATCACGGCGACCAGGAAAACACAGTCTCTACCTATTCCGTCGATATAGAAACCCTCCAGCAGGCGGCCCTGGCGGGAGATCCCCAGGCATTGTTCCAGCTGGCTATCAATTATGAGCAGGGCCGCGGCGTGGCGGAAAACCAGCAGGAAGCCTTTTACTGCTACCATCAGGCGGCGGAACTGGGCCATGTCACTGCCCAGCTCAACCTGGGATGGGCCTATTCCAATGGCATCGGCGCCCCGCAGGATAACGACAAGGCATTCTACTGGTATCAAAAGGCAGCCCGGCAGGGCCACCCCACAGCCCAGTTCGACCTGGGATTCTGCTACATCAACGGCCTGGGAATGGAAAAGGACGAACACCAGGCCATCAGCTGGTACACGAAAGCGGCGGAACAGGGGCATGCCGTCGCACAGCTCAATCTGGGCTGGATCTATGCAAACAGCGACAGCCAGCGGAACTGGGAACAGGCCGTATACTGGTACGGGCAGGCGGCGGAACAGGGAGATCCCCGCGCCCAATACAACCTGGCCTGGTGCTACGGCAACGGAAGCGGTACGCCCAAAAACCCGGAAAAAGCTGCCTACTGGTATGAGGAAGCCGCCCAGCAGAACCATGCCACGGCCCAGTACAATCTGGGATGGTGCTATGAAAACGGATTCGGCGTCCAGCCCAACCTGGACAAGGCCCTGGTCTGGTACCATAAATCAGCCCTGCAGGGGCAAATCACGGCCCAATATACCCTGGGGTGGTGCTACGGCAACGGCCGCGGGGTGGAAGTGGACATGAACAAGGCCGTCTACTGGTACACCAAGGCAGCCGAACAGGGGCACCATACGGCCCAGCTCAATCTGGGATGGTGCCACCTCAACGGCAAAGGCACCCCCGTCAATCACGCGGAGGCCCTGAAATGGTACCTGAAGGCGGCCGACCAGGGCAACGCTACCGCCATGTTCAACGTAGGCAACTGCTACGCGCACGGCTACGGCATTGAAGAAAATGCCCAGGAAGCAGAAGCCTGGTACCAGAAGGCCATTGCCAACGGCAATAAAAAGGCGGCAAGTGCTTTGCGCCACCTCCATTCAAAACAGGAAAAAAACAGGGAATCCGGCTCCCAGGAATAAAAAATTAGTTCATGCTAAACATTTTTAACTGCACACAGCAGTAAAATGACAGGAACTACCGGACTTTTCAAATTTACTACAATATTAAAAATTGTAGCTAAACTAATATTTTACATCTGAAACGATGTTCTTTTAAGGAATCTTTGTCGGGATTGATCTCGGCATAATCTATCTTTTTGTGTTCGAATGGTTTAATATGTTCCGCAAATGTTTTACTTTTTTGAATATTGGAATCGGCGCTGAGTATCACACAATAATCATCATCCAACGCAAAATATCCATTTTCAAAAGCTTTATCATGTAATACACAAAAACATAATCCGTTGGAAATATCACCACGCTTATCAGAATTATCGACCCAACGCGCTATATGGGATCCAATTAAAAACTTTGGATCGTTAATTCTACAATCCGGAAAACAACACTTGAATTTATAATTTTCCTTAACAGCTTTTGAAAATCGTTCTTGGCCAATACGTTGTTTTATTTTCCTCCATATTTCTGATGTAGGAGTCACATTATTTCCTGAAATCAAAGTATTTTTTGCTTCATTCCCCAGAATTAAAGACAACAACTTCCCATCACACTTTGAAAAATAAGCACCATTCAAGCATTGTAATCGATTGTTTTGATGTACAAAGAATCTATTAACAGGAGTTTCAGGAAGCTCCTTGAGGTATTTCATCAACTCAAGTTTATGGACAGTAAAAAAGGTATTTAACGGAATTGGTTTATCAAATTCCTGATAATCCTTTAGCAAAACACGAAAATAATTTACTGCATAATTCCAGTTCCCAGCCTGGGGAGGACGTTCCAAAGTTTTATGACCATTAGTGGCAGCTACAGAATATCCAACAAATGCTGCCAAATCGTCCTTGCCGCGCAAATGTACAACAATATCTCCTTGTTGAACTTCCAGAATGTTCTTCCAATAAAGCCAAGAACTTTTTCTACTTCCTCTTTTGTATGCCGGAGACCAGAGACATTTAGCAAATCCCCATTCACCTCCACCATGTCTTTCATCTCGACTCATTTCAATCCAAATCAAATATACCTCCTTATTAAACTATATATTATCATATCAATTTAAATTGTTCATGTCATTCAATTTCTTTCCATCTAACTTGACTGGATATTCCAATGAATAAATACAAAATTAATTGGAATGGATATCCAGCATTCTAT
>JAJQCV010000122.1 GCA_021202525.1 Akkermansiaceae bacterium | reverse complement strand
GGCCCCCCCGCCCTGCATCCCGGGATGAGTATGACGCAGAAGACGCCATTCCGGAAAGAAGTACCCGGCCTTCCGGAAAGCGGCGCAAACCGGGCTTCACCATCTTCGGAGCCCTGTGGTTCGTGCTGACGATGCCGTTCCGCTTCATCGGCGCCCTGACCCGCAATATCCGCTGGTTCATCAGCTGGCCCCTCCGCATCCTGTTGAGCGTTTCTTTCGTGGGCATCGTCGTCGGCGCCATTCTCGTTTTCCTGTACGGCACCATTTCCAACCGCTACGACATTTCGGAAGTGAAGAGCAACATTCCGGAACGCACGGTTATTCTCGACCGCAAGAACCGGACCATCGGCACCCTGCACGGGGAGAACCGCAGGCGCGTTCCCCTTCAGGAGGTTCCTTCCATTTTCATAGATGCCCTGCTGCTCCGTGAAGACAACCGCTTTTACGACCACGGCGGCGTGGACTGGATCGGCGTGGGCCGCGCCGTCGCCCAGGTCATCAAGCATAAAAGGGCTACGCAAGGCGCCTCCACCCTGACCATGCAGCTAGCCAAAATCACGTACAACCACCAGCAACGCAACCTGCACAGCAAGCTGACGGAAGTGGCCCTGGCCAAACGCATCGAGGCCACCTACAGCAAGGACGAAATTCTGGAAACCTACATCAACCGCATTTTCTGGGGCCACACCTTTCTGGGAATAGCCGCCGCATCCCGCGGCTATTACGACAAGGAGCCCCGCGACCTCTCCCTTTCGGAATGCGCCACGCTGGCAGGCATCATCTACGGCCCGAATGATTTTTCCCCCCTCAAGCATCCGGAGGAAGCCAGAAAAGTCCGGGACATCGTGCTCGGACTGCTGAAAGACGCCGGCAAGATCACGGAAGTGCAGTACGCCGCCGCCCTCGCGGAACCCATCGTGACGCATCCGCCGCAGTCCAGGTCCGAGGAAAATTACGCCATGGACCTCGTGCGCCGGGAGCTGGACGCCATTCTGGAGGAGGAAGACATCCGCCTGGGAGGCCTCGTGGTCCATACCACGCTGGACCTGGACTTGCAGAACGCCACGCTGGACATCATCAACAAGCACATGACGGCTCTGGAAGGCCGGAAGGATTTCAAAAAGCACCTGGCCTCTCTCCAGGCCAGAAGAGAGAAGCGCGGCATCGTTAAAAACAAGCTGACCACCAAGACGGAATATGAGGCGGCACTGGCCGCCTACAAGGCGATTCCCGCGGAACAGAGGGAAAAGACCCAGCCCCCCATGCCCAATTACATCCAGTCCGCGGCCGTGGTGATGGACAATGCCACGGGTGCGCTCCTGGCCGTTGTCGGCGGACGGGACGCGGAGGAATCCAAGCTGAACCGCGCCATCCAGTCCCGGCGGCAGACGGGCTCCCTGTTCAAGCCATTCGTTTACGCTACTTTCTTTCAGCAGGGCAATTCCGCAGATACCCGCATTTCCGACGACCGCATTGCCTATGGGGAAATACGCGGCGCGGCCAACTGGTCCCCCCGCAACTCGGACAGCACCTACCGCGGCATGAAACCCGCCTCCTTCGGCCTCATCCTTTCCCGCAACACCATGTCCGTACGCATCGGCAACCGGGCCGGGCTGGGCAACGTCATTCAGTCCGCCGAGCTGGCCGGGTTCCATGGAAACGTCTCCAAGACTCCGGCCCTGTTCCTGGGCACCTGGGAAGCCTCCCCCCTGGACGTAGCTAGCGCCTACAGTGTTTTTGCCAACGGCGGCGTGCGCCCCACGCCATACATCATCGACCACATCACGGATTCCAAAGGGCAGCCGCGCTTTGCCATCACCAAGAGCAGGCGCGCCGTTTATTCCCAGCGTGCGGCCAATATCACCTCCTCCATTCTCCAGCAGGTCTGCAAGCCCGGAGGTACCGCGGGCAGAATCACCGCCCTGGGATTCAAGGCGCCGTGCGGAGGCAAGACGGGCACCACGAACAATTACACAAACGCCTGGTTCGCGGGTTATACGTCCAACCTGACGTGCAGCGTCTGGGTGGGATTTGACACCGCCACCAAGATTCTGGAAAAAGGGTACGGCGGCACGCTGGCCCTTCCCATCTGGACGGATATCATGCTGGCCTCCCAAAAGGAAGGTTATCCCGCCAACGCCATCCGCACCAGGGCAGCGTCGGAAGGCCAGGCCGTTCTCGTATGCCGGGAATCCAACCAACTGGCCCATTCCGGCTGCCAATACGCCAAAACGGCCTATTATGAAACAACCGCAGGGTACCAGGCCCCGTCCAAAATGTGTGAAAAGCACATCCCCCTGGCGGAGCCGGGTACGGAAGAAGACATTCCCTATGCAGAACCGCTCGACGGTTCCGACGACAATATTCCTCTGGCCGAACCCGTAGATGAAACGGACGGCATCCCCTACGCCACCCCCATCTGATCCACCACTTTCCATGATCCCCTCTTTCATTCCCTGGCTCCTGGCCGCCCTGCTCCTGCTCGCCTGCCTGGCGCTTCTGGCCGCCCTGCTGCGCTACCGGGACCGTTCCGTCCGCCTAGAGGCGGAATCCCTCTCCTGGCGGGAACGGGCGGAGGACAGGACGCAGATGCTCCACACCGCGGAAGAAGTGCTCAGGAATTCCTTTGCCGGCATCAGTGCGGAAGTCCTCCGCAATTCGGAAAAACAATTCCTCAACCTGGCGGAAACGCGCCTCCAGAACCAGCATCAGCAGGCCAGGCATGATCTGGAATCCCGCAAGCAGGCCATCGAGTCCCTGCTCAAGCCGGTGAGCGACTCCCTCAAGCTGGTCCAGTCCCGCCTGGGAGAAATAGAAAAGGAGCGCGTGGGCGCCTATGCGGACCTGAAAACCCAGATACGCTACATCCTTTCCGGCAATGAGGCCCTGAAGAACGAGACGGCCAGACTTTCCCAGGCCCTGCACCATAACAACGCCCGCGGCCAGTGGGGGGAACTCCAGCTTCGCCGCGTGGTGGAACTGGCAGGCATGGTGGAATACTGCGATTTCACCACGCAGCAGACCCGCTCCCGGGAGGAGGACAGAATCCGCCCGGACATGGTCATCCATCTTCCGGGAGGGCGCTCCATCATTATTGATGCCAAGGCGCCCATGACGGCCTATCTCCATGCCGGAGAGACGGACAGGCAGGAGGAACGGAGCCAGTGGATGAGCCGCCACGCGGCGGACGTGAAAAAGCATTTGCAGCAGTTGAGCGCCAAAAACTACTTCGCCCAGTTTTCGCCGTGCCCTGAGTTCGTCATCATGTTCCTGCCGGGAGAAGCCTTCTTCCAGGCCGCTCTGGAAGCGGACCCGTCACTGATCGAATTCGGCGCGGAAAACAGGGTTATCCTGTCCACGCCCTCCACATTGATCGCGCTGCTGAAAACCGTCGCCTACGGCTGGAAACAGGAACAACTGGCGGACAACGCCAAAAAGATTTCCGAGGCGGGAACGGACCTGTTCGATACCTGCGCCATCCTCACCGGGCATTTTTCCTCCCTGGGCAAAAGCCTGAACCAAGCGGTCAACCAGTACAACAAAACCGTTTCCTCCTTTGAGCACCGGTTCATTCCGCGGGCCCAGAAATTGAAGAACCTGGGTGTCACGTCCTCCAAGGACCTGCCTTCCAGCCTGGAAGACATCACCCTCCGGGCAAAGGCCGCAGACGTACAGGAAGAAGAGTGAAAACGGACAAAAGGGAACTTTGCGCAAAGCTCCTGCACCAGGCCTCCGGCCTATTCGGAAACCCCGTTACCCTGTTCCAGAACCGGAAACGGCAGGCTTTCTTCATGTTCCAGGCAGGAGGACAGCTCCTGCACGGAACCGCACACAGGCACATGGAAAGCGTCGAGAGCGGCACGGGTGCTGTATCCCCACCCTACCAGGACCAGCCGGGAGCCGGCATTCACGGCCGTATTGCCGTCATGAGCGGAATCTCCCACCATGCATGCCTCCACCGGCTTTCTGCCCCATTCGCGAACGATGGACAGCAGGGAATCCGGCTCCGGCTTGCGGGGGAAACGCTCGGAAAAACCCATTACCGTCCGGAAAGGCACATCCGGAAAGACATGATGCACCAGGGGCACGGTCACCACGTGCGGCTTGTTGGACAGAACGCCGAGGGGATGGCCTTCTTCCGCCAGTTGCAGGAGCATTTCACGAATGCCCGCATAGGGAACTGTTCCGTCTTTCCAGGTGTGCCGGTATTCCCGCATAAAACCCGCATGCAGGGCTTCAAAAGCAGATTCCGGAACGGGTCCGTTGAAATGTCCGCGCAAAGCGGCCACGCATAGTTCCCGGGCGCCCCGCCCAACCATTCCGCGAATGGCCTCTACGGAATGTTCCGGATATCCCAGGGATTCCAGAGCCAGATTCAATCCGCGGGCAATGCCGGGAATGGAATCCACAAGCGTTCCGTCCAGGTCAAAGACAAAACCCGTTTTCATGACCTCAGTGGCAGAATCCGCGTTCCGACGTCTGCACAAATTCAATGATGCGCTGCAGGCAGGGATTTTCCCCGTAAGGAGACTGCAAAAGTTCCTCAATGGCCTCATGTACCGTCAGCTTCTTGTTGACGAAAAGCTTTTTATAGCACATGCGCACGGCTCGCAGGTCTTCCTCTGAAAAACCGCGCCTCTGCATGCCTATGGAATTGACGGCGCGCGTGACGGCGGGATGGCCTTCCACAATGGTGTAGGGCAGCACGTCCTGGGCCACGCGGGCCACGGCGCCCACCATGGCGTGCTCCCCAATTCGGACAAATTGGTGCACGGCGCAGCACCCCGCCAGAATGGCGTGGTCCCCCACCGTTACATGCCCGGCAGCCGTGGCAAAGCCGGAGAAGATGACGTGGTTGCCGATCTGGCAGTCATGGCCGGCATGGCAGGATACCAGAAACAGGTTGTTGTTCCCGATCCGCGTTCTGCCGCCAATGTCCGTAGCCCGGTTGATGGTGGCGTTTTCCCGGAAAACGTTGTTGTCCCCCACTTCCAGATAGGTAGGTTCGCCCTGATACTTCAAATCCTGGCTTTTCAGGCCGATCACGGAGAATGAAAAGAATTCGTTGCCGCTGCCGAAGGAGGACGGGCCGTCAATGACCACATGGCTGTGGAGCACGCATCCGGACCCCAGCTTCACCTGCTCCCCGACAACGCAAAAAGGGCCTATTTTGACATCATCCGCAATTTCCGCAGTAGGATGCACTACTGCCGTTGGGTGTATTTCTGGCATGGCGCCACAAGTATGAGACAATTTCAGGTGATGAAAAGACTAAATCCCGCAAAAGCGGCCTTTTTGTCACATTTGGGAGGACGCCTGCACATAGGCCTCCATGTCCAGAAGCCAGGGGAGAACCAGGAAGTACATGATCTGCAGGCACAGGATGATCAGGGCCACGGTCATGGCCACCTTGCGGAAGGAAAGGGGCTCGTTCAACACGTCCGTCGTCCCCAGCCTTCTGTCCCACGGAGTAAAGCCGAAACGGCGCACCCACCACCAGGAAAAGAACAGGGCCAGCATCGTCAGGGTGGGGGCGAAACACCCCAGGCCCAACACCATCACGAACAGGGCGCGCCTGAACGCCGTGGAAAAAGACAGCCGGTTTCCCAAATAATCGCGCACGGAAACGCCGAGCATGGATTTGCCGGGCGTTGTGCCCAGCGTACTCAGGAACAGGCCTTCAATAAGCGTCATCGGCAGGCAGATGTAAAGAAGGGCTTCATACGTACCCGGCAGCAGTCCGGGCTGGAATCCCACTCCTAACAGCCTCAGCAGGGCCAGATACACCGTCATGTGCATCATCACGTCCGCCATCCTTCCCAGAAAACGGACGTAAGGGTAAGGAACGACCAGAACCACCCCGGCCCCCGCCTCCGGAGATTTTTCTCCGGCCTCCGCCATGGAACATTCATCGCCGGATTCCTCCGGCCCGGTGAGCACCCCATCCTCTCCCGGAGTGCTTTCCATGATTCGGCGTTTCGCCCCATCTTTCCGGTCAAACACTTCCTTCATCACGGGCAGTTCGCGTATCTGCACCCATTCGTCACACCCGGCATGCCAGGCGCGGACGGTTTCCGGGATCAGGCCCGCCTCCAGCATGGAAATGACTTCCACTTCCGGCAAAGGCCCCTTTTTTTCATGATCCTGAATCCAGTAAATATCCATTGAGTCGCTTCCGTTTACATGCTGCGGAGGGAACGGGCCGGGTCCTGGCGCGCCGTGATGAGGGCGGGAATGATGGAGGCCACAACGACCATCACAAAGGCCTTCACCCCCTGCCAGGCAATCTCCGTCCAGTCAATCACCACCGGAATGTTCGCCGTTCCGTGGAAGGCCACGGGGAATGGATCAAAGCCGATGCCCGCCAGGAACATCTGAATCTGCATGCGGTACTCCAGCACCAGCAGCCCCAGGCCGACGCCCAGAAGGGCTCCTATAAAACCGATGATCACCCCCTGCCACAGAAACACGCGCACCACCTGGAACGGCGTGGCGCCCAAAGCCTTCATGACGGCGATCTCCCGTTTGCGCTGGATGGAAACGGTGAACATCACCGCCATAATGCAAAACGCGGATATCAGGGAAATAAACGACAGCACGAAACTCATCATCATGCGTTCCTTCTGCATCAGTTCAAACCATGAATTGAACCGGTCATGCCAGGTTTCCAGCACCCAGGAGGAAGCGGGCTTCTCCTTTTCCAGAGCCTGCATCACGGGCGCCAGCATGGTCTCCACATGGTAGGGATCATCCACGCGCAGGGCCACGGCCTGCACCACATCGTCCTCATACCCCAGCAATTCCTGGCCGATGACCAGAGGAATGAACAAATCCGGACTGGGCGTGTGCTGGGAGGCGCGGTAAATACCGATGACTTCCAAATCCTTGGGCATCACCAGCTCCTTGATTTTGCGGAAGCATTCCATGTCCGCCTCATTGCGCTGTTCGGCGGAGAATCCGGCCAAAACGGCTTCCCATTCCTTGCCCGTACCTTCCGGAAAAGCCACCCTGCCTCCCTCCAGGGCCTCCCCTTCATTGAGTAGGCCGATCATGTCCAAAAGGCTGGAGCGTTCCGAATCCCTGCGGGGAACGGCCAGCAGGCTGTTCAGAGTGGCGAACGCCTGGTCCACGGACGCCTGGGACGCCTCTTCACGCGTCTCCTCCGCTTTCAGGGATTTTCCCCATTTCTTCAGATCATCCAGCTCCGCAACGTTTTTTTCCGCCAGCAGAGGCAATTCCGTCTGCTGGTAGGCGTGTGAAATTTCCTGAAAGTTCCGGGTGGTGTACACGCGCACAGTATCGCCCACATTCAGCCCCATGTTCTCCGCCACGATGGAAGAAATGACCGCCTTTTCCCCCATGTCCAGATCGGCGTTTCCGGAAACGATCAAATGCTTCAAATCCTCAAGCTGTGCCGCATTTTCCGTATCAATGGCCCGGAAAAAGCAGGGCCTCTGCTTCCCCTGCACGTCCACCAGCGCATAATCCTCGATCAGGGCATAGGTGGACTGGACGCCGGGAACGTGCCTGAGCTTGTCGCTCAGCTCCACCCAATCCGGAATCACTTCACGGACGCCGAAGTCATTCCTGTAACATACCTGCACATGGGGGGAATGCGCGAACAGGTTGCCCTGAATTTCCTTCTGAAGACCGCCCATGACGGACAGCACGACAATGAGCACCATCACCCCCAGGGAGACGCCCAGCAGGCAGATCAGGGTGATGATGGAAAAGAACGTGCGCAGCGGATTCAAATACCGCAGCGCCAGACTCAGACTGATGTACCGGCTCAATAGGTTCTTCATGAATAACGCGGCACACCTTGCCTGATACGCGGTGCCTTTCCAAGCTTAAAACATGTCCCGGCCCGGGCGTTCACTTCTTAACGCCTCCGGCGGCTTTCCATTCCGTGCAAAGCCAGTGGGCCACCGAGGCGATTACCCGTTCGCAGGCGGGGACAGAATCCCTGGAATCCTTCACGAATACGGCAACGGCCATTTTCCTGCCGCCGGGCAGCACGATAATCCCGACGTCATTGACGGCGGAAACCATTCCGTCCGGAGCCGTATGCCCCAATCCGGTCTTGTGCACCACCACGTACTCCTCCGGCAGCCGCCCTTTCAAACGGCCGGTACCCGTGGCGCAGGCAGCCATCATGTTCCACAAAAGGCGCTGTGTGTCCTTCTTCAGGATTTTCCCTTCATCGAAGGCGCGAAGCAGGGAGCACATGGCGGACGGACGGGCGGAATTGACGTATTGCCGGTCATGGTCCTTGTGCATCTCGTCTTCCGTAAATTTGATATTTATATCGCTGATGCCCCATTCCTTCAAATCCTTCTGCGCGGCGTCCGGTCCGCCGATGAGGGAAAACAGAAAATCACACGCATTGTTGTCGCTTTCCTGCACGGACAGCCGCAGCAGTTCCTTCAATGAAAAATCTCCTCCCTGCGGAAAACGGTCCCGCATCGGGCTCCACGTATCTTTCACCAGCTGGTCCGGGCTTATGTGAATGATTTGATCCAGATTGAAACGCCCCTGGTCCACCCTTTTCAACACGGACAGGGCCAAAGGAAATTTAAAGACGCTCTGCATGGGATAAGAGGCCTCATCTCCCACAGAAAGGGATTCACCCGTGTCCAGCATAACGGCGCAAACGCCCACATGTGCTTTCAGCGGACGGGCAATTTCCTGAATAGCAGCGGAATCCCCTTCCGGGACCGCAGCGGAAAAGGACACCGTTGCCATAAGCAGGGCGCAGGCGCACAGGACTCCGTTCCGTAAAAAAGAACCGGGAAAAATCATAGGCAGGTATTGCATACCCAGTATACGGAAACTGCAACAGCAATCCATCAGGCGGGCAGCGTTTTTTCGTCATGCCGCAAGCCGGGCAGAATCCTTGCCACGCCTCCCGCTTCCTGCTAAGAACGGAAACATGCCCCCGGTACTTTCTGAAACCCTCATCTGGTGCGTCACGCTGCTCATGTTCGGCATGGGACTGATCGGCACGCTTATTCCCATGCTGCCCGGCATCATCATCATTGCGGCCGGCTGCATCTGGCAGGGAGTGATGGGCAGCCAGTCCCTGGCGTGGTGGGAGTGGACCGTACTGGCGCTGCTGGTAGCGGGCGGACTCGTCATTGACAAGCTTTCCGGCGGCATGGGAGCCAAAAAATTCGGCAGTACCTCGGCAGGAATCTGGGGCGCCATCATCGGAGCCATTGTGGGCGCCATTCTGTTCACCCCCATCGTCGGCCTTCTGGTGATGCCGTTCCTGGGGGCGCTCCTGGCCGAACTCATTTTCGCCCGCAAGGACATCGCCGCCGCATTCAAGGCCGGATCCGGCGCTGCCCTCGGGATGCTTACGGGACTTCTGCTCGAATTCACCTGCGGCCTGCTGATCATCGCCTGGTTCTGCTCCTGCTATTTCCTGTTCTGAACCAGGTGGGCCGCTCCCATTCCTGTCATTAAAAGTTAAAACTTTAACGTAATCAGAAGAAGGATTTTTTATGTTGCAATTATTTTACCATCAATATCATAATTCAATGTGAACGAGTTATCTATCCTTTTCTTCAACATAGGAATAAAATTCCTTCATTCGGAATAACGTTTCAGACGTCTTTCGTTTTAAAGACGGAGGATCCACATTGTCTGTAAATCATTTAACAATCCTGATTTACAAGACAATGAACAATACCGACAACACCCTGGATCCCCGCTATCCCTTCGTT
>JAJQCV010000034.1 GCA_021202525.1 Akkermansiaceae bacterium | reverse complement strand
GGATACATGATGAGAAATTTTTCCAGCCATTATGGTAAGTTGGAAAAACTTTCACAAATAAACGGCCTTATTGAATGATATGTGTGAGAAAAGCATTGAAAACTAAGGAACGTATAGACTTCTTCATAAATGTTTCTAAAAAATATCATGATTCTGGCATACTCGATTTTCTGAAAGTAATCGGAAAGATTGCCACGATGACACCGATGCGAGGATTGGAGAAGTACTTGCCTCCGATCCACTCAGAGCCACCCAATTCTTTGACAAACGACTACCAGTACTGTACGGAATACTCAATAATTAAGGCCATTGACGATAACACCAATAATCAACGAAAAACGTGTAGAGATGAACTGGACAAACGAGAATGGAAACCCATCTGACAAGATCCATTCTGACTAACCTTTTTTGAGGTTTGAGAAATAGACTTTGCCTTGATTTCGTACCTGGGATGAGAGATACTTGTTCAAGGTATTTTATACGCGGCACAGCTTGCCTGTATAACAAGACTCAAGAGCAGAAAGGTATAAAATGAGATTTGTGGACATCCTCGAAAAATATCGTACGCATTCTTTTTCCGAGCGCGATAAAGGAAATCGTTTTGAACGATTAATGAAATCTTATTTGATGGTTGAACCGAAATATAAAACCATTATTGAAACTGTTTGGCTCTGGAACGAATTTCCTTTTCGGAAAGATTTTGGTAGTGGAAAGGATGTAGGGATTGATCTTGTAGCCAAAACGTTTGATGGTCGATATTGGGCTGTTCAATGTAAATGCTATGATAAGGATACCCAGATTACAAAGGCAAATGTGGATACATTTCTGGCGACATCAGACAAACGCTTTCAGAATGAATATTTACAAGCGACCTCTTTCTCCCATCGTCTTTGGATCTCGACAAATGATAATTGGACCTCCGAGGCAACATTGTCTTTGCGTAATTTAAACATTCCGGTAAGCAGAATTAATCTCTATGATCTTGAAAATTCCTGCATCGATTGGGAAAAATTGGAACACGGAGTCCATGGAAGTGGAGTAATTCTCAAAGAACGAACCCTGAGAAAACACCAACAAAAAGCAGTTGAATTATTCCACGAACACTTTCTGCAATCGGATCGTGGACGTCTCATTATGGCCTGTGGCACAGGAAAGACTTTTACTGCACTCAAGATAGCGGAAAAGGAAACAAACAATAATGGTGTGGTTTTGTTTCTTATTCCTTCCATAGCTTTGCTGGGACAAACCCTGAATGAATGGACTACATTTGCAGAAAAACCGATTAAGCCTGTTTGCATCTGCTCTGATGCTGAAATTACGAAAAAAAGGCGTGATACGGATGATGGTGGTTTTACCATTGAAGATCTGGCTCTCCCAGCATCGACCGATGTCAGGAATATCGTTAATCAACTTTTGATGGCACGGCAAAATCCCAATGAAGGGATGATTGTTGTATTTTCAACTTATCAGTCCATAGATCGGGTTTCTGAAGCGCAAAAAGCATTGAACGCCGAAATAGCGGAACCCTGCCTCTTTGATCTTATCATTTGTGATGAGGCGCATCGAACTACGGGCGTGGCCCTCAAAAGCCAGAAAAATGATAGAGGATATGATGAAACCGCCTTCATACGTATTCACGATAATGGTTTTATCCAGGGACGAAAGCGCGTATATATGACAGCAACACCGCGCTTGTACAAAGATGATGTAAAGGAAAAAGCAAAAGAGGCGGATGCTTATCTTTGTTCGATGGACGACACCTCCATTTATGGAGACGAAGTATTCCGCATTGGTTTTGGGGAAGCAGTGGAAAACGATTTGCTGTCGGATTACAAGGTACTCGTACTCACAGTTCAAGAAAGTGAAGTCCCCAAGGAATTTCAGGAAGCCATTGCCAATTCCAATGGAGAAATAACTGCCGATGATATTTCCAAATTGATGGGATGCATCAATGCCCTTTCCAAACGGATGATTTGCGACGAAGAGCTTGTCAAAAATTCCGATCCGAGTTTGATGCATACAGCCGTTGCTTTTTGTCAGAGCATCAAGGCTTCAAAACATATCACCCATATCTTTAATGAGCACAAATCTACCTATTACGAAACGCTCCCCAGTGCGATCCGTGACATTATGGTGACAGTTTCTTCCCGACATATCGATGGAACCATGGGAGCAACAGAGCGGCAAAGTAAGTTAAATTGGCTGAAATCCACACCAATCTCAGGACAAGACTGTCGTATTTTGACCAATGTACGTTGCCTATCCGAAGGAGTGGATGTGCCTTCCTTGGATTCGGTCATGTTTCTTTCGTCAAGAAACTCGCAAGTCGATGTTGTGCAATCTGTTGGTCGGGTAATGCGTAAGGCGCCTGGTAAAAAGTATGGATACATCATTATTCCCGTAATTATTCCGGAATCAATGAGCCCGGAGGAAGCTCTGGATAAAAGTGATTGTTTTGGCGTTGTATGGACGGTATTGAATGCTCTCCGTGCTCATGACGATCGGTTTAATGCTGAAATCAATAAAATTGACCTTAACAGGAAAAAATCGGAAAGAATTCTTGTGAGCTCCATTGGTTCTTCACCAAAGCCATCTCATGACGATAATGGCGATAGGGGAGCAAAAGGCGAAAGTGATTCAGGCTTTAGTAAATCGGTCCAGCAAGAACTCGCCTTAAAATTCGAATCATTACAAAGTGTTATTTTCGCCAAAATGGTGAAAAAAGTCGGAACTCGCCGATATTGGGAATTATGGGCAAAAGATGTGGCCTCTGTTGCTGAACAGCATATTAAACGAATCCATGAATTAATTGCTACAGATCAGGAACATAAAATAGCATTTGGACACTTTTTGACAGGGCTGAAGAGAAATCTGAATCCTTCAGTGACATCTGAAGAAGCTGTGGAAATGCTGGCTCAACACATCATTACCAAGCCTGTTTTTGAAGCATTGTTTGAAAATTATTCATTTGTTCAGCATAATCCTGTTTCGATCGCCATGCAACAGATGATTAATCTCTTGCATGAAGAAATACCGGCGAGAGAAGCTGAGATTATGGCTCAATTCTATAAATCGATTGTGGAACGTTGTGCTGGAATTGACAATGCAGAAGGGAAGCAGAAAGTAATTGTGGAGTTATATGATAAATTTTTCAAATCAGCATTCCCTCAAACGGTTGAAAAATTAGGCATTGTATATACTCCTGTTGAGGTTGTGGATTTCATCATTAATTCTGTAGCAGAAGTATTGGAAAAAGAATTCGACCGCCATATATCAGATGAAAATGTCCACATACTTGATCCCTTTTCCGGCACGGGTACATTCATTACAAGATTACTGCAAAGGGGGCTGATCCGTTCCGAGGATTTAGAACGAAAATATCTGCATGAACTGCATGCCAACGAAATCGTTTTGCTGGCGTATTACATCGCCTCAATCAATATAGAAAACGTATACCATGACCTTCATGGACAAAAGCAAGGATACAAGGCTTTTGATGGTATTTGTTTGACCGATACCTTCCAGCTCGGAGAAACGGAAGATAGCGATAAGCTCTTCTCCGAAATATTTTCACAGAATTCAGAACGAGTCATTGCTCAAAAGAAAGCCCCCATTCGTATCATCATAGGCAATCCACCTTATTCTGTGGGACAAAAATCGGCCAACGACAACGCGCAAAATCAACGGTATCCTAAATTGGAATCTCGAATAGCGGAGACCTATGCTGCTGGTAGTAAATCAACAAATAAAAACTCTTTGTATGATTCATATATTAAAGCCTTTCGTTGGGCGTCTGATCGTCTGGATGCACAAAACGGGGGTATCATCGCCTTTGTTTCTAATGGCGCATGGATTGACGGGAATGCCACGTCAGGATTTCGCAAATGCCTCCAAGAAGAATTTTCTGTTATCTATGTGTTCCATTTGAGGGGTAATCAGAGAACGAGCGGCGAATTATCGCGAAAAGAGGGTGGTAAGATTTTCGGCTCAGGAAGTAGAACTCCTATCAGCATCACCCTTTTAGTCAAAAAGCCGAATAAACAGGCCGCAGGGAGAGCCCGGATTTTCTACCACGACATAGGAGACTATCTGAACCGGGAGGAAAAACTGAAGCTTGTCCGGGACTTTGGAAGCATCCTGAACCCTGATATGAAGCTATCCTCAATTACGCCCTTTGAGGAGTTGGGAATAAAATTGGAATTTGATAAGGTCGATGTATAAACAACCTGTCGAAATAGAAATTTTGTTTACAGAAAGGTCTATACATTGCTGTTACAATAGCCTCTTTTTTATAACTACCGTATACACCTCTTAATAATTGAGGGAGCAAACTACTAGACCATTTTATTTGTGTTTCATCTTTTATTACAAAATTTTCGGGCTTCAATTCTTTATTTTTTGATCTTTCTGACTGAAAGTCAAACATTTGTTTATTGTATACAATTACCATCTTTTGCGCATTCTCTTGTAACTTGTGTATAGAATAATTATATACCCAAGAATCTCGATTTGATTGCACTCCACAGGAATAAAATGGCACAAAAAACGTCTTGATGTTCTCCTTGTTGTTTTTGTCGCCGATAGGGATAAAACTCTCAAACAGATTGTCTCGCTGGTTGATCCAGTCGTACGCCTCATTGGGCGTAATTGAGGATAGCTTCATATCAGGGTTCAGGATGCTTCCAAAGTCCCGGACAAGCTTCAGTTTTTCCTCCCGGTTCAGATAGTCTCCTATGTCGTGGTAGAAAATCCGGGCTCTCCCTGCGGCCTGTTTATTCGGCTTTTTGACTAAAAGGGTGATGCTGATAGGAGTTCTACTTCCTGAGCCGAAAATCTTACCACCCTCTTTTCGCGATAATTCGCCGCTCGTTCTCTGATTACCCCTCAAATGGAACACATTAATGATATTTCCTTGACGGAATATCTGCTGTATATACTCACCACCTATTAACCATAGGAAACACGAACCAATGCAACAGAAAAAATATAGTGAATGGGTAAGAGAATGGCTGAGTCGAAAAGAGCGATTTGTAAAAAAATCAACTTATGCGGCTTATTCCAATATTGTTGTGAATCATTTATTGCCTCGTTTTGGTAATATGTACCTAAGTGATTTCTCAGAGAGCTTAATACAAAACTACGCTCTTGAACTTTTGCAACATGGTCGTCTTGACGGAACAGGAGGACTCTGTGACAGAAGTTCCCGAGATATCATTGTCGTTTTAAAAAATATATTACGAGATGCAATGAAAGCAAAACTCTTATCAACAGTCTCCTATGAGATAGTTTTCCCTCCCGTTTTTTCCAAATCCAAAGTTGTAATTTTGGAAAAAACAATGCAGCAGACGCTGATTCAGTCCATTCTTCTTAATTTGACTCCTCGCAGCGCGGCAATCCTCCTGAGCCTTTATACTGGGCTGCGCATCGGAGAAATTTGTGCATTGAAATGGAGCGATATCGATTGTGAAAATAAACTTATTCGCGTCAATAGAACACTGCAACGCGTCTATCAGAAAGAATTGAATGGAAAAGGAAAGTCTGAAATCGTTATTTCAGAGCCTAAAACACGATCCTCAAAGCGAGAAGTACCTATTTCTGCTTTTTTATACCCTATCATTAAACGCGTGAATCCGATGAACGCAAATGCTTTTTTTGTGAGTGGAACAGAAAAATGTGTTGAAGTAAGAACCTTCCGTACGTTTTTTGAGAATTTCCTTACCCGTCATCATATGGAAAAAGTCAATTTTCATACATTAAGACATACATTTGCGACACGATGTATCGAATTTGGCGCTGATTGTAAAACTGTTTCGGAAATTTTAGGCCACTCTTCAGTCAATATGACTCTGAATCTTTATGTCCATCCGCAGATAGAACAAAAAAGAAGATGCGTAGAAATGCTTTCTGAAGTATTTTGAAAAATAAGAACTAACCTCAAATGTGATGACAAGATTATTTTTTATCAGAACAATCATTTACAATATTCCGCGATCGAAGGTAAGAACACCATCTCTTATGAAGAAAGGACTAAAACATAAAAACAATTGGTGAAATATAGGGTATTGTTCTATCCAGCCATCCTAAATGAACTAACTACTTAATGCGAGTTGATTCCGGTCCTCATAGCAAAAGGACTTGGATCAACTATTTGGTATTCAAGTTGAATCAAGCATTATGTCCTTGAAAGCTTATCACGCCAGAAGATTATGGCAGTAAATTCAGAGAAAACAGAGATACTGCATTTTTGCTTTCTCCTTCGAATAATACCTATCCTGAAACGGCGAGGTACGTCCCATCCATCTTCACCAACCTTAGCAAAATTTAGCATTTTCCATATCATCTCCACCATATCCAGCAATTTGAAATATACTTCGACATGGCTCCCTACGCCTGTTTTGTACAAAAACACATCACTGATTCTCCTCCTCAGTGATAAATAGATCCTTTAAAAGGCGCTTCTATTCCCTTTCAAGTCTATTTGCAGCTTTCTATCCTGTTTTAGCCATATTGATTATATTGGAGGAATGTAAATAGATGGAGAAAATACTATGCCTTCAGGCACTGGTATCTTTGTTAATATGCATGCGAGATAGTCATTTCAGAATGCCCATGGTTCATGAGTTCTACAAGATTTTCCAAGGCAGTTTTGGATTTTGGAGCCATGTCCTATCTCTTGTACAGGGCATGGATGAATACACCTATGATACCGAAACCGGGCCAAGAAACGTTCATAAAAGGGGGCATATCATTCCATCCAGACTCGGACTTGGTCCGGAGAGCGGGAAACGGGTGATTGCTCTCTGCGTCTACATACCGAAGTCGATTTTTTCAATTTCATCAGCTACAATGAAAACATTCATAATCCTTGATAAGAATATTAGAAAATCGACGTCTTGTTAAAATAACCCCTTCGCATAATTTTCATGCGGGGAAGGAATAACATTTCGATTTCTGTCTTCATTTAAGTCTGAAATAATCTAAAACAGTGCTTGAATCAACGCAGGAATGGGAACTTTTTTGCTCTAGTGTGTGAAAACAAATTTGATGCAAGAGCATGGTATCCTTTCCTATATTACCTTGGAAACTTCGGAGGTGCAGGGGACTGCCCCCGCGTACAATCTTACGATGTCCATGACGTGATCAGATTCTACAAAAACGAGCACACTATCTATGTCAAGCAGACAGATAGAGAGGTAACAAGCAACAATCTTACTCTGAAAAATTCTCCTTTCGTACAATATCCGACGGAAAAGAACGCATGCAAAAGCCTATGAGACGGAAGTTCTTGATATTTTTTAATAAATTAAATATTAATATATTACTCATACTTTATTCATCTTTCCGTGAGATTCGGCATTCAGATCAAAAGCTTGGGAAAGATAAACAAGACCTCGTTCTTTATCATCTTGGCTGGCCGTAAAATATGCTTGTTCAATCGCCTCCGAATCATGTCCGACAATAGCGCGGCAAAGGTCGGGAGAAACCACGCCACTGGAACGCAGAAGGGAAACAACCGTATGCCTCAAGGAATGAAAAGACTTGGAAGACACCCTCCGCCGATCTCCCTCTCCTCCTCTGCACGACAACCTTCCTGTAATACCATGGGCGCGAAGCAATGCAGAGAATTCGGCGGAAACTGCTCCTTGACTGCGCTGATAGGAATCCCCCTGTATCGGGAAAACAAACCCATCGTCCTGACGGTTTTCATACCTTTTACACATAACCTGCATCAAAGCGGGAAACAGAGGAATATTCAGTGTGGCTCCAGTCTTGCCCGTATTAATGCGGATGACTTTCTCTTCAAAATCCACCTGTTCCCATAGCATACTGACAACATCCCCCATACGCTGGCCCTCCGTCATGATTGTAACTCTGATAATATCCGGCCATTCTCCGGTAAATCGAGTAACCATGCAAGCAACATCGGCAGCCGTAAACGGTTCTTTCTGCAACTTGTCGCGTGATGCCTCCCTCGGGAGTCTGGCATATTGCATCGGATTTTTATCAAGGTAATCACTGGCGACAGCCCGATTGAAAGCCGTTACCAGAGAACCCCGGTACAATCCGACCGTACCGGAAGAAACCCGTTTCAGTTCACTATCCAAGAAGTCCTGACACACCGCCGTCGTCACACAATCCAGGCGCATGCTTTTCTTCTTTCCCAAAAACTCCAGAAACACTTTAAACGCCCTTTTCTGACCGTCCGAATATTTTTGTTTTTCCGTACTCCGATAATGATCCAGATACTCTTTCACGGAGGGCACTTTATCCGCCACGGAAAAAGCGTTGCGGACTGCTTGCAATGCCTGTGCCTTCCCAACATTGCCTTTGGCTGCACGCTCCATATTGTCCGCCGTCAACTGGGCCAGCTTTTTAGCATCCGAAGATTTCATTCCATCCGCAGGCTTCAGCTTCACTTTGGTGGATTTGACGATTTCCTTGCCATCGGCATCCCGCCATTTGGCAAACCACGTTCCTTTTCTTTCTTTCAACCAGGCCATAACATTGAAATTTTCTTAGGGGTACATCGAGGGGTACATTTTGTACCCCAAAGTGTACCCCTAGCCATAATGCGCTATTCGGCACAATTCAAACTAAAACTGCGTAAACCGTTGATATCTAAGCATAATTCGGCACCCTTAAAAAGAAGAATTTGGTCGGGAAGACAGGATTCGAACCTGCGACATCCTGCTCCCAAAGCAGGCGCTCCACCAGGCTGAGCTACTTCCCGAATAAAAATATGGGATTAAAAAGGATTGGGATAAAAATGGTGGCTCGGGACGGGATCGAACCGCCGACACGGGGATTTTCAATCCCCTGCTCTACCGACTGAGCTACCGAGCCACTTGCTTGCACGAGGAGCGTGCTTGCGGGGCGCAATCTATCACCGCCTTTTCAGGATTGCAACAACAAAATACCATTTTTTCATTTTCCCGGACTCATGCCCGGCACAGGACAGGAAAAACCTTTTTCAATCTCCCTGTCCCCTTTTACATCCCCGCCGGGCCCGTCAGGAGGAAGCCTGCGCCAGCAGCCCGCTCAGCACCATCGGAAAGATCAGCGCCACCCAGGACAAGGTGTGCAGCATCAGGGGGGGCATGTTTTTTTTCAGCCTGTCCAGGACAAACATGAAGGCGCCGGCCATGGCCAGACCGTAATAAATCCAGGCATCCGCCGTATATTCCTGAGCCGCGGCGGCCAGACAGAAAACAACGTAGATCACAATAACGCCCATCCAGACAAGGGACATCATGTCCCGGGCAACGGAATCCTCCCCTTCTTTTTCCCGCTCTTCCTCGTTCCATCTTTCCCGGCTGAACATGCCCAGCACTACCAGCGCCACGAGATACCAGGTGGACGTAGATAGCTGGGAGCCCCAGCCGCCGCCCAGTCTGCCGTAAAAATAGGCGGGAATGCCGGCCCCGGTGGCAAAGGCCACGGAGGCAAAGAAAGCCCCCAGTCCGAATCCCGCGGATATTCCCCCCCTCCGGTAGGGATTGGTGGAAAAGAACAGGAAAAGGATGCTGAATACGCCTGGAAGCAGGGCAAATTCAAAGATGACGACACCCAGCTGGAAGAACATGATCCACAACCCCGTCACGGCGGCCACCGCAATCAGCAGGCAGATGACGAAGCAGTGCCTTCTGGCAAACATCAGGCATTCATCCGTATGAACGGCGGGATCGCCGCGGAAGACTTTAAGCACCCTGTCCAGCATGTTGACGCACCAAACGGCCACAAACAGGAACTGGTACAGCCAGGGAGAAGAAACAACCACCAGATGGGACTGGCTGACGGCAAAAGCCCAGGCCATTGCGGCACAAGGAATTTCCAGCCCCATCAGGGAAAACCACGCCCACCAGGGAGGCCTCTTCAAGAATTGTTCCATTTTTTGCAACATCATCCCGATAACAAGGCTCGTATCAAGCTCCGGCACCGTCATCGCCAAAGTTCCGTTTTTTTCAAAGGCACGCTTGACATGGAGGTTAAGGTCCCTATACTTGTGCTCCCTTGCGTCGGAAACGCAATACATGATCATGAAGAAAGATATCCATCCCCAGTACAATCCGGTTGTCTTTGTCGACATCTCCACCGGCCGCCGTTTCGTGACCCGTTCCACCACCCGTTCCCCGAAGACGGAAGTTATTGACGGGGTTGAGCATTTCGTGATTTCCTGCGGCATCACCTCCGATTCCCACCCGTTCTTCACCGGCAAGAACCAGTTTGTGGACACCGAAGGCCGCATCGACAAGTTCCAGAAGCGTTTCGGCTCCGTCCGTCGCAGCGGCGGCAAGCCCAAGCTCAACAAGTAAGAACCGCTTCATTTCCATTTTCCCGCCCCGTTTTCTTCCCGGAAAACGGGGTTTTTCATTTGCAGGCTTCTCATTGCCCCGCTTTTCTGCTTCATTGGACTTATCATGTCGCTGACCCCGGACTATTTTGACAGCCAGTCTGCGGAACTCCTCCGTTCCGGCCGTCCCGTGCTGGCCGGCATCAGCGGCGGACGGGATTCCATGGCTCTGCTTTCCCTGCTTTCCGGAATGGAAGGGTGCCGCGTCGTTGCCTGCCATGTGCACCACGGCCTGCGCCCGGAGGCGGATGAAGAAGCACACTTCGTCCGGGAGTATGCTGCGTCCGCGGGTGTTCCATGCGTCTGGCGGCGGGCGGACGTGGCCGGCATGGCCCGTGCCCAAGGCATTTCCACGGAGGAAGCGGCCCGGAAAACACGGCAGAACCTGTTTCTGGAATGGGCTGCGGAATATCCCGGAGCACTCGTAGCCCTGGCGCATCACCGCAACGACCAGCAGGAGACGGCCCTGCTCCATTTGTGCCGCGGAGCATCCGGCATTCACGGCATGTCCCCCGTGTCCATCTGGGAAAACGGGCTGACCGTCGTACGCCCCCTGCTGGATTTTTCCAAAAAGGAGATCACCGGCTATCTGGAGGAAAGAAACATTCCGTGGAGGGAAGACGCCAGCAACCAGTCCACCGAATACACGAGAAACGCCCTGCGCCACCACGTCATTCCCCAACTGGACGAAATGTTCCGCAGGGATACCAGCCTTTCCTTTTCACGCGCCTGCCGGATTGAGAATCAAATCCGCACGGCACTGGCCCAGGCGCTGGAAGCCATGAACCTGACCGATCCCCAGGGGCGGCTGTACCTCCCCGGCGTCAACCGGCTTCCGCAGGAGTTGAAACAATGCGCCGTGCATCATTACCTCCGGCAGCAGTCCGTACCGGACCTGACGGAAGCCGCCGTGCTCCGGGTCATGAAGATTCTGGATGCCGGCGGCCCGTCCCGCACGTCCCTGCCCGGCGGAAAGATGGCCGTGCGCAAGGAAAAGCGGCTGTTTGTCAAGGACGCGCCGCCGCAAATCAATAAAGAGGGGCCACGCCCTGCGGATACAGCAGGTGGAATTTGATGGCTTCATTGCCCACCACCAGCGCGGTGCCGAACATTCTGTCTTCATCCGTCAAACGCGGAAGCTGGGCGATTGGGAAAAGCAGTCCCCCCAGGATCAGGCCGTAGTTGCATACGGAGGGCATCATGCAAATCAGTTTTTTGGAGATATCCGCCGCATCCAGCGTGGGGAACACCCATACGTCGCTGGGCTGGAGCAGGGAAGTGCGGTGCACGCGCACGCTGTAGGAGTCCGGGGACAGGGCCGCGTCAATCTGGATTTCACCTTCCACGGTGATTTCGTTGTCCAGGCATTCCTTTTCCACGACGCTCCGGGCCAAGGCCGTGGCGGCACGGGTGCGGTCCGCAGCCAGTTCCGGAACGGAACCGTCCGTGGAGGCGCTGAGCATGGCCACGCGGACGCTTTTGCCCAGCATGTGCCGGGCCATTTTGGCCGTTTCCACGGCAAAGTAGGCCATGTTTTCCACCGTGGGATCAGCGGTCACGCCCGTATCCGCCAGGAAGTAGATGCCGCGGCCTCCGAATTTTTTGGCAAATTCCGGAACCATGACGATGGAGATGGCAAAAAGGGGCTTCGTGGGCACGGGGTCCTGCCGGTATTTGTTCACGGCGCGGAATACGGAGGCCACCCTTTTCATGTTCCCGGCCACAATGGCGTCCGCCTGGCCGTAAAGCACCATCATGGCGGCAAAGTGCACCGGTTCGGAGACGATTTCACGGGTGTTCATCGGCAGGCCGTTCCCGAACATTTGTTCCGCCCGTTCGTAACGGTCGCAGAACATTTGAAGGTCAGAGCTTTTTTTCGGTTCAATGATGCGTACGAATTTCAGGGAAATGCCGTTCATTTCCGCCATGCGCCGGATGATTTCCTTCCGGCCCAGCAGAATGGGAACGCCGGCCTGTTCGTTCACGAAACGTTCGGAAACGCGCAACACGCGCACATCCTCCCCTTCCGGGAAAACGATGCGCTTGGGATGCCGCTTCAGGTTGTCCAGCAGCGGCCCAGTGAAGTCATTCAACGGAGAAAAACCTTGCCAATCACTCATAATGTCACGTGTCCTATTCAATGGGACTCTAAAAAAACGCGTCCATAAAAGCAACTCATAAAGTCAAAGACCGCAAATAATCGGGAAAAACCGTTCTTCGGATTGAACCGGGCATGCCGCCATGCTAGCATGGGCCTCCCTCTTCATGTATTGCGATTACCATACACATACGCCCCTGTGCCTGCACGCCTCCGGTACGCCGCAGGAATATGTGCAGTCAGCCGTTCGCGCCGGACTGCGGGAATACGGCATTTCCGACCACGCCCCCATGCAGGAGGAACCGTTTGACGACTGGCGCATGAAGCAGGCGGACATGGGAGCCTATCTGGACTGGATCAGGGAGGCCACGGAACTCGCCGCCCCTCACGGGCTGGCGGTGAAAGCCGGGCTGGAATGCGACTGGTTTCCGGGCATTGAGCCCTGGACGGACCGCCTGCGGAGCCTGTATGAATGGGATTATCTGATCGGTTCCGTCCACTACCTGGGGGAAAAGGAGGAATTTGACAACCCCTACAAGATGGATTTCTGGAACACGACGGACGTGGAGGACGCCTGGGAACAATATTGGGAACGCTTCCGGGATATGGCCGCCTCAGGCCTGTTCCACATCATGGGGCATGCAGACCTGATCAAGAAGTTCGGCTTCCGGCCCGGCAGGGACCTGCGCCGCTATTATGAACCGGCCCTGGAAGCCATAAGCCGGTCCGGAGCCTGTCTGGAGATCAATACTGCCGGATGGCACAACAAGTGCGCAGAACAGTATCCGGACGAACTTTTCCTGCGGCTGGCAGCAGAGATGGATATTCCCCTGACCATCAGTTCGGACGCCCATGCTCCGGAAAACGTCGGCCGGGATTTTGACCGGGCCGCGGGACTGGCGCGCCGGGCCGGGTTCAGGCAGTTGGCCTCTTTCGAGTCAGGGAATATGCTGCTGCATCCCCTGAATTGATTCCAGAAAAAGCAAGACTGCGCTTTCCCGCCTGAACGGTTCCCTGTCACCTTCCAATCTTGGTCCCGTAAGGAGACTGTATCGGGCGCACGGGCGGAGGAACAGGCTGGGGCCTGGGAGGCGGAGGAGGATTGGGCCGGATAATGACGGGCGGCGGCGGATAGTTCCAGGGTCTGACGATGGGTGTGACCACGATGCGCTCCGTCCTGGGCTGGCTGGCTACGTCACGGATTTCACCCTGCAACTGGTTGACCTGCTTGTTCAAGTCCGTGATTTTTTTCTGGGTGCCGTCTTTCAGGGCCAGGTACTTCTTTTCCAGGTCCTTCCAGTACAGTTCGGCATCTTCCCTTTTTTTACGGATGGAACTGATCTGGTCCTGGTAGGTTCCCGCCCTGGCGCGGAATACTTTGGCATCCTGCGGCAGGCCCACCCGGTCCGCCTCCAGCGCGTTCCACTGGAGGGCGATCACTTCAGCCTCCACACGGGAAAGATCCCCCATCAGCAGGAACATGCGGACGACGTCCTCCCCCTCCAGATAGCGCGGATGGCGTTCCGCTTCCGAAAGGGATTCCCGGATTCTCCTGGCCTCTTCCTCAGCCGCCTTCTTGGCCGCTTCCGCCTTTTGCCTGCGGGCGGCTTCCTCGTTCCGGCGCTGTTCCAGCCGCGCGGCCACCTCATCCGGCGTCATTTTGTAAGCCTTCTGCTGTTCGTCCGTCAGCTCCTTGTAGGGGACTTTCGCCACGCCGTCCGTGTACTGAACGCTGACGAAGTCATCCCCGGAAGATACCACGCTGGCATCTTTCAGAACCCTGCCGGAACGCAAGGCCATATCCTCCGCCAGGGAGGCGGGCAGCAGGGCGCACAAGATTAATAGACAGGCTCCAGGTTTCATACGATTCAACGGTTCTACCTAGATAAGAGGCACCGGAAAAGAAATTTATTCAAAAAAAGATGACCAGATGTTATTACTGGCACAGCGGTTCCCTTTTCGTTAAAGTTTTGTGAAGCATTTACACGTTTATGAATTCACATTCGTCATTCTGGAGTCCTTTACCCCCACTTCCCGATCCGGAAGGGTTTGCCGGCATGTATGCGGGAACCCACGGAAATATTCTTATTTGCGCAGGTGGAACGAATTTCCCCGGCAAACCCATGCTGGAGGGGGGCGCCAAGGCCTGGACGGACCGTGTGTTCATTCTGGCGCCGGGAAGCCCCGCGTGGCGGGGAGCGGGAGTACTGCCCATACCCTACGCCTATGGAGCCTCCGCCAGCCTGGAAGACGGCCTGCTGTGCATCGGCGGATGCGACCGGGAAGGCCACCGCAGGGACGTTTACCTGCTGGGGATTTCCGGCGGAACCCTGAATGTCTCCGCCTTCCCCTCCCTTCCGGTCCCGCTGGCCTACACGGCGGCAGCCGTGCTGGACGGCAAGGTGTACCTCACGGGCGGCAGTGAACGCCCCGGAGAGCAGGATTGCACCAGCCGGATGTTCATGCTGGATTCCCGGAATCCCGGCCAAGGCTGGCAGGAGCTTTCCCCACTGCCGGGGAGAGGCCGCTTCCTGCATCAGATGGCTGCGGTCAACGGCGTTCTGTACGTCCTGGGCGGCATCGGCCTGAAAGAAGAGGAGGGCAGGCAGGTACGGGAACTGCTGACGGAGGCATGGAGCTTCACCCCTTCCGGCGGATGGACGCGGCAGCCGGACATGCCTTATGCCATTGCCGCCGCACCCACTCCGGCCCCCGTTTCCCGGAGCGGAGTCATCTACCTGCTGGGCGGGGACGACGGCTCCGGCAGGAAATACACGCCGCAGACCAATCCCGGCTTCAACAACCAGTCGCTGTGCCTGGACACGGCAACGGCGGAATGGCACGACGGCGGCCCCATCGGAGCGCCGCGGGCGGTGCTTCCCTGCTGCGCCTGGGAAGGCCGCTTCATCGCGGTCAACGGCGAACTCAAGCCCGGCAGACGCTCCCCGGAAGTCTGGAGCATTTCCCTTCCCTAATTTTTCCAGCCACGACCAACAAATCATATGATGCATTCCTTACATTACCTGAACCGGTTCACCAAAACATGGTGCGCAGCCCTCGCCGGCCTGATGCTGATGGCGGTCCCAACCGCCCATGCATCCTTTTCCGTGGACGTCCATCCCGCCGGCAGCATTCCGGACCTGCCCGATCCCGCAGGGCGCGCCGGCATGATTGCCGGAACCGTGGCGGAAAAAGACGGCTCCCAAGCCATTATTGCCGCGGGAGGAGCCAATTTTCCCCATGCCGCCCCCGGAGCCGCCACGCCGGAGGAACGCGGCCCGAAAGCGTACCACCGGGACATTTTCAAACTCTCCAACGGACAATGGAATAAAGTCGGCAATCTGCCCGTTCCGCTGGGCTATGCGGCATGCGCCAGCGTCGGCAAGGGCGTGGTGCTGGCCGGCGGCCACAATGAAGAGGGAATTCGGCAGGACACCCTGCTGATCAGGGCGGACGGGTCCGTGGAAAAGCTTCCTTCCCTTCCCCGTCCCGTGACGGAAGCCGCCTTCGCCGGTTCGGGAGACAAGCTCTACGTCATCGGTGGACGGGACCGGGACGAACCGGAAACGGCCCTGAATACCGTGTACGTGCTGGACACCTCCCCTGAAACGGCCAGCATGGAATGGAAGACCCTGCCCTCATTCCAGGGGCCGGGGCGCATTCTTGCCACCGCTGCCTTTTCCGACAGCACCCTTTTCCTGGTGGGAGGATGTTCCCTTTCCAAAAATGCCGCAGGGGAAACACAGAGAACCTACCTTTCCGACCTGATCGACTACGACCTGGGTTCCACGAACCCCGCCGAGTGGGGAAAGACGAAGAAAGAGCGCACCGGCCCCGGAACGCCCGTGGCAGCGGCGGCGGGCCCGGCCCCCGTCAAGGAAAACACCATCATCCTGATCGGCGGAGACAAGCGCGGCAATTCGCCGGACCCGTCCAGGCCCGTGGTACAGTCCAGCGACATCCTGGCCTACGATATCGTCAAGGATGAATGGAGCCGCCTGGGGGAATGGCCCGCAGGCATCGCCACGGCGCCTGCCGTCACCAGAGGCAATGAGATCGTCACCATCAGCGGAGAAACCGCTCCCGGCGTACGCACCCCCGTAAACGGCTCCGCAACCGCGGGATACCATTTTGAAATGAGCACGGTGGACTATGCCGTTCTCATCCTCACCATCATCGTCCTGGCCATCATCGTCATTTCCGCTGTGCGCAACGGCGTCAGGAACGTCTCCGCCGTCACGGACCCGAACACCAAGCCCGGACTGTGGGCATGGGTGGCCGTCATCGTGCTGTGGTTCGTCGTGATGCTGAACTACTTTGACCGCCAGCTTCTTTCCGCCCTGCATGAACCCATTGTGCGGGACATCCCCCAGACGGAAGCCCAGTTCGGCATGGTTACCTCCGTTTTCCTGCTGATTTACGCACTGCTCAGCCCGGTGGGCGGCTTCCTAGCGGACCGCTACAGCCGCCGCCTGATGATTCTCTGCTCCCTGGTCGTCTGGTCCGTGGTCACCTGGTGGACCGGGCACGCGGAGGATTACACCTCCCTGCTCATCGCCCGCGGGGCCATGGGCATCAGCGAGGCCTTCTACATTCCCGCCGCGCTGGCCCTGATCACGGACTACCACCGCGGCAGCACGCGCTCCATCGCCACGGGCCTGCACATGAGCGGGATTTACGTGGGCATGGCCATCGCCGGGTTTGGCGCCACCATGGCTTCCTGGACGGGCTGGCGCATGACCTTCGCCCTGTTCGGCCTGGTGGGCGTGGCTTACGCCATCGTCCTGATCCTGTTCCTGAAAGACCCCGGCAAGGCGCCCGCGGACACGGCCCTTTCCCGGAAGAAGGACAAGCCGGGGGAAGAAACCGTGCTGATCAACGTGGACAACGACGAACAGGCAGTAAAGGTTCCCGCGGCCAAGCTTTCCACAGGAGCCGTCCTTTCCAGCCTGCTGAGCGGCCGCCCCATGTGGATGCTGCTTTGCGTAGTGGCTTTTGCAGGAGCGGGCAACTGGTTCCTGCTGACGTGGTACCCTACCCTGCTGCATGACCAGTACCACCTTTCCTCTGCGGAGGCCGGTCCCGCCGCCACGCTCTGGAGCTCCATTGCCAAATACATCGCAGTGCTGGGGGGCGCGATCCTGGCGGACATGTGGTACAGGCGCAACACCCGCGCCCGCGCGCTGGTACCGGGCATCGCCTTCAGCGTATCCGGCCCGCTGGTCGTCCTGACGCTGCTGCCCGGCATCTTCGGCTGGGACATTGCGGTTCCGCTGGTGCTCATGCTCGGACTGGTGGCCACGCAGGGGCTGGCGCAAGGATCGCTGGACGCCACCCTCATGCCTGTGCTACGCTCTCATATTGACGAGCGCTACTCCGCCACCGGCTACGGTCTGCTGAACCTCACCTCCGCCGGAGTGGGCGCGCTCATCTCCTTCTTCGGCGGCTGGTTCAAGGACCAGGGCATTCCCCTGACCACCACGCTGGCCGCAGCCGGATGCCTCATGCTGTTCTGCGGGCTTCTGCTCCTGATGCTGCCGAGGCCCCGGCACTGATACATCAAACTCATCAACTAACTTACCTCCATGAAGATACCTGCACGCACCCACCTGGCCGCGGGAGCCCTGTGCTTCCTGTCCCTGCTTTCTCCGGCAGAGGGCCGCACCTGGACCAACACCCAGGGAAAAACCCTGGAGGCCGAATTCGTCAAACTGGACGGCCAAAAAGCGGTGCTGACCCGCGCCGGCGGCCAGACGGTAACCATTCCCCTGAACCAGCTTTCCAGGGCGGACCAGGACTTCATTGCAGGACAGGGGACGGCAGCGGCTCCCGCCAACCCGGCGGACAATTACAAGCAGCCCTGGCCCAGAACCGTCAAATGCCCGGACAATTTCAAGGTGGAAACCATCAAGGAGGAAAAGGGGGAATACATTTACGAGACGCCCCACTTCCGCTTTATTTGCGACGCCAAGCTGGGCGCAGGCATGATCAAGCGCCTGGGCCTCCTGTTTGAAGCCACTCACCTGGCCAACAAGACGCTGCCCATCGGCAACATTCCGCCCCATGACGATTCCGCCAAATTCCCGGCCTACCTGTACGAAAAGTTCAGCACCTACCAGGAAAAGGGGGGGCTGGAAGGCACGGCGGGCATTTTCCTGGGAACCACCCGGCCCGGGGACCGGGGCAGAATTCTGGTGCCTTTCCAGTCACTGGGCGTCAAGTCCATGGGGAGCACGTACATCATTGACCGGGACAAGGACGCCACCACCCTCATTCACGAATTGACGCACCAGCTCATGTCCCCCCAAGCCAAGCAGGCCAGCTGGTTCTGCGAGGGCTCCGCGGAATACGTGGCCATGACGCCCTATGCCGGGGGCCGCTTCAACTTCGGCTCCAACCGCTCCCACATCGTTTCCCGCGTTACGGAGTACGGCAAGAAAAACACGGGGGGCCGCGCCCTGGGGGACGATTTTGAGGCTCCCGGCCTGGAGGCCTTCATGAACATGCCCTACACCCAGTTCACGAATGAAAACGCCAATCTTCACTACGGCCTGGCCGCGCTGATGGCCTACTACTTCTACCACATGGACGGAAAAGGGGACGCCCAGCGCATCAAGAACTACATGAAGGCCATTCAGTCCGGCACCAGTGAAAAGGAGGCGCAAAAACTCCTTCTGGACGGCAGGACCTATGAGGAACTGGCCAAGGAGATCGAGCAGAAATGGCGCAAGGCAGGTGTCAAAATCCGCTTCCGCTCCTCTTCCTGATCACTTTCTTTTCCTGCAATCTTTCTGTTCCCGGCAGGGAACGGAGGACACACGTGCCCTGAAAAACCGTTGACATGACAGGGAAAGGCGGCAAACTCCCCTCAACAGGGGCTTTCAGACACGTATGGCAGAAGACGCTTCCATATCCTCCCTGCTGGACCGGGTGGCCCGCACCGCCCCCTTCCGCAGGGAACTGGCGAAGCTGGGCACGGAGGAACAGGCCGTTTTCGACCACACCGCGTTGCCCGGCGTGCCGTTTGTTGCGGCCCTGTGCATCAACAGCGTTCCGAACACATCCCGCGCCTGGGTGGTGACTCCTCATCTGCGGGCCCAGGAGTCCGTAGCCTCCCAGCTGGAAACATGGGGCGTGCACAACATCCTGTTCGTCCCGGAAAGGGAAGTGGCGCTGGGCGAAGAAGTGGGAGACCCGGAACTCACCGCCGAGCGGCTGAACGTTCTGCACCGCATTGCCTCCGAACAGATAGGCAGGCAGATCGTCGTTCTGACGGAAAATTCCCTGAATGACGAGGTTCCCTCCACCAGGGGCATGCAGAACCAGGGCATGATCCTGAAGAGGGGGGAAACGCGGCCGCCGGACGAACTGGAGAAGTTGTTTACGGAAGCCGGATTCGAGGGTGTTCCACAGGTCATTTCCCGCGGGCAGTGGTCCCGCCGCGGCGGCATTCTGGACGTTTTCCCCCTGCAATCCGCCAATCCCGTACGCCTGGAATTTTTTGACGATGAAATTGAATCCATCCGGGAATTCGACGTGGATACCCAGGTCTCCTTCCGGAAGGTGGAGCACATCAACCTCGTCCTCCAGGAGGCGGCATCCGTGGAAACCCTGCGCGACTGGATCAGACCGGGAGACCTGGTCATCACCACCCCTTTCTGCAAGGAACGCGGGCACGCGTGCATCCTGGCCGCCCCTCCGGAAGATGCGGAGGGAGAGGAGGATTTTTCCCTGGCCATTCATGACAATCCCCTGGGCAGCTTTGACGCCGGGGACTTCGTGATGCAGGAAATGCGCCGCGAACTGGCCGAACGCCAGATACGGGAATGGCTGGACCGGAAATGGAACGTCAGTATGTTTTTCCCGAACCAGGCGGAAGAAGAGCGGTTCAAGGATATCTGCGCCGGCACCCCGGCCCTGCTCTCCATCACCTGCCTGCGGGGGGATCTGCCCGGCGGATTCAGCATCCCCGGTGCGAAGACGGCGGTCCTCTCCTCCTCCGAACTGTTCGGCAGGTACCAGTCCGCCACGGCGCGGCGGCGCGCCAGCCGGGAAGACAAGGCACGCAAGGCACGCGCCCAGGCTTCCCTGAAAGACATCAATCCGGGGGACCTGGTGGTCCACACCAGCTACGGCATCGGGAAGTTCATCAACATTTCCACTTCTCCGGATTCCGGAGACGAGGAAATGAACATCCTCTACCGGGACAACACCATCCTGCACGTCCCCCTCAGCCAGGCGCACCTGGTTTCCCGCTACATCGGCCTGGGCAGCAGGACGCCGGAACTCAACAAACTGGGGGACTCCAAATGGCAGCGCGCCAAAAAATCCGCGGAACGCTCCGTGGCGGACTACGCCGCCCAGCTCCTGAACGTGCAGGCGGAACGCCAGACGGGCAAAGGCTACAGCCACCCGCCGGACAGCAAATGGATGTGGGAGTTTGAAAGCTCCTTCCCGTTCCGTGAAACGCCCGACCAGCTCCGCGCCATCGCCCAGACGAAGGCGGACATGGAATCCACCCGGCCCATGGACCGCCTGATCTGCGGAGACGTGGGCTTCGGCAAGACGGAGGTAGCCATCCGCGCCGCTTTCAAATGCGTGACCGGTGGCCTCCAGGCAGCCGTGCTGGTGCCCACCACCGTACTGGCAGAGCAGCACTTCCGCACCTTCAAGTCACGCATGAGCGAATACCCCGTGCGCATTGAAATGCTCAGCCGCCTCAACAGCGCGGCAGAAGTCAAATCCACGCTGGAAGGGCTGAAAAACGGCTCCGTGGACATCGTCATCGGCACCCACCGCCTCATTTCCGAAGACGTTTCCATCAAGAACCTGGGACTGGTCGTCATTGACGAGGAACAGCGTTTCGGAGTCAAGCACAAGGAAAAATTCAAGGAACGCTTCAAGGGAATAGACGTGCTCACCCTGTCCGCCACTCCCATTCCCCGGACGCTGTACATTGCCCTGATGGGCGCCAGGGACATGAGCTCCATCGACACGCCGCCCGTCAACAGGCAGCCGGTGCAGACCAGCGTCTGCCCCTATGACGAACACATCATGAAGAAGGCCATGGAGCGCGAGCTGGAGCGCGGGGGTCAGATATTCCTGCTGCACAACCGCGTCAAGACCATTGAGCTGTTCCGGGACAGGATACAGGCCCTGGTCCCCAAGGCGCGCATCGTCATCGGCCACGGGCAAATGCCCAAGGACGAGCTGGAAAAGGTCATGAGCTCCTTCGTGCGGGGAGAGGCGGACATTCTGCTGGCCACCACCATCATTGAATCGGGCATAGACATTCCCAACGCCAACACCATCATTATTGACAGGGCGGACCGCTTCGGCCTGGCGGACCTGTACCAGCTCCGGGGGCGCGTGGGCCGCTCAGGGCACCGCGCATACGCCTACCTCATGCTGCCCAGGTCCTCCTCCACTACGGAAGACGCCCGCAAGCGCGTCTCCGCCATCAAGCAGTACACGGAACTGGGTTCCGGCTTCAAGATAGCCATGCGCGACCTGGAAATCCGCGGAGCGGGCAACCTGCTCGGCACCCAGCAGAGCGGCCACATCGCCGCCATCGGCTTTGACCTGTACTGCCAGCTTCTCCAGCAGTCCATCTCCCACATGCAGGGCAAACATTCCGCACCCAGGGTGGACGCCGCCCTCCGGGCGGATTTCATCGTGAACAGTGAAACGCAGTTTGCGGCCAAATCCCGCAAGGAGTACCTGGGCGCCTTCATTCCGCGGGACTACATCAGCGACGCTCCGCTGCGCATCGCCGCCTACAAGGATTTGGCGGGAGCCCGCACCATCAAGGAGGCGGACGCCCTGCTCCGCACCTGGGAAGACCGCTTCGGCCCTGCACCGGAAACGGTGCATCATTTGCTTGCCGCGCACAAAATCAAGATACTGGCTTCCCTGGCCAATATATCCATGGTGGAAGTCAGCGGCCAGCGCCTGATGCTTACCCGGAACGGGGACTTCATCCTCCTGTCCAACAAGTTTCCGCGCCTGGCGGGAATCACCCCGGCGGAAAAGCTTCAGGAAACCCTGGAAATGCTTAAAAAGATCTAACCCTGGTCTGCCTGGCTGCCGGCAGATTCCCCTTGGGTATTCCAGGCGGTCAGCCACCGGACTCCCTGAAGGCGGTAGCCGCGCTTCAGCAGCTCCGCGTGCAGGCCGGGCAAATGCGCCGCCCCGTAGAAAATGCCAATCTTGCGCGCACCCTTGCCCTTCCACTGGTCGAACACCTCCATGCATTTGGCATTCCTGCCTTTCAGAATCACGGTATCCTCCAGAGAATCAGGGTTGGTATAGGCCAGCATGCGCATCAATTCATTCTTCAGCCCGGAAACATTTCCCGTAATCAGATCCATCGCCAGCTTGATTTGATTCGGCTGGTAGCCACAGTACTCTTCCCGCAGGGAAGACATGATCTCCTTCGCCATCAGCCCCAGAAAACTCTCCTTCTTTTCTTCCTGTGCCTTCCTGAATTCCCCCATGGTCATGTCCGCATGCACGAAGTGGGACGGAGAGTAATCGATTCCATCCGTCTGGGCCTGCAAATTCAAGGCTTTGCTGAATCTTTTGTAGGCTTCCCCCAGACAATTCAGCAGGAAGGAAGATTCCTCCTCCCTCTGTTCCTTTTCCCATGCCTCCAGCCGGTTCCATTCGCGGGCCTCTTCCTGAGTCAGGCCGCCCAGCGGCTTGCTCCGGTCAATCCTGCTCCGCAATTCCTCCCGCCGCTGGAGCCCTTCCCCACCGATCATTTCAAACAGCAGCAAATCACATTGCCCGAACAGCTTGTTCAACCGGTCGTAATACTCCGGTTCAGCCACATGCATCGCCCCGATCAGCCTCACCTCCTGTCCGCCGTCATTCACATAGGAAGCCACGGGCGTTGCCAAATCCTGCCGTTCAGGGGAATCCGCTTCCAGCCGCAGGAATGTAGCCGGGTATCCGCCGTATTCTTCCGCATTCCTGCCGGAGTCGGCCATGGCAGCAAGTGCGGAAGAGCACAACATGAAGACAGACAAAATACCGCGCAATATGTTCATACGTCACCAGCCTAGCGGCCATTATCCGCAGGGCAAGCCAAAAAAAGAACTTCCGCAAACACCTTTGCATCCCTCAATCCCGTCGGACCAGGTACTGCGGAATACCGGGAGGCCACAAAAAATCCCCCGCTCCCACAAGGGAACGGAGGATGAAGAATCAAGCCGCCCAGGGCTGACGCCCCGGAAGCCAGCCGTCACATGACGGCTTACTTCTTTTTGCAGCAGCAGCATTTGTCGGACAGGGCGCCCACGCCGGGCAGCACCTTGCCTTCCAGAAGTTCCAGGGAAGCGCCGCCGCCCGTGGAGCAGAAGGAAAGCTTGTCCTGAACCTTGAATTTCTTGGCAGCCGTTACGGAGTCGCCGCCGCCCACGATGGAGATGGCCGAGGAATCGGCCAGGGCTTCCGCAATTTCCTTGGTGCCCTTGGCAAAGCAGTCCATTTCAAAGACGCCCATCGGGCCGTTCCACAGAACGGTCTTGGCATCCTTGATGATGGCGGAGAATTCTTCAATGGCCTTGTCGCCGATGTCAATGGCCATGCCGCCTTCCGGCACCTTGCCGCCTTCCGCGAAGGGAGCCGTGCAGAATGTTTCCGCGCCGTCCTCAAACTTCATGGTCACGCGAACGTCGGCCGGAAGCACGAACTTGACACCCTTGGCCTTGGCGTTCGCCAGGATTTCACGGGCCAGGTCCAGCTTGTCGCCTTCAATCTTGGAAGCTCCCAGATCATAGCCTTCGGCAGCCAGGAACGTGTTGGCCATGGCGCCGCCGATCAGGAACGTGTCAGCCTTTTCCATCAGCTTGGAAAGCACTTCGATCTTGTCGGACACCTTGGCGCCCCCCATGATCACCACAAAGGGTTTTTCCGGGGTTTCCAGCTTGCCTTCCAGGTATTCCAGTTCGCGTTCGATCAGAAAGCCCATGGCGCTCTTTTCCGCAAAATGGGTCACGCCTTACGTGGAAGCGTGGGCGCGGTGGGCGGTGCCGAACGCGTCGTTCACGAACAGGGTGGCTTTGCCCAGGAGAGCCTTGGCGAATTCCGGATCGTTTTTCTTTTCACCGGGATAGAAGCGGACGTTTTCCAGCAGGACCACGTCGCCGTCCTTCATGGCGGCGCGGGCGGCTTCAGCTTCCGGGCCGATGGCGGCGGGAACGAATTTCACTTCCTTGCCGAGCAACTCGGAAAGGCGGGCGGCCACAGGCTTCAGGGAGAAAGCGGGATCGGGCTCATTCTTGGGACGGCCCAGGTGGGAGCAGAGGACGAGGCGGGCGCCGCCGTCAAGCAGGAACTTGATGGTGGGAAGGGCGGCCACAATGCGGGCGTCATTGGTAATTTCCCCATCCTTGAGGGGTACGTTGAAGTCAACGCGCATCAGGACTTCCTTGCCCTTGACGTCAAGATCACGAACAGTGAGTTTAGCCATATCAGTTTATGTTGTTTGGTTCAATGGAATGAAAAAGGGAGGGCATTTCTGCCCTCCCGGAAAATCCCGGCCGCCCGCACCAACCCGGTTCATGAACCGGAAAGCTGTTTCAGGCGGCTGGAAAGAATGTCTTGTGACTACTGAAGAGCAAGCGTTGTTCAGGAATGAACTTACTTGCCGCAGCTGCAGCCGCAGGAGCTCAAGCTGTCGCCCAGCTTCTTCATGGCTTCGGCGGCACGGTTGGAGTAGCCCCATTCGTTGTCATACCAGCCGCAGACCTTCACCAGGTTGCCGCCAACCACGTAGGTGAAGCCGGAGTCAAAGATGCAGGAGTGGGGGTCGGAAACGATGTCCTGAAGCACGAGAGCTTCCTCGGAGTAGGCCAGAATACCCTTCAGAGGGCCTTCAGCAGCTTCCTTCATGGCGGCGTTTACTTCTTCCACGGTCACGTCCTTCTTGAGGACGGCCACAAAGTCGGTCAGGGAACCGGTCGGGGTGGGCACGCGGAAGGAAGCGCCGTTCAGGGCGCCCTTGAGCTGGGGAATTACTTCACCGATGGCCTTGGCGGCGCCGGTGGTCGTCGGGATGATGTTGATCGCGGCGGCGCGGGCACGGCGGGGATCGCTGTGCGGAAGGTCCAGGATGCGCTGGTCATTCGTGTAGGAGTGAATGGTGCTCATCATGCCCTTTTCAATGCCGAACTTGTCGTTCAGCACCTTCACCATCGGGGAAAGGCAGTTGGTGGTGCAGGAAGCGTTGGAAACGATGTTGTGCTTGGCGGGATCGTATTCGCTGTCGTTGATGCCCAGGCAGAAGGTCAGGTCCGGATCCGTGGCGGGAGCGGAAATGAGCACCTTCTTGGCGCCGGCGTCAATGTGCTTCTGGGCGGCTTCACGCTTGGTGAACAGGCCGGTGGACTCCAGAACGACGTCCACGCCCAGGTCCTTCCAGGGAAGGTTGGCGGGGTCGCGTTCCACAGTAATAAGGATCTTGTGGCCGTCGATGACCAGATAATCGCCGTCGATGGAAACTTCACCGTCAAACTTGCCCTGCGTGGAGTCATACTTGAGCAGGTGGGCGATCATTTTGATAGGGGTCAGGTCGTTGATGGCAACAACCTTGTTGCGTTCTTCCTTGGACATGGCACGCAACACGTTGCGACCAATACGTCCAAAACCGTTAATAGCATATTTGGCCATAAGATTGAGGGCTTCAGATTTGATTAATTACAAGTCCCGGACCTATTCAAGTACCATGGACGGGGCAAGTTTAGAAACGATTCCGCCGGGCGTCAACACTATTGTTCCCCCATCATGGCAGTATGCCGCAGCCCTCCGGCCCCCGGACGGGCGCAAATGCAACAGCCATGCTCCTGCATGGCTGTCAAAAACTTGCACCTTCTCCACACTCACGGTGGAACGGTCAGTTCATGGAGCGCAGGGCGGCGCGGATCAACTCGTCCGCGTCGGCGTCCGGATTCTCTTTCAAGTGGGCGGCAATGGCCTTGCGGGATTCCACCTGCTTGAAGCCCAGCGCAATCAGCGCGAGTTCCGCATCCCCCGCCGCCTGGGAGGTGGAACCCTGGGCCTGGGCCTCCCAGGTGGCAGCCAGTCCCACCTTGTCCTTCAGTTCAAGCACAATGCGTTCCGCCGTTTTTTTTCCCACTCCCTTGGCCCTGGCGATGCCGGATACGTCTCCGCTCACCACGGCCTGCTTGAACTGCTCCACGGACAAGGATCCCAGAATGGCGATGGCCGTAGCGGGGCCGATTCCGGAAACCCGGTCGATCAGCAACAGGAAGATGTCCCGTTCCGCATCAGTTGCAAATCCGTACAGCACCTGCATGTTTTCCCGTACGTGCAGGTAGGTTTTCAGCGTCAGCTCCCTTCCCGGCAGAGGATTCAGCCTGTCAAACGTGGACAGGGGCACAATCACCTCGTACCCCACGCCGTGAACATCCAGAATCAGCCGCTGGGGGTATGACTCCGCTACCGTACCGCGCAAAAAAGCTATCATGCCCATAACGTGACACAATCCCGGCGGCGGACAAGTCAAAAACGCATCCTTCCGGGCGCGGGTCGCTACCTCTTGTGGAGAACGTGAAGCTTGATATGCTCCAGATCCTCCCGGTGGTAGAAGCAGCGCACGCGGAACCCGCGGGCCGTCTTGATGCGGCACCTGTATTCCCGCAGCAGGCCTTTTTTGACCAGCCTGTAAACGTAGCTTCTGACCACGCCCAGGTAGCGGACGGCCTCTTCCATATTCACGTAACACACCGGGGCGCGGCGGCAAACCGGCTCCCGCGCGGCCAGGAGACGCTCCACATCCAGACGGCGCCAGCAGAGCGTGAGAGACCCCGTACTCTTACGGACTACGCGGAAGCGCACCCCATGACGGTGCAGGTATTGCCGGGCGGCGGAAGGACTGCAGCGCAGACGCGCCGCTATGGAGGATGTTTCCATGAACGCGCCGGACGCGCTGGCATAAGGCTGCCCGGATTTGGGATCCGTTCCCTTGCGGCGGATTTTTACATGTTCGGGAAAACTCAATTTGGGATTATTGATATATTCCCGCCCTCCTACTCCGATGAATGTCTTTTTGAAACGATAAATCATGGCAATGTGAATTCACTTTGATAACACAGGGTTTCATACAGGCATTCTGCATGAAACTATAACATTTTTGAAAATACCAAAAATGCATTGAGCCCAAAAACAATCAACAACTTTCTTTGTTTTTCTGTTGTTCGTCTTTATGCTGAACTCATTTCATCGCAATATATGCCTGTTCCTACATTATACAATTACTTCAAAAGGGCCTAATATCAACAATTAGATCATCAAAAATTCTGTTGGATGCGCGAACTGCCTCCGATTTCTTTCCCTTTATTCACAAATAATTCATGATCAATTGCATGAATAAGAAAAAATATTCCATTCAACTACTGGAAGAGGGAAAGCCTTCCTCAATGCTTCAACTCTCCGTATTTTCCGGGTTCAACAAGCCCCTTCCATCAAAACAGGGAATCCTGAAGGTTCCGCCGGCCGACTCCAACATTACAGGCACAAAACTCTTTTCCGGAAAGGAACCCAAGCAAAAAGCCGGACAATAACCAACATCCCATTTGCTCCCGGAATGAACAATAAGAAACCCGGCTTCCTCGAGGAAAGCCGGGTATGAAAAATCATTTTCCACTCTTCAGGGAAGAAGCTTGGAAGGCCGCGTTTCAAACATGCCGCGCTGCGGAACGAAAACACGGTCATTGGGCTGGATGGGTATAGCCCTGTCCCTGGTGGAATAATAATCATACGTGACGGTCTTCCCGCCGCGCGTCACCTGGACATACCGGGATCCCCATTCCGTAACGTCCCCCGCTCCGACGATCGCTTCCAGCAGCGTCATGCCGCGCCGCCAGGGAACGTTCTTTTTCATGGCTACATTTCCGCTCACCAGGACGATGTGCTGGGTGAGCTGCACGTCGGAACTCTGCACTTTCACCAAAAAGGTGGGAGAAGTGTACAGTTCCGCTTTCTTATAGGCAGCGGCAAGCATATCCTCAATCTGCCGCGCCGTCCGGCCCACTACCCGCATCACATCCTGCCCGGCGGGAAGTTGGGGCATGCGGATGGTTCCATTGCCATCCAGCAAATATTGTCCGGAAATAGCGGCAGCGTCGTCGGCAGGGATGCCGCGTACCTGAATTTCAATGGTTCCGTGCGGGGGTACCGCATCCGGGGACTGTGAGAACGCAAGCCCTCCTGCAGCCAGGATGAAACAGATAATGGAATACAGATACTTTTTCATGGCACTATCGCTTAATACAAATCCTCATTATCATTGGACTGCGTAGCCGCCAGTTCCTTGGCTTTGCCGGAACGCTCGGCCTTCTTCAGGGAAGAAGCGTCGGCATTGCCGCCGGAAGCGCCGCTTTCCGCAGAATAATAGGAGTAGTAGGTTGTGTAATATTGATACTGGTGATCGGAAGTAATGTCCACATTATTCATCACCACGCCCGCCAGATTGCCGCCGACGGATTCAATGACCTGTTTCTGCCTCAGCAGGGCCTTCAACGGAAGCTTGCGCGGCTGAACAACCATCAGGGTCATGTCCACCTCGCTCACAATCACGGCTGAGTCGCTGACACCAAGTATAGGCGGAGAGTCCACCAGCACAATATCAAAACGCTGCTTCACTTCCTGGAGCAGTTCGCTGAACTTGCGTGAGTTCAAGGCGCCCGAAGGGTCAAAGGGAACCGGGCCCGCGGGCATGACGTACAGGTTTTCCACAGGCGTCTGGAAGATCACTTCCTCCAGCGGATAGTCTTCCAACAAGTAGGACGTGAGCCCTACTTCATTGTCCAGTTCATAGTATCTGTGCAATTTGGAACGGCGAAGGTCCGCATCAATCATCAAGGTGGCGTACCCCCCCTGGGCGCAGATGTAGGCCAGGTTGCACAACGTCGTGGTCTTGCCTTCCCCGGCACTGCCGGAAACAAAGGTCAGGGAAATTTCTTCGAGCCCCTTCTTGTTGAATTCTATGTTCGTCCGCAGAATGCGGTAGGCTTCAGCATCCGGCCCCAGAGAACCGGCGGAATGCAGAATGGGGACGTTTTTGGGAATGATCCCCAGAACAGGCACTTGCAGAGCCCGTTCCACATCCTCCATAGTCTTGACGGAAGTATCCATGAATTCCAGCAGAAGGGCCAGGCCTATACCCAGCAGCAAACCGGCAACGGCGCCCACTGCCAGGTTCAGCGTCACATCCGGCTTGTAGGGAGCCGAAGGCAACAGGGGATTATCATACATTTCAATCGATTCACGGGGAACGCGCAGGCGGGCGATTTCATCCTTGTAACGGGCATCCAGAGTCTTGAGCTGATCCAGGGCCGTATCATACTCGCGGCTGGTCTGTTCATAAACAGGCATCTTCATCACATGTTTCCGGAGATCCTCTTCCTTTTGAGCTACAATCTTCGCCCACTTCACACGGCTTGCAGTAACCATTTCCAGCTTGCTTCTCAAAGATGAGCGCAGACCTACAAGTTCCTTGTTCAGCTTTTCCTTCAAGATGTTCGCCGTTTCCTGGAGAGCCAGCATCTTGGGATGCCTGGGGCCCAAGTTCTGGGCCTTGAGATTTTCCCTCTCCTTATCCTTCTCCATGTACTCCTGATAGGTTTTGCGCAGAGAGTCCGCCGCCAGAATTTCCGCATTTAAAAGATCGGAGTTGGTGACATAATCCATCAGTTTGTCGTCCGGAAGACGCTGAACTTCCGCGACATAGGCGGCCAGTTCCTGCTCATCCTTCTCAAATTTCATGAGCTGCGCCTTGGAATTCCGGAAATCCTCGTCTTCCATGGCGCCAGTCATCACGGAGCGGTTATCCCCACTCCTGTATATGGTGGAGGGCAAATAATCGTTTTCCACAATCAACTTCTTGAGAGCCATCATCTTGTCATTGACAATATCCTCCTGTTCCCGGAGAACGTCCTGAAGGCTCTTGATAGCCGTTTCCACCAGCCGGTTTTCACGCATTTCACGGTCCTGCTTGTACGCCTCCGGGACTGCCTTGGCAATGTTCTGAACCAGCTTGGGGTCAGGGCCGGAGACAATAACATCCACCAAGTCCGTTGCACGGATGGGGGATACCTTGATCATTCCAGCCAGGTTGGTGGCAGCCAAATCATCCGTCATGCCCCATTCCGCAGCCAGATTCAGTTTTTTGGATACCACTTTCAGCACTTCGGACGAAGTCAGCACCGAATACTGCATGGGGATATAGTTGGTCGTGATATTGGACGACGCCACGACATCCTCTCCCGCACCGATCCCCATAACCGGCCTGGGAAGCTTGATCTGAAACTTACTCGTCGCACGGAAAGAAGGAGGCATCAGAAGCGTCACCACCAGGGAAATGACCAGAACCAGCATGAAAACAAGGAAGACTTCTTTCCAGCGGTTTTTCAGAACTTGTATATAATCAATATTGCGTACGATAGGATCGCCATTCTGCTGATCTGGGGCATTCATGAAGAGACGGTGCGGTAGTAAGATAAAACTCCTCTAATTGTGAATGAACATTCGCAATTAGAGGAGTAGAAACATTAATTGTCAATCAAGCTTAGAAGCTGTAATTCATTCCGAAGGAGAACACATTCCGGTTATAGCTCGGCATGGGGAAGTTATATCCGCTGTAGGAACCATTCGTATAGGAATACTGGGCCGTAAGGGCCAGCATGTTGGTCAGCATCATCTTGATACCAGCCGTCGCATTGAAAGTCAGCGTCTTCGTATCAGTATTCAAGGAACTCGGGCGGGAATAATCGCTGGAGATCAGGTTCACGCCGGCATTCAGGCTGACCCGGTGCGTGACTTTCATCGTGCTGTTCAGACCCACGCGCCACGTTTCATTGGAGTAGTAGCTGGCGCCCGTTTGGGGAATGTAGGTGTTCGTTGCTTCGTTGGAGTAACGGACGAACATGCCCAGGGAGAAACGGTCGCTCATGCGGTGATTCAGACCAAATTCCGCTGACGGGTAGGTTTTGGTGCCGTAATTATCCACATGCTTGAACTGGGGGCCGACACGCAACGTGGCGGAAGTGTTCTGAGCTACAGCGTATTCGGCGCCAGCCATGACAAAGTTGGAAAGTTCGTCATTGCCGTATTCGCGGTCACAGTAGGAACCATTCCAGTTAATGGACAAAGCCAGGCGTTCCGTCCATTTGTAACGATTGTTGAAGTTCAGATTGACGTATTGACGGTTATCGTTTTTGGCGGAATCTTCCTGATAGTCGATCCTGGAGTAGCTGGCGCCCACCGTCGTGGAATAACGGGTAGTCCATGCCTTGCTAAGGGAACTGGAAACGTACAGGTAAATGTAGTCACCGTCACGGCGGGAGTTGGCGATACCGTTTGAGTAGTTGGGTTCCGGCTGCCAGGCAAAAGAAAGGCTGCCATTGTAACGCAACGTCTGGTCAAAACTGTGGGAAAGACTGGCTGTCAGCGTGGAATTGGAAAGAGATTCATTGGTTTCGCCTTCCAGGTCTTTCAAGTAGAAAATGCCACCGAGCTTGGCAGAGAAGGCATACTGGGTAATGGCATCGTAATTGGCAAGGGAAGCGCCAATGTCCGTGCTGATAAACGCACTTTCCTGCTGGTTGAAGTTGGAAGCGTTCACATTGTCATCATAACCGCCGGCTACGTTGAACGTCCATTTCAGGGGAAGGGATTCTTCCAGCCCCACAGGACCGGCAAGCGTGTACAGGGACTGCCCGTAAGCGTGAGTTCCAACCAGACCGGAAGCGAGCAAAGAGATATAAAAAAGACTCTTCATAAAATTTTAATCCGTTTAAGATATAAGAGTTATTTAGTTGCCGGAAGGATTGGATACGGGAGCAGGACTCGTAGGCGTGCCGCCCACAGGAATACCACCGGGCATGACAAGAGCGCCGGTGGCGGCGTCTTCACCGGGATTCGCAATAAGCCCGTGCGCCTGCGTGGTTACACCCTGCAAGGGATTATCGGGAGTTTCGGCGGCCACTTCCACAGCTATGGAAGACATCGTCATCGCCACGGGAGAATGACCGAGAGCCTTGGTCACCGCCACGCAAATCGGAGAAACGGAAGCGTAAGGCTTGGGCTGCACGGAAACGGCGGCAGATACGATATTGCGCACATTGGCTTCCGTAACCCTGGTTCCATAGCTCTTGACGGCAGCGGAAGCCACCTGGGGGGCATTGGCCGGAAAAGCTCCGGCAGCCATGGAAACCATCTGTGCCATGACTGCGTCGGACACACCTGCCTTGACAGCGCTGTCCAGCACGGCAGATACAGCCTTCATATCCAGCGCCCCGGACTTGCGGCCCGCTTCAACGGTGGCAGCCATCCTCTGGATAAAAACCTTTTCAGCCGCTGAGGCCTTAACATGATCAACAGCCGGAACGGCTGACGGAGAAGCAGCTTGCTGAGCCACACCGGAAAGTGTGCCCGCAAATGCAAGTACCAGCACGGAAAGTGCCGTCTTCGTAATGGACCTGGTCTTCATTGGAAAAATATTGTAGCAGGTGGTTAAAAATGGAGCGGGTAACGGGAATCGAACCCGTATGATCAGCTTGGAAGGCTGGAGCTTTACCATTAAGCTATACCCGCACAACGCCCATATTATGTTCAGGAGTCGGAGATAAGACAAGTTTTTTTTCATTATGGAATCAAATTTAAAAAAATAAGACGCAGTTTATTCTGTTGCCTTGACATTCCCCGCTTCTCCCGGTAAATAAGCGCCGCACATATTGTGCGGGCGTCGTTCAATGGTAGGACGCGAGCTTCCCAAGCTTGAGACGTGGGTTCGATTCCCATCGCCCGTACCAGACCTTAATACCGCAAGCATTTGATAACCAATGCTTGCAATTTTTCTTGAAAGAGCAGACCAGGGGGGATTTACAAGCGGAACGGCAGAAAAATCCGCTCGCCGTTCCGGGATGAAAAGCCACCGCCAGAATGGCATGCGGAGAGGTTGTCAGCAGCCCAGTACAAACTTCTTCTGAACCTTCGCAAGAAGGAGCACCTTGCGGATCATGGTGCGGGTTTCATTGAGAAGGTTGAGATACAGCAGGGTCCTTCTCATGTCGGAAACATTCTCCGCACGCAGAATGATCTGCCGCTTGACCGCTTCCGCGAATTCCTCGTCCAGGGCGTCAATGCTGTCCAGGCACTCGTCCAGGCCGCTGTAATCATTGGTCTCCATCATGTCCCGGAAGCGGGGATACAGGGAGGAAACCCGGTTGTTCATTTTCCGCAAGTCTTCTATGTGCTCCATGTCCAGCCCCTCATGATTGTTGTCAATGTAGGCATGGCTGGCTGTAGTGATGTTGGAGAGGGATTCAAAGACGGAGGTGGCGTATTCCACCATCTGCACATGGCGCTTGCCGCGGTCAGCCTCCCCGTCCCGCAGTTCCCGGACAACAGGCATGACTTCCATCGCCATCTTGTCGCCCAGGGAACGGCGGATGCCGCGGGATTCCTTGCGGAGTTTTTTCAACCGTTTCCGGTCTTCCACATTCAGGGCTTCCAGATTCATCTCATAGATTTCCGCCATGCGCTTCATCAGATCAATAATTTCCTCATTATAACGGCTCAGGGAGGAAGCGTCTGCATAATTCCTGCCCTTCACCAATTCCGCGGCCTGCGTGCGCCTTCTGTGCAGGCGGGCGCTTTTCAGCAGCAGGAATGCCGCCAGGACGCACATGGCGATGATCCCGAAGATGCCGCCGTACACGATGCACGCCGCCACCATGCAGCACATGGTAAATGCGGCAAACGCCGTAAAGAACCAGCCGGAAATGACCGTGATCACCCCGGTGATGCGGTACACGGCGCTGTCCCGCCCCCAGGCCTTGTCCGCCAGGGAGGAACCCATGGCCACCATGAAGGTGACATACGTGGTGGAGAGGGGAAGCTTGAGCGAGGTGGCCAGGGAGATCAGAAGGGCGGCCACGGTCAAATTCACGGACGCACGGATCAGGTCAAAGGAGGCTCCGTTGTCCGGGCCTTCCGGAACGGGCTGGAACCGTTTTTCAATAAATCTGTCCACGCTTGTGGGCATGATTTTTTCCACCACGCGGGAGGCATTCAACGCATAGCGCACCATCATCCGCGCCGGAGGAACGGAACCGAATCTTTCCACTCCCCCGCCCTGCCGGGCGAGGTTGACTTCCGTATCCGTCACGGTCCGCGCTTTTTTGGAGAACATCAGGGCCAGTACCATGATGAGGCCCGCACCCAGCAGATAACGCCAGTCCGCCGTCACGGGGGCCGTCAGGCCTCCCATGGTCAGGGTGGAAAGGTCCATGCCCTGGGCAACGGCGGCGGAAGCGATTTCCATGGAAGACTGCCCCGCCATGAAGACGCCGATGAAGTTAACGAGGTCATTCCCGGCAAAGGAAAGAGCCAGGGCCATCGTACCGGCAAGCACCGCTATTTTCAGGATATTGACTTTGCAAACATTCTGGAGTACGGCCATCAGAACCGTCCAGAACACAAAGCTACAACACACATACAGCCAGATATGCGCGTCCAGGAGGCGGATCATGTCCTTCGTGACCAGCGTGCTGCCTTTCAGTCCCTTGAATACGGCAAAATAGGTGATGGCAGTCAGGGCCACGCCGCACCAGACGGCACCCAGATACTTGAAGGATTTCCCGTAGTTGAAGGAAAAGATGAGGCGGGAAATCCACATCACCGCCACACCGCAGATAAACGCTATGAAGACGGACGAGAAGATGCCGGAAATGATGGCCAGAGCCTTGGAGGAGTTAATGTAACTGGCCAGGTCCTGCGCCGCGCCGGGTTCTCCGGACCAGATCTTGAACAGCGCCACGGCCACAGCGCCCCCCCAGCAGTTCAAACACAATGGAAACCGTGGTGGACGTGGGAAGGCCGAAAGTGTTGAACACATCCAGAAGGATCACGTCCGTCAGCATCACTGCCAGAAAGATCAGCATGATATCATGGAAGGTGAACTGCGCCGGCATGAACACGCCGCTCCTGGCAATTTCCATCATGCCGCTGGAAAACAGGGAGCCGATAATGATACCCAGAGCGGCCACCAGGACGATGGTCCTGCGGGGGGCTGCCTTGGAGCCGACAGCGGAGTTCAGGAAGTTGGCGGCGTCATTGGAGACGCCAACCACGAGGTCAAAGCAGGAGAGTACCAGCAGCAAGCCTATGATGAAGTAATAGATAGGGTCCATATGTGTAATAAACGGCCTTCTATTACCTGAACCCTTTCCGGTACTCCCGTTTTAAAGCGTGAAGAATTCGTCACATTTGCAGTACATCCGCCTCCTGTCCGGGCATCGTGAACGGGTTCGTTCCCTCCCCGGATGAAATCTTGCCATCCATCTCTACTGACCTGGAGGGTTTTCCTCCTTTTGCCGGAAGAAATTGATGCCGACACTCGGGAGCTTGTCCCCACATGGTGCAATCCCCCACGCAGATTCCGCTGGACCCGACAGTCACCGACTGTTTCTCATCCTGCAAACGTCAGCCTGCGGCAGAACGTCATGGAGGTATATTTTTATGTAAGGGAAGGAAGCATTGCCATCCTGCTTTCCCTCCGTTCCTGCCGGGAATAGTTCCGATGTCCGCCTCCTCCCGACCTTCATCCGGCATGACGCGGCAACAGGGAGGAAGGTCCGGAAAACAGCAGTTTCCTCCGGTCAAATGGAAAGAGGCGGTCGCCGCACAAGCCTTGAAAAACCTTTCTTTTCCAAACAAAAAGGCTCTCCGGTTCTCCGGAGAGCCTGAATGATTCGTCGCATTGTCCCGAAGAAACGGGGAGGGCTTACATCATGCCCATGCCGCCCATTCCTCCCATGCCGCCCATGTCAGGAGCGCCGCTGCCGCATCCGCAGCCCTTCTTCTCGGGCTTGTCGGCAATGACGCATTCCGTAGTGAGCAGGAGGCCGGCGATGGAAGCCGCGTTCTGCAGAGCGGAACGGGTAACCTTCGTCGGGTCCACCACACCGGCGGAAAGCAGGTCTTCGTACTTGTCCGTGGCCACGTTGTAGCCTTCGGCAGCCTTCTTCATGCCTTTCACCTTGGCAACAATGAGGGCGCCTTCGCGGCCGGCGTTGCAGGCAAGCTGGCGAAGCGGAGCTTCCACCGCACGGTACACGATTTCCGCGCCGGTGTGTTCATCCCCTTCCAGCTTCAGGCCGTCAATGGCCTTCTGGGCGCGGATCAGGGCCACGCCGCCGCCGGGAACGATGCCTTCTTCCACGGCCGCGCGGGTCGCATGCAGGGCGTCGTCCACACGGGCCTTCTTCTCCTTCATTTCCGTTTCCGTAGCGGCACCCACATGGATGACGGCCACGCCGCCGGCCAGCTTGGCCAGGCGTTCCTGGAGCTTTTCACGGTCGTAATCGGACGTGGTGTCCTTGATCTGGTGGCGGATCTGGGAAATGCGGGCTTCGATGTCCGCGGACTTCCCGGCGCCTTCCACGATGACGGTCTCATCCTTGGAGACGGTGACGCGCTTGGCCTGGCCGAGGTCTTCAATACCCACGTTTTCCAGCTTGATGCCGAGGTCTTCCGTGATGCATTTGCCGCCCGTCAGGATGGCAATGTCTTCCATCATGGCCTTGCGGCGGTCGCCGAAACCGGGGGCTTTCACGGCGCAGATGTTCAGCACGCCGCGCAGGCGGTTGACCACGAGGGTGGCGAGGGCTTCGCCTTCAATGTCTTCAGCGATGACCAGGAAGGGGCGGCCGCTCTTGGCCACTTTTTCAAGCAGCGGAAGGAAATCCTTCAGGTTGTTGATCTTCTTCTCGTGGATCAGGATGTAGGGGTTTTCCAGCACCGCTTCCATCGTTTCCGCGTTGGTCACGAAGTAGGGGGACAGGTAGCCCTTGTCAAACTGCATGCCTTCCACCACGTCCAGCGTGGTTTCAATGCCCTTGGCTTCTTCCACGGTGATGGTGCCGTCCTTGCCCACCTTGTCCATGGCTTCGGCAATGATGTTGCCGATCTCGTCGTCCCAGTTGGCGGAGACGGTAGCGACCTGGGCCACTTCCTTGCTGGAGTCAACGGGCTTGCTGATCTTCTTGAGTTCTTCCACCACGGCGTCGGAGGCTTTCATGATGCCCCTCTGCAGGGAGATCGGGTTGGCGCCGGCAGTGACGTTGCGCAGGCCTTCGCGGTAAATGCTTTCAGCCAGTACGGTGGCGGTGGTGGTGCCGTCGCCGGCCACGTCGTTGGTCTTGGAGGAGACTTCGCGGACAAGCTGGGCGCCCATGTTTTCAAACGGGTCTTCCAGTTCGATTTCCTTGGCCACAGTCACACCGTCCTTGGTGATGAGGGGAGAGCCGAATTTCTTGTCGATTACCACGTTGCGGCCGGCAGGGCCCAGCGTGCTTTTGACAGCCTTGGCGATCTGTTCCACGCCGCGGAGCAGCGCCTGGCGCGCGGTTTCGTCAAATTGGATTTGTTTAGCCATAATATCAGATTTTTAAAAATGTGTGTGAATAAATAAGGTTTGGTTTAGCCGATGATGGCCAGAATGTCGTTTTCAGACAGGATCAGGTAGTCTTCTCCGTCCAGCTTGATTTCCGTACCGCCGTACTTGGAGATGAGAACCCGGTCGCCGGGCTTGACGGTGAATTCGATCAGGGCTCCCTTGTCGTCGCGGCCTCCGGTACCTACGGAGATCACTTCGGCTTCCTGCGGTTTTTCCTTGGCAGTGTCCGGCAGGAACAGGCCGCCGGCGGTTTTGGTTTCAGCTTCGATGCGCTTGACCAGCACACGTTGTCCGAGGGGTTTGATGTTAGCCATAGTATGTTGTGTTTGTTTTATTGTAGATGAATATATGGATGTAATGTTCCGGAGGGAGGAGGGTTTCCCCCGCCCTCCGGAAAAGGTTTATTTGTCGTCGTCGACGATTTCGGCGTCCACCACGCGGCCTTTCGCCTTGCGGGGGCCGTCGGAAGCTTCTTCCTCAGGAGCGGCTCCCGGCATGGGGCCGGACGCACCGGCGGACTGCTGGGCGGCTTCCGCTGCCTTGTAAAGGGCTTCCAGTTTGGCTTCCAGGTCGCTCTTGCCGGACTTGATAGCCTCATAGTCCTTTCTGGAAATGGCTTCCTTCAACTTGGCCACCTTGCCTTCGATGTCGCTCTTGAGGTCCGTGGGCAGCTTGTCGCCCATGTCCTTGAGCTGGCGTTCCACGGAGAAGCAGAGGGAGTCGGCCTGGTTGACGGTGTCAATCTCTTCGGCGCGCTTCTTGTCTTCTTCCGCATGGGCTTCCGCATCGCGCTTGGCGCGTTCAATTTCATCCTTGGACAGGCCGCTGGAACCCTGAATGGAAATCTTCTGTTCCTTGCCGGTACCCTTGTCCTTGGCGGAAACGTGCAGAATGCCGTTGGCGTCAATGTCGAAGGTGACTTCAATCTGAGGTACGCCGCGGGGAGCCGGGGAAATGCCGTCCAGCTTGAAGTTGCCGAGAAGCTTGTTGTCCTCAAACATCTTGCGTTCGCCCTGGCACACACGGATATCCACGGCGGGCTGATTGTCTGCGGCGGTGGAGAACACCTGGCTCTTGCGCACGGGGATGGTCGTGTTGCGGTCGATCATCGGAGTGGCGATGCCGCCCATCGTTTCAATGGACAGCGTCAGGGGAGTCACGTCCAGCAGCAGAACGTCGTTCACGTCGCCCTGGAGTACGCCGCCCTGAATCGCGGCGCCTACGGCCACCACTTCATCCGGGTTTACGCCCTTGTGTGGTTCCTTGCCGGCCAGTGTGTGGGCCATTTCCTGAACGGCGGGCATCCGGGTCATGCCGCCCACCAGCACCAGTTCGTCAATGTCGCCGGTCTTCAGGCCGGAGGCGGAGATGCAGTCCAGCACGGGCTTGCGGGTGCGGTCCAGCAGGTTTTCCGTAAGCTGTTCCAGCTTGGGACGGCTCAGCGTCAGCTGAATGTGCTTGGGGCCGGAAGCGTCCGCCGTGATGAATGGCAGGCTGATATCGTAACTCTGGGTGGAGGAAAGGGCGATCTTGGCCTTTTCAGCTTCTTCCTTGATGCGCTGAATGGCGTCCGGCTGATTGGAAAGGTCCATGCCGGAATCCTTCTTGAACTCATCCATGATCCAGGAAATGATCGCGTTGTCCCAGTCGTCGCCGCCCAGGTGGGTGTCGCCGTCGGAAGCTTTCACTTCAAACACGCCATCGCCGATTTCCAGCACGGAAATATCGAAGGTGCCGCCGCCGAGGTCATAAACGGCGATGTTTTCATTGGACTTCTTGTCCAGGCCGTAGGCCAGGGCCGCAGCAGTCGGTTCGTTGATGATGCGGCGCACTTTCAGGCCGGCGATTTCACCGGCGGCCTTGGTCGCGTTGCGCTGGGCGTCATTAAAGTAGGCAGGAACGGTGATCACGGCTTCCGTGATGGTTTCGCCCAGTTTCGATTCAGCGTCGGACTTCAGCTTGGCCAGCACCATGGAAGCGATTTCCTGGGGTGAGAAGGTTTTCTTTTCACCGCCCACTTCCACGCGGATGTAAGCATCCCCGTTGGGAGCTTCCACGATTTCATAAGGAACCTTTTTATCCTCGTCCGTCAACTCGCTGTACTTGCGGCCGATCAGGCGCTTGGAAGAAAACACCGTGTTCTTCGGATTGGTCACCGCCTGGCGTTTGGCGGCCTGCCCCACGAGACGTTCACCGCTTTTGGTGAAGGCCACAATGGAGGGAGTGGTGCGCGCACCTTCGCTGTTTTCAAGAACGGTCGCCTGACCGCCTTCCATCACAGCCATGCACGAGTTGGTCGTGCCCAAGTCAATTCCTAATATTTTAGCCATATCGTTATGTTAGATTGTTTTGAATGGATTCCGTTGAGATTTGATCTCCCTATGACCTGAAGTGTCATACAGGCAAACTCATGTTCTTGCCTTACTTGGTGCAAATGCCATGCCAGCTCCGCCCAAATGGGGCATAAACACAATAATACTCTGTGTATCAAATATGAATATATTCCACAACTTCTCCACTGAATCCCCTGGTACACCCAAAAGAGACATTTTGTCACACTAAACTAGTGACAAAATGTCCCACATGGTCACTTTGTCCCATCTGCCGGAACTTGCGTGGCGGTTTCCGGCTCCGCCTTCCATCGGGCCGCACTGCCGGAACCGCAGCATTCCCCATAAGCCAGGCGCTTCATGAAATCCTTGTAAAGCAGTGTTTCCATCCGGCCGTCGGCATACTCGACCACCGCACTCATGGTCTCCACCCAGTCACCGCAATTCAGATACCGCACCTCCCCCACCATGGCGTCCGCCGGATGGTGCACATGCCCGGCGATGATCCCTTCGCACTGCCTTTTGACCGCCAGATTCTGAAGCTGTTCCTCATACTTGCCGATGAAATTGACGGCGGATTTCACCTTCCCCTTGATGGCGCGGGAAACGGAATAATACTCCTTGCCGCGCCAGGCACGGTACCTGTTGTACAGACGGTTAACCATCAGCAGCACGTCGTAGCCCAGGGAGCCGAGCACCGCCAGCCACCGGTGATTGGTGGAAATGGCGTCAAACCCGTCTCCGTGCACGCACAGGTAACGGCAGCCATCCGCCGCTCCGTGGACATATTCCTTGGCAATGTGCAGCCGCCCCAGAGCGAAGGGCAGAAACCGTTCCAGAACGTCGTCGTGATTCCCGCGCAGGTACAGCACCTCCACGTTCTCCTGCTCCATCTTCTTCAACAGGGTGCGGATAAAGCGCGTATGCCGCCTGCGCCAGCGGCTGCCGCGGGAAAGAGCCCACGCATCCACGATGTCCCCCACCAGCACGATCTTCTCCGCCCGGATGTGTTTCAGGAACCTGCGGCATTCGTCCGCCTTGGAATCCTTTGTTCCCAGGTGGATATCGGAAAGAAACACCGTGCGGCACTCCAGCACCGCACCGCATGGAGGACGCGCGCATCCCGTGCCGTTCTCCTCACAGGCTACGGAAGCCAGAATTTGCTCAAACCGGTCGCAAACGGCGTCCCAGGTTCTGGAACGAACGGCCTGTCGCCCCTGTTCCCCCAGCCTGCGGACCAGCCCCGCATCCTGGAGCAGCCGGCGCATGGCCGCATAAAAGCCCTCTATATCCCCCTTCTCCGCCTGCAGGCCGTTCACACCGTTGAGCACCACGTCTGCGGACGCGGCATAACGGTAGCTCACCGTTGCCAGCCCGCTGGCCATCCCTTCCAGAAGCACGTTGCCGAAGGTCTCCGTCTCACTGGCGAACAGTAACACATCCATTCCCGCATAATGACGCGCCAAATCCTCCCCGCTGCGGGTGCCGCAAAACACGGCATCCGGAAACTCGCTGCGCAAGCCGCTCATCATGGGCCCGTCCCCCACCACAACCATTTTCATGCCGCGGTCCGGGAACTCCCGCTGCAGGCGGGTATAAAGGCTCAGAACCGTAATCAGGTTCTTTTCCCTGGCCAGACGCCCTACCACTCCGAATACGACTTCATCCCGCCAGACTCCCCAGGACTGGCGCAGGGAAACATCCCTCTTTCCGGGATCAAACAGAACGACATCCACACCGCGTCCCATGACGGCCAGCCGTTCAAAACCAAGCTCACCCAGGGAAACAAGCATCTCTTCCGTAGGTACTACGGTCAATCTGGCCTGATTGTGCAATTTGCGCAGATAATTCACGGCGGCATTTTCCAGCCCTGAAAAATTGTAATTTTTCATATACTGGTGAAAATTGGTGTGGAACCCCATCACCACGGGAATCTCCAGTGCCCGCGCCGCCTTGACCGCAGATGCACCCATGGGGCTTTCCGTGGCAATGTACACCACGTCCGGCCTCTTCCTCATCCACCGGGAGCGAAACCTGTCCACGGAAGGCAGCCCTATCTTCACTTCATGATAAATGGGAAGAGACAGGGACGGCATGGCCGTTTCGCCCGGCACGGATGCGCCCCCTCGTTCGGATGCCCTCAAAATGTGCACCAGATGGCCCCGTGCCTTAAGTCCCTGCACCAGACGGCCGAGAGTCATGGCAACGCCATTCACGTCCGGCTCATAGGTATCCGTCACCAAATCAATTCTCATGCCCCGGTACCATGACCCGGAGTACCTGGTCAAACAAGCCGGACAGCGAAACAAAATCGTCACCGGCCATCGCTATCCGGCCTGCCTGCCGGACTGAAAAACAACCTGATGACAGCCGCCTTCCCCCGGTCTCCAAAACAATTCAGTTACCCTCAACCATGTTGATAACTGACAGCAAACCACATAAACAATCACCTGCTGAAACCGCGCATTATAAATCCGCAGTCAATCAAAAATTTTTAAGAAAAAACGATTTCCTATGCAAAAAAAGAACACGAATCTTCATAAATAACGGTCGGCATACCTCCAACCGATTCAACTATTACCTGCTGACAGTGTACCATATGAGTCACCCATTACACCCATTGTGAACGGGTTGCGGATTTATAATCCGCCAAGCTCCCATTACATGCCACACCGTGAAAAACGGAATACATGAATATTAGGCAATATTTCAACAAAAAAAGTAACGGCCGCCAATTGCAGGATAGGGTGTTTTCATGCAAGAATGAAAAACCTCCCTTCTCTGCAAATGCCCTGAAGCTTCTCTAACAAAACAAACAACTTACTGTATATAATACTATTTCAATCATCCATAACAAAAAAATCCAAAGGTTTCGGATTAGTAATCCGGCGTCACCACTGGTTTTTCATATCAAGTGCATTTCTCCAATTCA
>JAJQCV010000045.1 GCA_021202525.1 Akkermansiaceae bacterium | reverse complement strand
CCAGATAAAACATCATCAGCGCCAGGGAAAGAACCACAAACGGATTAACCAGGCAGAACAGCCACTTCCCGGCCGTCGCGGTAAAAATAGCCAGAAACTCCCCCAGCCTGGGATTCCAGTTCATGTAGGACCACCAGCAACGCTCCAGCACCGGCCAGAAGGAAAGGCGGTGCTGCACCCCAAAGACGGAATGCATGAAACTGTCCCCGGTAAACGGAGTCCACCAGGTCAGGAGCATGGCATAAACCAGGAACGCCAGCACCACGCACCGGAACAGGACACGCACAGCAAAGGAACCCTTCATACCAGGAAGCCGGGAACCGCAGGCCCCGGCCGGAGGGAAATTAATCCGTCACGGCCCTGAACACCGGATCAGGCAATTTGGAAGGCTTTTTGCCGAAAAACTCTCCAACGTCCTTGAACGTCACGAACAGGAAAAAGCCCATCAGCAGGAAGACGAACCCGAACTGGACGAACTCCAGAACCTTCACATTCAGGGGACGCCGGAAAATCAGCTCAATCGTGTTCATCACCACGTGGCCTCCGTCCACCACGGGAAGGGGCAGGATATTCAGAATAGCCAGGTTTACGTTCAGCACCACGGAAAACCACAGCGCCAGCTTCCACCCTTCATCCAGGGAAAACATTCTGTAAAACTGATTGGCGATTCCTACCGGACCGGAAAGATGCTCCACGCCCACATTGCTGCCGGGCGCGACAACTTTCGCCAGGGTATCCCCCATCCATTTCAGGCTCTGCCTGATCTGGGCCCACGGCGTAGGATGCACGGTCACATCACGGCCCACGGCGCTTAAATCCCAGACCACCCCCAGAATGGGCTGGGCGCCCTTCAGCAGGGAGCCGTCCCGGCTGTTGTGCCAATTCTCGGGCAGCCTTCCCTGCACGGTCACCTGGCGCGCGGCTCCATCCCTGCCCGTCACGTCCAGCATCAGGGGCTCTCCCTTCTTCAACGGAATATCCAGCGCGGACGGATTCCAGACATGCACGCCGTTGACGGCGGTGATGGAATCCCCCGCCTTCAAGCCGGCCTGGGCCGCGGGGGAATTGGGCAGGACTTCCCCCACCACGCAGGGAATGGCCTGCATCAATCCCACCTGGCGCATGCCGGAACGCTGCCACCACTCCGTTTCCGGAATCCTGAACCCGCAGGCAATCTCCAGTTCGCCCGGTGTTCCGGGCCTTTGAATCGTGAACGTCACCTTGTCCTTTTCTCCCAGCATGATCAGCTCGCGCACGCCCTCCATGTTGCCCGCCCATTTGGTCACGGGGCGGCCGTCCACCTTCACGATCTTGTCGCCGGGCAGAATGCCGGCCTGGGCGGCGGGACTGTCCGGAGCCACGAATCCGACGGTGGTTACGCCCATCTCGAAATCCGGCTTGCCCACCAGCCAGACGGCTACGGCAAAAAACACGGCCAGCAGGAAGGAGGCAATAGGTCCGGCGGCGGCCACAATGATCTTGTCCAGCGGCTTGACGGGCTTCAAATCCTTGGGAAGTTCCACGGACCCTTCAATGGCCTCCATGGGAGCCATCTGCGGCAGGGAGACGAAGCCCCCCGCCGGAATCCAGCCTATCCCCCACTGAACGCCATTAATGGTCTTCTTCCAAATGGGACGACCGAACCAGATCTGGAACCTGTCCACATAAAGACCGCGCCAGCGCGCGGCAAAAAAATGCCCCAGTTCATGAACGAAAATCATGAAATTGAACAACATCACCACGCCAAAAATAATGGCGGCGGTCGTAAGAATAGAAAGAACGCTATCCATGATAGTAAGTAGAGATAATAATATACCCGACTGCCCTTTCGCTCAAGCGGCAACCATGCCATACGGAAAAACGCGGAATGCCGGCAGTCCTGACGTCTCACGGCATTTTCCGGCGGTCTTCTGCGGAACCGGGCCTCCCGGCCCGATCATGTCATCCACCGGCACGTTCACCATCTTCACGCCTGTCCCGTACTTCATTCGTACCCGCAGGCTTTTCACATCCTCCGCGGTCCTGATCTCAAATTCCTGGTACCAGCTCTGTTTCCGTTCCTGAAACCCCCATGTGATCAAATGCGCTCTCTTTTCAGGTCCGGCGTTTTCCCAAATCTCCCCTTTGCCGTCCGCCAGGTCAAACCTCTCCAGGTCAAACGAAGCCCCTTCCACTTCCACGAAAACGGAAACCACCATGATCCTTTTTTCCAACTCCTTCACATCTTGCGGATTCAAACGGCAGAAAGGGGCTTCCCCTGCATCTGCTACATCCCGCCTCTTTCCGGAATTAACGCACTCTCCTCTCTCCACATCCGCAGCCATCTCCGCCACATAAATAAAAACAGCCCCGGAGATAAACTCCGGGGCTGGTCTGCTAATGTTCGTTGAACTGCGGGCTCTGCTGCGTCTTAAGCGCGGAGAGCGGCGCCGTCCTTGGCTTCAATGGCCTTCTTGGCTTGCGCGAAGATGGCGTCGAAAGCCTTTTCGTCGGAGACGGCCAAATCGGCAAGAACCTTGCGGTCCAGGTCGATATCGGCGGCTTTCAGGCCTTCCATAAAGCGGGAATAGGTCAGACCGCGGTCACGCACGGCAGCGGAAATACGGGCGATCCAGAGACGGCGGAACTGCCCCTTCCTTCTCTTGCGGTCACGGTATTCATACTGCCAAGCTTTATAAACAGCATCCTTGGCGTAGCGGAAGAGTTTGCTGCGGAAACCGCGGAAACCCTTGGCACGCAAAAGAATGCGCTTACGGCGCTTGCGGGAGGCCGGTCCATTAGTGGCACGTGGCATAGCTTATTTCTATTTCTATCTTGAACAGACTGTTCTTCCTCACCTCCCTGCAGTCTCGCCTGTTCTTTATCTTCCTCTTCGGAAGAAGGCTGCATGAAGGCCCCCCGTTCAGCGGGAGGAAAGCTCGGCGTTGGTCGAGCGTTTTCGCGGTTCAGGCGAAAGGCAGGTTCTGCTTGACTGCCCAGACTTGCGTTTCGTCCACCAGAGCCACCTTGCCAAGCTGACGCTTGCGCTTGCTGGACTTCTTCTGGAGGATGTGGCGCTTGCCCTGTTTGCGGCGCAGTACCTTGCCCGTGCCGGTAACCTTGAAACGCTTGGCGACTGCCTTGCGGGTTTTGTTGATACCACCTTTGCGGGTCATGGTGGAAGGAGTATAGGCGCCAATCCGTCCTTGGCAAGTGGAAAATGCCGCTGACTCTTTTTTCCGGGCACATGCCCTCCCTCTTCTGCCATCTCCCGGTCAGGCGGAAGGCAGGGAAATAACACTTTCCCCTTCCGGCACAGAATAAGAAACATCATTGACATACAGCGTATAAGAAACATTGCTCCGCACGGTAATGCTCTTCTTCCCGTCAAAAACAATATCCGTTGTAACAGGACCGAAAGTCAGGCGGCGGATGCCATGACTTCCCTTCTCCGGGCGCAGCCGCCAGCGCACCAGCCGCCGTTCGGCACTGATTTCACGAAAGCCAAGCACGTTCTCAATAAACAGGGAAATGGGCCCCAGGGCAGACCAGCCACAGAAATCCTGCCTGACGCGGCGGCCATGCTCCACGGAAGGCCGGTTGGCGGAAGGACTGTAGCACTCCCAGATCGTATGAGGAACGACTTCATGATAAGTCCTCAGCTGCTGCATAAGAACCTTTTCCGCCAGCTCATCCGCCAGGTCGGCATACCCGTAGTCTTCCAGGGCCTTGGTCGCCATATAGGCCGTAGGCAGCCAGACGGCCCCGCGCCAGTAATCGCCGGTCTCTTCATCAAAATCCCTGTCGCTCCGGGCCAAAGAGGGCCACGGAAACTCCCCTCCGAACCCGTCGGCCTTCCTCACATGCTCCACCACGCGGGCGGCCTGTTCCCGGGAGGCGGCTCCGGCAAGCAGGGGCCAGAAGGAGGCGATCGTCTTCACGCGGCACGGCTTCTTCGTAACGGCGTCCACATCATAATAAAACCCATCCTCCTCATCCCAGTACAACTCGTTAATCTTCCGGACCAGGGCCTTGTATTCCCCTTCCCATTCCCGGGCTTCCTCCTTCTTCCCCAGGGAGGAATACAAACTGCTGATGCAGCGGGCGGCCAGCGCTTGCTGGGAAATGGCGTCCACCCAGAGAATCCTGTCGTAGCCGCCGGAATCCCGCCCGCGCGGCGTATTATCCATTCCGCTGGCTCTTCCCGTCCAGGTAAATCCGTCCTTCCCTGCCGCTCCGAGGTAAACGGGATTGCTGCTGTAAGGCGCCCGTTCCCCCTTGGGCGCCGTATTGAACCAGCGGAAATGCCGCTGGAGAAACTGCTCCCGGAGAAGAACTCCTTCCACCCTGGCCTTGTCTCCTGAAAACCGGTAATTCTCCCATTCCAGCCATGCAAAAAGGGGAGGATTGTCCCTCATGTGAATGCGCAGAGGCGTAGAAACGCCCCGGTACATGGGAAAATAAAAATTATCCAGGCTCTCCTTGCCGGGGAAGGACTTGGGCGCATACTTGGAAAACAGGGCCATGAAACAGGTGTCCCAAATCCAGATATCCGTTTCATAGCAATTCTCGTCCAGATAGGGGGAGGCAGGCAGCCCCTCCGGGCCCTTCCTGACCCTCTCCGCGGCTATCTTCCACGTTTTTTCATACAAATCAACCAATTCAACATCCGGATAAACGGGAAGAGGAATCTCCTCCCTCCACGCCGTCGCGACCGTATCCGCATGGGGGGCTGCCGCGGAAAAGGGAGCCGTAGCTATCGTCCCCGCCGTCACAAACGCAAGCAGGCAGGAAAAATTCACGGAAACAAGGGAAACACGCATAAAGGACTATACGTCCTCTGGACAGGAATTCATTCACCCGCTTTTCCTTCATCCGCGCTCAACGGGAACGGAAGTCCATCCGGAATGCGGCCTGAAAACCACTTTCCTCAGCGGCCTTCCCTCAACTGCCGTATTTCATCACGGATCAGGGCCGCGCGTTCGAACTCCAGATGGGAGGCGGCCTCTTTCATCTCCGCCTCCAGCTTGGCAATACGGTCTTCCAGGCCATACGGGGCCTCATTTTCCGCCACGCGGAAAGACTCCTCATCCCCTTCCGAATACAGCTTCAACTGGCCCTGCTCCGACCGGCTCACGGTCTGGGGAACAATGCCGTGTTCGCGGTTGTACTCTTCCTGAATCCCCCGGCGGTAATCGGTCAGTTCAATCAGGCGCTTGATGGAATCCGTCATCACGTCCGCAAACAGCACGCATTCGCCATGCACATGGCGCGCAGCGCGGCCCGCCGTCTGCACCAGGGACGTTTCATTGCGCAGGAACCCTTCCTTGTCCGCATCCAGAATGCACACGAGAGACACTTCCGGCAGGTCCAGGCCCTCCCGTAGCAGGTTGATCCCCACCAGCACGTCTATCTTCTGGGCGCGGAGGGCGCGCAGGATTTCCACACGCTCAATGGCGTCCACATCCGCATGAATATAGGAAACCTTCAGGCCCACACCCCTCAGGTAATCCGTCAAATCCTCCGCCGTCTTCTTGGTCAGCGTCGTCACCAGAACGCGCTCATGCTTGGAAACTCGTTCATTGCACAGGGCGATCGTCTCGTCGATCTGCCCCTTCAGCGGGCGTATGGTAATCTTCGGTTCCACCAGCCCCGTGGGGCGGATAATCTGCTCCACAATAAGCGGCGTGGAGCGCTTGGTGGGGTCAAACTGCTCCACGGGCTGGGAGGAAGGGCTGGGACTGACGCGTATCTCCTTGGGGGAGGAAAACAAAATTCCCTTGAAGCCTTCCGGAGCCTTCTCCCCGGAGCGGGCGGCGCGCTTGACGGGAATGTAAGTCTTGTTGTCCGCACGGCAGTTGATCAGCTCAAACGGTCCGGGCGTGGCGGAAGCATACACGATCTGGTTCTGCCTCTCCATGAACTCATGGAACTTCAACGGCCTGTTGTCCAGGGCGCTGGGCAGGCGGAAACCGTGATCCACCAGAATATTCTTGCGGCTGCGGTCCCCCTCGTACATGCCGCCTATCTGCGGCACGGCCGCGTGGCTCTCGTCAATCAAGGTCAGGGAATCCTTGGGAAAGAAATCAAGCAGCGTGGAAGGAGCGCTGCCCGGCAGGCGTCCGGACAAATGGCGGGAATAATTCTCAATACCCTTGCAGAACCCCAGCTCCTCAATCAATTCCAAATCGTAATCCGTGCGCAGCTTCAGCCGCTGCGCCTCCAGCAGGCGCCCCTCCTTCTCAAACCAGGAAACGCGGTCCGCCAACTCCTGGCGGATGGCCTTCAACGCCGCGGCCCGCTTCTCCGGAGCGGCCACATACTGCTTGGCCGGGAAAAACGTATAGCTCCCCAGCCGTTCACGCACGCGGCCGGACACGGAATCTATCAGAGAAACCCGTTCCACCTCGTCGCCGAAAAACTCCACGCGGATGGCCTCCCCCTCGGAATAGGCGGGAAAAACCTCCACCACCTCGCCGCGCACGCGGAACGTGCCGCGGAGGAAATCGAAATCCTGCCGTTCGAACAGGCGTTCCACCAACTGGCGCAGGAACACGTCCCGGTCCATGATATCCCCCTCCCGGATGCGCAGGGTCAGGTTCCGGTAATCCTCCGGAGTGGACAGACCGTAAATGCAGGAGACGGACGCCACCACGATCACGTCCCTGCGGGTCATCAGGGAATTCATCGCGTTCAGACTCAGGCGGTCCAGCTCGTCGTTAATGGCGGAATCCTTCTCAATATAGGTATCCGTGCTGGCGATATACGCCTCCGGCTGGTAATAATCGAAGTAGGAGACGTAATAATCCACCGCGTTATTCGGGAAAAAACTCTTCAATTCCGAATGAAGCTGGGCCGCGAGCGTCTTATTGTGGGAAATCACCAGCGTGGGCCTGTTCATCCGGGCGATCAGATTCGCCATCGTAAACGTCTTGCCGCTCCCCGTCACGCCCAGCAGGGCCTGATGCTTGTTGCCGGCCTCCAGAGACTTGAGAAGCTTGCCGATAGCCTGCTCCTGGTCCCCGGACGGCTTGAAGGAGGAATTCAATTCAAAAGACGACATACGTGATGCCTCCAGTATAATGCGTCCCCCGCTCCGGGCTAGGACAATGTTTGACAATTCCCCCCGGCTGACCCAGTATATGCGGCATGTACATCCCCACGCAGGAAGAACGGTACGCGAAAAAAGGGCTCCTGTCCCTCATCCTGTGCGTCGTGGTCCCCTCCTGCCTCTACCTCTCCCTTCTCTCCGAACAACTGAACATGGTGCGCGGCCACGAATGGGAGGCCATCATGAAAATCTTCCTGGCGTTCTCCTATCCTCTGGCCGCCCTCTTTGCCATGACGGGTGTCCCCTTCTTCTGGTGGGCCGTGGGCATCTCCGCCGCCGTTCATGGCGGCATCATCGCCTGGCTGAAAATGACGCCGCGCCTGGCGCCCAAGCAGGCGATCTGCGCGGCGCTCTGCCTGGGCATGCTGGACTTCCTCCTGGTGAAGCTCTTTCCGTTCCCGGCGGGAATCATCAACTGACATCCAGTTCCGGAAAAACGGCCTCCGGACTTATCCCTGCTTTTTGGACAGGGCGGTAATCTGTCTTTTAATCTCGCGACCCGTTTTCTTGGAATCGGCCTTGTACGCCTCATAAGTGAAGCACTGCGCCCGGCTTCCGTCCGTATCGGTCAGCACCAGCTTGGGATAATACTTCCCCTGCTTCAGGGCCGTCTTCACGGCATCGCTTATGCCGGACTTTTTTCCATCCTTCACCGGCAGATAAACCAGCACGCAGCGGCGGCCCACGGCCTCAAGAAACCCCTCGGACGCGCCTGACGCCAAGGGACAGGTGGTAGCCGTATTCGTGTAAAGATACGCTACAGGCTTCTTCTGCTCACGGGCAGTCTTCAGTGCTTCCTCCAACCGGTCCGTGGTAAAGGAGCCTTTCGGCAATTTTACGTCCGCCCATGCCTGGGACAGGACAGACAGGCAGCAGACAGTCAACAGGGTAATTAACTTTTTCATGAACTTTCACTATAAGGAGCCCCAAATCAATGTCAAAGAAAAAGCCGCCTGTTTGGCCTTGAACGCCGGAACGGGACATGGCAGAGTACGCCCACGCATTCGTCGCGCCTGTGGCGAAATTGGTAGACGCGCCAGACTTAGGATCTGGTGCCGAAAGGCGTACAGGTTCGAGTCCTGCCAGGCGCACCATTCATCCTCCCTTTATGTAAATAATCAGACAGGATTTCCTGTTTGGAGTAAAAACGGGCAGTTTTATGAAACGGTCTCAAGCCGCGTACCAGGCATATACACTTCCAGAGTGTCTTTAGACTTATTTGGCAAGGGAGCGCTGTCATACAGCATCCCGTATCCATGTTCCTTTTGAACGTCCCGCACTTCTGTCTTAAAAAACGGCGCCCGGAAAACGGACGCCGAATCATTCACATGTTTATCTATCTTAGAATGTAAACCTGTATCCAGGATTAATGGCCCAGGGCCTGTCGTATCTCTTGCCGACCGACTCCTCGCAGTCGAGACATACTTGGCTGCGGCGGGTCGTCTGCCATGCGACGCCCGTCCCGGTCACGAACCGTATGCCGTCGGTATCCGGAAAGAGCCACGCCCGGCAAAGCGCCGTAAAAACAGGGATGAACGGAATCTTCCGGCATGTTGTACCTCCCCCGGAAGCGCGGGCATTCCTCCCGTCATCTGAACTTCTTCAGGCACGGGGCGATCAACGCCGTTCCCAGACCGACCAGGGCAATGAGGGAGAACGACCATCTAAGGGAAGACGCATGGGCAATATGCCCGATGACCGGAGGCCCCAGCAGGAAGCCCAGGAAGCCGATCGTGGAAACGGAGGCCAGCGCCACGCTGGGAATCATCTTTTTGGACTTTCCGGCCATGCTGTAGCAGAGGGGGACAATGGAAGAGGTGCCCAGCCCCACCAGAAGAAAGCCCAGCGTGGCGGACCACAGCATCGGGAACAGCACGGAAACCAGAAGCCCGGCGGCAATCAGGATGCCGCTGGCGCGCAACACGCGCACGGCCCCGAAGCGCATCACCATGCGGTCCGCCGTAAAACGCCCCAGGGCCATCGTGCTCATGAACGCCACATATCCCGTCTGCACCAGACCCGGGCCGGGCTGGACCACGCTTTCAAAATACACGCCGCTCCAGTCGAACATGGTTCCCTCGCTGACCATGCTTCCGAACGCAATCAACCCGATGAGCAGCACATAGGCATCCATGCTCCGGAACATGCCCCCGCTCTGGGAACTGGAACGCCGGGCGTCCCGCGGCAGGAGGAAACGGGAAAAAACGGCCAGAATGACCATGCATATTAGAAAAATGGCGATGAAGTGCGTTTCCGTGGACACGTTCCAGTCCACCATGAAGGCTCCCAGAAGCGCGCCGAAGAATCCTGCCAGGCTCCACAGGCCGTGAAAGCGGGCCATGATGCTGCACTGGTACAGCCGCTCCACGCCCACCCCCTGCGTATTGACGGAAATATTCGTCAGATTGGCGGCCACACCGAACAAAAACAGCCCTCCGGCCAGTTCCCAGAAGGAGGAAACCAGCCCCAGGTACACGAGTACGGCCGGGTAAAAAACGGAAGACGCCATGAGTATCCTCCGGCTCCCGAAGCGGCCTACCAGGTAGCCGGACAAGGCCATGGCGGACATCTGCCCGACGGGCACGGCAAAGAGGACGGACCCCAGATCGGCATCGTTCATCCCCAGGGCGCTCTTCACGTCGGGAATGCGGCAGGCCCAACTGGCGAACACCAGGCCCTGAAGAAAATAGAAGGTACTGACCGACAACCGATAAACGCCCTGGGTCGTTCTGGGAAGAGAGAGATTCATTCTGGATTTTCCGGATCGCGCAAAAAGCTATCTTCATTTCCTGCCCCTGGCAAGAGAAATCATATCTTATACAAGAAGATTTGACCATGCAGAACCGGCAAAGGAACAAGGACCTGCCGTTTCCAACCGATTATTCATGGTTGCACTGTTTACCGTAAAAACTCTTCTCGGCAAACAAAAAACGCCGTCCTCACCGAGAGGATGGCGTTTCTTAAAACAAAACGGGAATTTCTCAGCGGGGATCGCGATGCCAGTTCAGGGCGCCCTTGCCCAGGGCGTACAGGTAGGCCACCAGCAGAATGCCGATGAAAATGCACATGGCCGTGAACGATTCCGGATTCAGCATCACATAGTCGCGGAAATTGACGGCCCAGGGATAGAGGAAAACCACTTCCAGGTCAAAAATCACGAAGAGCATGGCCACCATGTAGAACTTCACGGAGAACATCGGGGCACCTTCACCCACGGGAATCATGCCGCACTCGTAAGGAATGTCCGCAGGCTTGCGAACGGAAGAACGCTTGCCCATCAAGATACTGAGCAACAAGATAATGCCGGCCAGCCCCAGGGCTGCCACCACCTGCACAAGCACTGAAAAGAATTCCTGATTCATGACGTCTGGCACGGGTGTACCACACCCATCCCGGAAAAGCAAAACTAAAAAGGGCCCGCGGTTCCCATGCTGACATGGACGCCCCTTTCCCCGAAAACGCGGGAAGAGCGCCATTTACGGAGCTTCCTTCAGACTCGCACTCCCTCTTCCCTTCCGCTTTCTTCCTTCATCCCGTCACGACCCCGGCATACGGCGGAGTCACGCTCCCATCCAGCCAGCCGCCCACCCCCATAGCCAGGAGCACAAATACCATCCTCCCACCAGCACGGAAATAAGAAGTCCCAGCAATTTCAGCAGCACAAAACCTCCGGCCAGCACTAACCCGGCCGCGCAGGCCACAGCCATGCCGGCGATCATGGAAAGGAAATCGAGCACGGACGTCAACATGACTTCTGTATTCAGTATACCGGCTGACAGCCTCCGGCAAGAATAAAACCGCGGCCATTCCCACAAAAACGGCACCGCGCCCCTAATTCCGGCCTGCCAGCACCTCCCTGAGCACCTGAATCACTCCGTTCTCCTCGTTGGACGGAGCCGTAAACACAGCCATTTTCCGGATTTCCGGAACGGCGTTGGCTACCGCATAGCTGAATCCGGCCTGCCGCATCATCTCGGCGTCATTCATCTGGTCGCCGAAAACCATGGTCTCCGCCGCAGAAATCCCCAGCCGCCACTGAATCAGCTCCAGGGCATTTCCCTTGTTGGCTCCTTTCCGGCTGATATCCATCCACCGTTCACCGGAAACGGCCACCTGGAAACGGTCCGCCAGATGCTTCAAATGCGGATAGCTGTTATTCACGGCTCCCTTGAAATCGTACACGGCTATCTTAAGCAACCTGTCGCCCTTGACGGAAAGCAGGTCATCCACCTGTTCGCAACGGGTGTAATACCTGCGGGCTTCCCGGACAAACTCGGGCACGGAATCCTCTATATAGGCGGAATCCCGGCCCGCCAGCACGATGCAGGTCCCCTCAATGCCCCGGATCTGCACAATCAGCCGCGCTGCGGTCTCCCTGTCCATATCCGCCACCAGCCATTCTTCCCGGCCCTCGGCCACATAGGCCCCGTTTTCTGCGATGAACAACATCCTGTCCGCCACAGGGAAAAAAGTTTTCCGCAGCCCGTCATATTGCCGCCCGCTGGCAGCCGCAAAACGGATGCCGTGTTTCTCCAATTGTTCAAAAACGGTGAAAAAATCCGGATCCAGTTCTCCCCGTCCGTTGAGCAGGGTGCCGTCCATGTCGGATGCAATGAGTCTGACGGAATCCATAACTGCACACAGCATCGGGTACCTCTTCCTCCAAGGCAAGCGCGTGCTGTGCCAGTGCGGAAGCAGAAAACCGGAAAAATCTCAAGGTCCGCTCTAAAAACCATTCGCAAACCGCATATTCTCCCTCAATGCCGTCTTTCCCATTGAAAAATCCACCGCAAAGCCGGATGCGGGAACGGCGGATTTTCCCTCTTGCCCGGAACGTTTGAAATCACGCTTTTTTAAGTTTTCAACCACATGCTCAATGGATAAGATGGCATGCCGGATTAAGAATCCGAAATAATCGAAAATATTTGAACTTAAAATAAATGCAAATAATGACCCTGATGAATGCGAAGGAATGGAAGCAGAAAACAGCATGACACGATCTTTCCATCTGTCTCCGGGAAAGCTTGTATTTTCTTGCATCCGTCCTTTTCCTGCAAGGTTTCCCATTCTTCCCGGATTCTTAATCCGCAGCCCATTCTTCGGGATTTTTTATCTCTCTACCCAGAGGCAGATGAAAACCGTTCTATTTTTTCATTGCTCCCCGTTCCGGATTCCTGCATCATCATGTTTTGCAGTTCCCTGCTTATGATACACATGACATTTGGAAAAAAGGCTCTCTGGTTTCTTGGTGCTCTAAGTGTTTTTGCGGCCCTCGTCGCCGGGTCTTCCATTTTCTGGTTCCTGCGGGATGAACCATCCCCCCGGGAATGGAAATTCAGCTCCCTGTGGTCGGAAACGGAAAAAGAGCAAATCCTGATGGTGGCGGACTATATGGAGCGCCACGGTCCGGAACGGTTCCTGCTCAGGTCCCTGTCCCCTAATTCCCGTCATATTGACTGGCATCTGTTTTCCGAATTTTCCATGAGCCAGTACATGAAGGATGAAATCCGGGAACGGCTCCAGATGATACGGGAAACAGCGGAAAACGGAGATGGCCGCTGCCGCTCCTCACATCATGAATCCCTGCTGCACCTGGCTGCCGGGCTGGGGCACGTCCAGCTTCTGAACCGCCTGCTCCAGATGAACGCGGACCCAAACCTCCAGATCATCATCTCTCCGCAGGCGGCACAGCTCCTGAACGGTTCGGAACTGGGAGACACTCCCATGACATACGCCTGCTGTCCGGGCCTGGGCGACGATGCGCCCCTTCCCGTAGGCAACAGGCTGACGTGCCTTTCCCTGCTGATCCGGAACGGAGCCAGTGTGGACAAGATCGGCCCCGCAGGATGGCCGCCCCTCGTCATGGCCTGCGTAGCGGGCATCGGGGGAGCCCCTTATGAGGAAACGGCGCTTCTCCTGCTCAAGCACGGAGCGGATATTTCCATTTGCCCGGAACTGAGGGGGAAAAAAACAAGCCTGCTTTCCTGGGCGGTCGCGGCCGGTTACCCGAATGTTGTCCGCAAGCTGTGTGAAGCAGGGTATGATCCCAATTTCCGCGGAGAAATGAGCCCTCCCCTTCTCTGCTTGAACCTGCACACCCCGGATACCGCTTTCCGGATCACCCAAATACTGATTCAGTACGGAGCGGACGTCAACGCCGCCATGCCCGTGGACACGGCGCCGCCGGATTCCGCAGGAGACACGGCCCTCCTGAACCTGTGCCGCCAGCTGGGCGCCATTGATGAAGAACTGCTCCCCCAAATGCGGGACCTGGTCAACCTGCTGATTAACGAAGGAGCGGACGTCAACCATCAGAACTCCGTCGGGGAAACTCCCCTGATGCTCTGCTGCCGAGACATGCTGCTGGGCGACGGAAGCCTGGACACCGTGAAACTGGGAATAGCAAGACTCCTGCTGGACCGGAACGCCAAGGCTTCCCTGCGCGACAGATATGGCCGCACCGCCCTCCAGCAAATAGGCAGCCAGGAAAACGAACACATCCACATGGTGCTGAAAAGCCTTCCGGAACTGAACGCTTCTCCCTCTACCCGCCAGGTTCTCCATTAGAAACCTTTCCATTCCACCTGGAAAGGCGCTTCTCCCCCCCCTGCCTTCCCCGTTCTACGAAAATTTCCGGAATCCGCCAGCCGGATCATTTCCAAAGCGCCGCGGAAAAGCCATTCTTCCGCATCCTTGACGGTCCCCCATCCTGCGGAAACGGCTGCCCTGCTCCCGGAGGCATCCCCGCAGCGGTTTCCCGGCAGGTCGGCGGATCACTTTACACGGGCGCTTACCGTATCCAGCAACACCCCGGAATCAGGCTTGGACCCAGTGCTGATGAAATGAATGTAGCTGGCTCCATTGGGAGACTGGTTGGTCATCTTCAGCGTTCCCGCCTTGGCGCCGTCCAGAGAGACGGCGGCCTGGTTCCCCTGGAACAGGATGGAAACCTCATGCCATGCCCCGGGTGTGACAGGCACCTTTTTCATGCCCACCAGCAGATGGGGGGCGGGCTTCAGCTTAATGGGGAACGTGAACAGGGCATAATCCTTCGTCGTGGTGTCGCAGGCGTTGAACAACCGGTCCGTCAGGGATACCTGAAGACCGGAATCCTCCGCCTGTTCCCCGTCCGCCACACGGAAGCGGAACTTGACCAGCCCCGTGGTTCCATTCGGAAAATTCCAGGTAGCGCCCCCGTTCTGATAATCCACATTGGACTTCTCATTCACCAGTTCCGGGTCATTCAAACGCTTGATCTGAAGAACCTTTTTGGAGCCGCCCGCGGGGTCCGGCACCAATTCGGCGGAGGGCTTGCGGTTGTAGCTGCAATGTCCCTTCTTCTGCGGAATATAAGTATGAATGGTCCATTGGGAATCCAAATCCTTGCCCGTCTGGGAGGAACGCGTCTTGGCAGCCACCCAGCGGCGGTCCACAATCATCAGGCGGCGATGATTCTTGTGCTGGCCCAGGGAAACCAGAATGCGGTTCTTGTCCAGCTGCACCATCTCGCTCTGGTGCTTTCCGCGGTCTTCCGGCCCGTCAAGAGTGGCGTACCCCGGATGGTTTCGGTGCTCGTCCAGAATAATTTCCCGGAACCCGTACCAGGTCTTTCCTTCATCGCCGGACATGGCGATGTGGTGGGAATCACGGTTGGTGAACACGTCTTCCCAGGTGCCGTTGCCCGCCGTGGCATTCTCGGGGAGGGCCATCGTATTCGTCCACAGGGAAACGATGGTGCCGTCATCCAGGCGGCCCAGCGTGTTCATGGTCAGGGTACCGAAAAAGCGGGACGGCTCCGGCTTGCTCCATGTCTCGCCACGGTCCTTTGAAAAAGCCTGCCACGCCTGGTCCTGGGAAGTGCGTGCGAGCGCCCACAGGGTACCGTCCTTCATTTCCAGAACCGTAGCTTCCACGGCATTGTTGAACCATCTGACGCCCTGGTGGGGCGGCTTGGCTTCATGCCGGGGGGGAAGTAATGCCGTTCCTGGACACGCGCCAAGTCAGCCCCCCGTCGTCGGAAATATGGAATTTGGTCCCTCCGCCCATGTTGTGGAACGGAATGAGCACCCTCTTCCCCTTGTCGACAAAAATAGGGGACCGCATGATGCCGCCCAGCTTCTTGAGGTTTTTCCTTTTTTCAGGGTCTTTCCAGTCCTCTTCCAGCTTGCCGTTATTGGTGACGGCAAGCCATTTGCCGTCCAATCCTCCCTTGGAAAGGAACACAAATCCGCCAATGGGCTGCACGCGGATGAATTCCCCCGTCAGCGGATTGCGCGTGATGGCGGGGGACTCCTTGGGAATGCCGCCATAATTCGGCGGATAACTGGCCGGGGCCGCCTTCATTTCCCACGTTTTTCCGTTGTCCTTGCTTACCAGGTAATCCGGTTCCTTCCTGGTGCCGGAATAATGGCGGATTTCCCGCGCATTCACACGAACAAGGCCCCGCCCCGCATCGGAAGGCGGCGTGGCGACAATCCGGGGCTCCGGGGCCGGCTCAGCCTTCTGCTGGGCATAACAGCAACACAATGAAGCGGCAAAAAGAAAAAATAGAGGACTTTTCATAAATCAATCAACAACCAACGGCACGGTATTCTTATAGGCAAGCATCCCGGCCATCAAGCCGAATCCCCGCATGATAAAAAAGACCACAGGCAGACCATCACCGGGAATCCTCCCCGCCGCGGTATGCGGAATCCATCTTTTTCAGCAGTATTCCCAGTTCCCGGCCCAGAACCTCGTAGCCCTTCCTATTCGGGTGCACCGTGTCCCTCATGAAATCCTGCCGCGGGGAAACCCCGTCTTCCGACAACAGGGCCTTCCCCGGATTGGCAAAGAAAACCGCCTTTCCGTCGTGGAGCTTCGCCAGCAGCCTGTTTGTCTGAATGACGGGTTGTTCCAGATCCTTTTCCTTCCGCGGCAGGATGCCGAGCAGCAGAACTCTGGAAGAAGGGCACTTCCGACGCACCAGCCGTATAAAGGCCGCCATGTTGTCCGCGCACGCCTGCGGGGTATCCTTGCGGTGACCCAGATTGTTGGTCCCCAGCAGAACAATAACCACCCGCGGGGAAATGCCGTCCAGCTCCCCGTTCTGCACACGGTAATAGGCATTATCCACGTAATCGAAGCCGAAGCCCATGTTGGTCGCCCTGTGGGGGCCGAACAGTTTTTTCCATGAATCCTCCCCTCTTTTCCCGCTGTCTCCGGAAGGCTCGCCGCCCCAGTGATGTGTAATGCTGTCACCGATCATCACATACTCCGGCTTCACTTCCCGGTTCCTTCTTTTAACGGCTTCATGCCGGGCATTCCAATCATACGGGTCCCGCTGATGGGGCTCCGGCTTCAGTGTGGCGGGCAGAGCAGCTGCGGGGGCGGAAAGGGAGGGAAACGCCAGGCAGGAGGCACCCAGCAGCAAGGTGAATATGGACAACAGAAAATTCATGGCGGAACAGCGAAAGTGAACAATAGTTTAAACGAATCCTCCCGCATATCAAGACAGCATGAGGTTCCATCCCTCTCCGGATGGAAAAGGCCATTACTCAATGACGGCCCCCTTGCAGGCAAAAACGTCCTTTTTCTCAGATGCTTTTTAACTATTAGGTAGAAAAAGCAGCTTGCCGACGAGAATTGAAAGTCGGTACTAATCATTTTTCCACCCCGATTTATTAAAAAAATCAATATGTTTTCAAAAACATCAATGTACTGATAACGATAACGCAGCCTGGGCGTAACTTCTAGGCAATTTGAAAAATTTCACCATCAATGAAATCATTCGCCCTATTTAAAATCATATTCTGCATATTATCCACCGTCCCACTGATAAAAGCAGAAGATAAAATTCCATTTGCTATCATAGAAAATGGAAATGGAGCATCCATCTATTACAGTGGGAAAAATAAAGTTATCCAAACAGCCATTGACATTCTCATAAAAGATTCTCAACAAGTATGTAGAAAAAAAGGAATTTCTTTGACGGACTCAGAAAAGGAAGGGGATATATTGGTAGGCGTTATCGGAGAAGATAAAACATTCGATACATTATGTTCACAACATTACCCGGAATACAAGGAACTAAAAGGGAAATGGGAAACCTTTCTCATACATCCCATCCGTTCCCATGATAACAAGAAAAAACTTCTGATAGCCGGATCGGATACACGAGGCGCAGCATACGGAATATTGGAACTATCAAGGAGCATGGGAATATCCCCCTGGATTTGGTGGGCTGATGTCATTCCAGAAAAAAAAGACTCTGTTCTGTGGAATCGCTCCCCTCAACACGTGCAAGGCCCATCTGTCCCATACCGCGGCATATTCTTAAATGATGAAGACTGGGGACTCATGCCATGGAGCACAAAAAATTATGATCCGGCCAAACGGGCGGGAGAAATTGGAATAAGAACATATTCCAAAATCTTTGAGTTAATGATGAGGCTCCGGGCCAATACGCTATGGCCAGCCATGCACGAATGCACCGTTCCTTTCCATTTTGTCAAGGATGCCAGGGAAACGGCTGAAAAATATGGTATTATCATAGGCACATCGCATTGTGAACCCATGATGAGGAATAGTGCAGGAGAGTGGAATGACCAATTGAACGGGCCTTATAATTTTGTCACTAATTCAAACAATGTCATACGTTACTGGAAAGAACGCCTGTTAGAAGTAGGGCAAAAGGAGAATATTTATACGATCGGAATGCGAGGGCGGCACGACGGCAGAATGCAAGGAGTCAATTCCATTGAAGAAGAAAAAAATGTCTTGCAGCAAGTTATCCGCAGCCAGAGAGAACTTTTAACAAAATATGTTAACAGGAATATAAAAAAAATACCGCAAATTTTCGTTCCTTATAAGGAAGTTTTAAAGGTTTATAACAACGGATTAAGCCTCCCCGATGATATAACTCTCATGTGGAGCGATGATAATCATGGACACCTGACACGCTTGAACAGCGACAAAGAGAAATCCAGAACGGGAGGTTCCGGAATATATTATCACATCTCTTATTGGGGCTCCCCTCAGGATTATCTTTGGCTTGCATCCACCCAGCCAGGTCTGATCTATCAGGAAATGCAACGAGCGTGGGAGAACCAGGCGCGCAAAATATGGATATTGAATGTGGGAGATATCAAACCAGCGGAATACCTGATAGAATTTTTCCTGGATATGGCATGGAATATCCATTCTATTGATTCAAACACAATTCGTTCCCATCTTTCTTCCTGGGTAAGTCAGCAATTTCCCGGTTACGAACATGAAATATCCCCGCTTTTAAACCTTTATTATGACCTTGCCGCTCAAAGAAAACCGGAGCATATGGAATTTCTGCCGTCAAAAAAAGGGATTCTATTCTCCAATCCATACAATTTTCACGAATTCGGTGACGAGGCAGGGAGAAGAATATATTGGTATCAGGTTATCAGCGATATATCGGAAGAAATCTATAAAAAAATGGATCATGAAAGAAAAGACTCTTATTTTCAGCTAGTCCACTATCCTGTCTCAGCCGCAGCTTCCATGAACAAAAAAGTGCTGTATGCTCAAAAAGCCAGAGAACTGGCAGTGTATAACCTCCCGGCAGCCAATAACTACAGCATTCTTTCCAAAAAAGAATATGATAAAATATCCCAGTTAACTCATCACTACAATTTGGAAATAAGTAATGGAAAATGGAACGGAATGATGAGTATGTCTCCGAGAAATCAATCTGTTTTCAAATGTCCTGAACTTCCAGAATTCATTACTTCAACAAAAAAAGGCTTGCTGCTTTGGGTCGATGGGAATCCCTCCCCCTCAGAAGAACGCCAAATCTCTTTACCCACTTTAACAAAAGGGGGAGAGAGGCCCTCAACCGTTACAGTTTACCAGAGAGACAAGGACAACCTTGTCTATGAAGCCGTCGATATTCCAAAAGGATTTCAAATTCAAACACGTCCTCTTCCCGGCGGGGAAATTCAAATAGCCGTATATGCGGATTCCACCACGCAAGACGGACGGAATACCATTAAAATAAAACTCAATGGAGAATATTATGAATTCATATGTTCCGCCGTTTCAGCAAAAGCAAACATGCCTCAACAATTTATTGAAAACCAATTTTACATATCATTCCCCGCAACACATCAGATAAACAACCAGTTAAAAACAAAAGTTATTGATTCTCTCGGGCATAGCGGAAGCTCCCTAGTCCTTCCGAAATCTTCCAAGGATAATAAAAACAAACATGCCTTTTACGAATTCTATTCCGTCAGTAAAGGACAATTCAACTTATATGTCGGAAGCATTCCTATCCACCCGCAATGCGAGAAAAAGCTAAGGTATGCCGTTATCATTGACAATCAAGCACCTGTCATTGTGTCAACATACGCGGAATTCCATACAAAAAAGTGGAACTTGAATGTCCTGAGAAACCAGTCTTTAACCTCAAGCCAGCATATTATTGAAAAACCGGGGAAGCATGCCATACGGATTTACGCGCTTGACGAAGACTTATACCTGGACCAAATCATGATTGATTTTAAGAAAAATAGAAATTTCTACGCCATTCCTTGCAGTTATTACAACAATCCAGTTTATTCTATTATAAACAAAAATCCTGTTATTAAAAATAAGGGCTTGCCAACAAAAAAATAATAGGCACACTTTCCTCCCTTCATCATCATTTTATATTGGTTTTTGTTTATGGTAGGCATCATAAAAGACTTGAAAGAGGCCCCCGCCCTGCCGCAGGAATGGCAGGGATTCCAGCCGGGAGCATGGACGGAGTCCATTGACGTACGGGATTTCATCCAGCATAATTACACGCCCTATTCCGGCAATGAAGAGTTTCTTTCCGGCCCCTCCCAACGCACGCTTCGTTTATGGGATGAGCTGAAAGTCCTGCTGAAACAGGAAATAGACAACGGCGGCGTGCTGGATGCGGATGAAGAGGTGGTATCCTCCATCACATCCCACAAGCCCGGCTACATTGACAAGGAACTGGAAGTAGTCGTGGGCCTCCAGACGGACGCCCCCCTGAAACGCGCCCTGATGCCCTTCGGCGGCCTGCGCATGGCGCAGCAGGCCCTGGAATCCTACGGATTCAAGATGTGTGAAAAAACCTCTTCCATCTTCAAAAAAATCCGCAAAACGCACAATGAAGGCGTCTTTGACGCCTATACCTCGGACATCCGCGCCGCCCGTTCCGCCGGAATCATCACCGGGCTGCCAGACGCCTACGGCCGCGGACGCATCATCGGCGACTACCGCCGCGTGGCCCTGTACGGCACGGACAGGCTGGCCGCCGAACGCCGCAAGGACCTGAAAAATTATGAAAACAGGCCCCTCACGGACGACGTGATCCGCCTGCGCGAGGAGATGAGCGAACAAATCCGCGCCCTGGAGGAACTCGCCGAAATGGGCGCCTCCTACGGCTGCGACCTCACCCGCCCCGCCGCCAATTCCCGCGAAGCCGTGCAATGGACCTACTTGGGCTACCTGGCCGCCGTGAAGGAACAGAACGGAGCCGCCATGTCCCTGGGCCGCGTCTCCACGTTCTTTGACATCTACTTCACCCGCGACCTGGAACAGGGACGGATCACGGAAGAGGAAGTGCAGGAAATCATGGACCAGTTCGTGATGAAGCTGCGCATCGTCCGCTTTATCCGCACGCCCGACTACAACAACCTGTTCTCCGGGGATCCCACCTGGGTGACGGAATCCATCGGCGGCATGGGGGAAGATGGGCGCACGCTGGTCACCCGCAGCTCCTTCCGCATGCTCCAGACCCTTTACAACCTGGGACCGGCTCCGGAACCGAACCTGACGGTCCTGTGGTCCGGGAACATGCCGGAAGCCTTCAAAAGCTTCTGCGCCAAAGTCTCTATAGAAACGTCCTCCGTCCAGTACGAAAACGACGACCTGATGCGCCCGCACTGGGGGGACGACTACGGCATTGCCTGCTGCGTTTCCGCCATGCGCATCGGCAAGCAGATGCAATTCTTCGGCGCCCGCGCCAACCTGGCCAAATGCCTGCTGTACGCCCTGAACGGCGGCGTGGACGAGCTCAAGGGCAGACAGGTGGCCCCGCCCTCCCCGCGCTACACGGAGGAAATCCTCAAATACGACGAGGTCATGGCCCTGTACGACAACATGCAGGACTGGCTTGCCAAAACCTACATCGACGCCCTGAACATCATCCACTACATGCACGACAAATACTGCTATGAACGCATTGAAATGGCGCTGCATGATCCGGAAATCCTGCGCACGATGGCCACGGGCATCGCGGGGCTGTCCGTGGCGGCAGACTCCCTCTCCGCCATCAAATACGCTACGGTGAAGGCCGTCCGCAATGAAGACGGCCTGATCGTGGACTTCAAAACGGAGGGCGAATTCCCCTGCTACGGAAACAACGACCCGCGCGTGGACGACATCGCGTGCAGCCTGGTAAGCAATTTCATGCAGAAGCTGCGCAAACTGCACACCTACCGCAACTCCCTTCCCACCCAGTCCATCCTGACCATCACCTCCAATGTGGTGTACGGCAAAAAAAACGGGCAACACCCCGGACGGCCGCCGCGCCGGGGAGCCATTCGCACCCGGGGCCAACCCCATGCACGGACGGGACAGGAACGGAGCCGTGGCCTCCATGCTTTCCGTGTCCAAACTATCCTATGACGACTCCCTGGACGGCATCTCCTACACCTTCTCCATCGTGCCCCAGGCCCTGGGCAAAGAGGAAAGGGAACGCCGCACCAAGCTCTCCGCCCTGCTGGACGCCTACTTTGCCGCCACCGGCCACCACATCAACGTGAACGTCCTGGAACGGGAAACCCTGCTGGACGCCATGGACCACCCGGAAAAATACCCGCAGCTCACCATCCGCGTTTCCGGCTATGCCGTGAACTTCATCAAGCTGACCCGGGAACAGCAGCAGGAAGTCATCAACCGCACCTTCCACACCCGCTAACCCATCTCCGCGGATGCCGCAGGCGCCCTTCCATCAACCGGACTCCGGCGGAAGCTCTGCCGCCGCCGTCACGGGCCTGATCCATTCCGTGGAATCCTGCGGCACCGTGGACGGGCCCGGCATCCGCTTCGTCCTCTTCCTGTCCGGATGCAGCCTGCGCTGCCGGTATTGCCACAATCCGGACGCCTCCTACGTCCGCCGGGGACAAACCAGAAGCGCCGCGGACGTTCTGGAGGAACTTGCACGCTACCGGGATTTCCTGCTAGCGGCCGGAGGCGGCCTTACCCTCTCCGGCGGGGACCCGCTCTTCCAGCCGGCCTTTGCCAAAACCGTCCTGAAAGGAGGAAAAGCCATGGGCCTGCATACCTGCCTGGACACCTCCGGCCACCTGGGAGCGAATGCGGACGATGAACTACTGGAACAGACGGACCTGGTCCTGCTGGACATCAAGGCATGGAATCCGGAACGCTACCGGAACCTGACGGGCGGAGAACTGCGCCCCACCCTGGAATTTGCGGAACGCCTGGCCGCCCTCCGCAAGCCCGTGTGGCTCCGCTACGTGCTGGTGCCCGGCCTCACGGACGACATGGAAGACGTGGCACAGCTTGCCCGCTGCGCCTGCCGCCTGGGGAACGTGGAACGCGTGGACGTACTTCCCTTCCACCAGATGGGCCGCTTCAAATGGGATGAACTGGACCTGGACTACACGCTCCGGGACATTCGCGAACCCTCCGCGGAACTGACGGAACAGGCCCGCAGTATTTTCCGCCGGGAAGGAAATTCAAGGTATGAAGTACATTGATGAGTTGAAAAAATTTTCTTCAGTCATGGGAACTGTCCAAAGTATCCATTCCCCCTTTGACCATTCCCAGCAAGATATCCACCTTATTTTCAGCTTTTAAAGCACGCTCACGCCATATCCTGACATCCAGCCCCAGCCCTTCCTCGCGCGCTTGCAAAAGAAGGGCAATCACGGATTCCCTCATGCGCGAGGGAACCTTTTCACCCTGCTCCAGGCGGACCATGCCGTAGCCGGATAATTCCGCAAGACGATCCAGGGTTAAATGGGCTTTCTTCCTCAACTTTTTAACATTAATTTCCCTGGACATCATAAATTTGTATTTACCGGCGGCATGCCTCCATGACAGCGGGATGAATAAACCTTCGTTCCTGAAAAGGCCCCCTTAACTGGGGAAGGCATTTATCTCCCGCAGGGCATCCAGCACCTCCTGCACGGAAATGTTGCGGTTGCAGGGGACGCCGCGGTCGCATTCCCTCAGGAAACACGGGGAACAGCACTGGTGGCTGTACAGGGAGCGGTGGAACTGCCCCAGCGGACGGCACACGTCCGGAAGCCTGGTGGAAAACAGAGTCACCGTCGGAAGGCCGCGGCAGGAGCAGAGAGAGGGAATAACACCGTCCACGGCAACGGCTGCCGCCGCGGCATCCATGACGGGGAACAGGTCTTCCGGCGCCCCGGCCTTCATCTCCACCTGAAGCCGTTCCGCCAGAACGGAAGCCCGCTCACGGTCTTCCTCCAGCGCCACCAAAACCGGCCTGCCCAGAAGGGAGCGCACCAGTTCCTCCCATTGTTCCTCCCCCCATTCGCTGGCTGGCCCCAGCGTGGAAAACGGAGCGATCAGAACGGGAGCGCCCTCCCCGGCGTCCGCCTTTTCTGCGGGAAACACGGAAGGATTCCAGATGTCCAGGCCATGCAAATTTCCCAGCTGCAAATAGGGCCGGACGCGGTGGACAGGGGGAGCCGCTTCCAGGACGGAGGCCTTCACCCGGAACTTGTACCTCCGGCATCCGGGATGCGTATCCAGGCCGGAAAACATCATGGGGCCATACGGTGCCAGGGCCTTGAGGGTTTCCATATCCTGGTCCAGCATGACGCCCAGGTCCAGGGGGCCTTCATTATAAAACTCATCCGCGGCCAGCGCTTCCCGGAGCTGTTTCAGGGAATCATTCGGCAGGACATGGGCTACTTCTTCAAACGTTTTCCAAACGCCCGCCTGGGAGGACGGGCAGATGACGCTCACCTGCATGTCCGGCCTGGCGCCCTTCAGCGCCCTGATCAGCGGAACGGCCAGCAAGGCTTCATCAAGGGCCCTGGGAACAGCCACCAGAATGCGGTAGGGCTTCAGGTCCATCTTTTCCAGAAGCTTGAAGGTCTTCTCATCCCTGGGGGCAAAACGGTCGATGGACTTCCAGCGGTGGTGCATCCAGAACACATCCAGAACGGACCTGCCGATCAGCTCTTCCAAATGCCTGTTCACCTCCATGGTATCCCCCGCCAGGGAACCGTCGGAACCGGAAAAATTCACCACATTGCCCATGTCCGCAATCCAGTGGCCCGGCTTGTCCGTACGCACGGCAATCGCCACCATGTCCGCTCCGGCCCGCTTGCGCAGCAAGGCGGGCAGCGGCGTTGTTCCGGTCACCTTGCCGAAGAAGGGAACATATACCCCTTCCCAGACGAACTGGTCGCTCAGCACGCCCAGCGCCCCCCCTTCCTTGAGCATCTTCATGGGCGCCTTGATGCCGCCCTCCTTGGAAAACATCTGCGTGCCCCGCTCCGTGCGGCGCCTGTACATGTATTCCTCCATCAGAGGATTGTCAAACTGGCGGTACATGGAGCCGTAACGCTCAATTTCCGGATAAAACACGCGTATTCTCGCCAGCGCCTCCCAATTTCCGGAATGTGCAATGGCGCACACCTGCCCGCGTCCCTCCAGCACGGGTTTGGCAAAGGCCTCGTGCCCCGTGATTTCCACGCACTTTTTCAACTGGTCATCCGTCAGAATGGCCGTTTTGGCGGAACACAGGAAATTGGCGATCGTCCTCCTAAAATTCTCCTTGCCCAGCTTCTCCAGTTCCCTGCCGCGCAGGGCCGGATCCAGAACGATGCGCAGATTCCTTTCCACAATCTTCCGCCGCTGCGGCAGCAAATGCCATGCCGCGCCGCCGGCCATGCGCCCCAGGCGGAACAGCGTCTTCATGCCCACAAGCTTCAGAAGTGCCTCCATCAGCAGGAATCCCTTCATCCCCGCATAATGGACAAACGCCTTCCGGGAGGAAGGGGGAGGATCGGATGAAGGAGAACTTGTCATAAGGAAAACCGAAAAGGATTTTATACGAATCCCTTCTGGTCCACAAACCCTTTATGTGCCGCATTGCCGGTCTTCATTTCCGCTCCAGGTGTCAAAAACCTACCGGAAGACCGGATTTTCGCGCAGGGAAGCGTTGCCGTTACAGCCATGCGCGTACGGAGCGCCTGCCGGAAAAATCCCACAGGGATGCCTTTCCCCTTCCTCAAATCATCGAAAACTGCACTATCCAGAACGCCACCAGAAGGGAGAGGTAACGATTCGGGAAACTACAGCACTTCGCCCTGTTCTCCGGAGGTCCCTGCGGCGTTCAACCCGGCAAAACCGGAAGCAGCCGGGGATGTAAAGAACCTCTTCCAGCGCTTCCATCCCTGGCACGGACCTGAGGAACAGCCGTGGGCACCCCCTTGCACGGCAAGCTTCTCCCTGCAACGGGAATGAAACAGTATTCCTATCCGTAAAAAAATCCGGGAGACTCCCCATTTCCTTTAATTTTATGATCCCCACCGGATTTATAATCCGGAAGTCAACGAAAAAATCTGGAGAAAAGTTGATTAGGGATAATAAGACATATAAGGATGACAGGAATAACAGGAAGCTTCAAAATTCCCCTGTCATTCCTATCATCCTTATGTTCCTTGTCATAGGCTTCCTTGCATTGCCGCGTTGATTTATCACGGATTATAAATCCGTTAGTTTCTCCATCAGCATATTGACGACAGTATGTAAACCATTTACGGAGAAAAAAATAATGTTTGGATTTCTTTTCTTTTTCATATTTCTGGCATCTCTTTTAATTCTGTGGCGATGGCGTGCAAACGGACGGATGCTTTCATGGAAGAAAGTAATCCTCGCCGCCAGTATTTGCAGCCTCATTCTTTTTCCTATGGAACTGGTTTTCCGTCCGGACGGTGCGGGCGCGGGATGGTGGGAAATTACGGGGGCCGTCCTGGTTCAGTACGGAATTTTCCTGGCGGCGCTGTGCCTGTCCGTGCAGGCTCTGAATTGCGTTGTATGGCATGGAGCCCGGCACGAAACCGTATGGAAAACGTGGCAGAAATGGGGTGTCATGACCGTGACGGTTCTCCTTGCGGTCGCACTGTGGCGGCACTGGGGCACCAGGTGCTCCTTTGATTTCCTCCACCGCCAGTATCCCCAGGTGCTTTCCGGACAGTACGATTTGATGCACACGCTGGCCCATACGCTGATGTGCAAGGGGATTTTAAGCGTCTGGCATCATTTTCACGCCATTGTCCTTGTCCAGCTCGCGCTGCTCCTGCTGGTTTATTTCATGATTTTCTCATGGGGTGCGAGAGAGAAAATGCGGGTTTTGATCGTCCTCGGCGCCGTGTTCCTGTGCATGGTTCAGTTTGACATGGCGACCACCATTATCAAGGATGTTCCCTACGCCATTTCCATGATGGCCCTGACCGTCGGCCTGTGCACCTACATGCTGGAAAAACGCACTTCTTCCTTGTGGCTGATCGGGTTGGGCCTGGCCGGGGCAGGCTGCCTGCGTTATGACGGCTATGTTCCGTTTTTCCTGACTACAGGAGTTCTTGTGGCTTATATGTTCCGGCATCCGCAGGAAAGGCGGCACCTGGCAATCCCCGTTGCGGGAGCCCTTCTTTTCTGGTTCTTTGCCTTTGCCGCCCTGCCCTGCCTGATGAAAGCGGAGAGGGGGGCTTCCGGCACAAGGTACGCCAAGATGGCCCATGTGGTTTGCGACATTGTGGCGGAAGGAGGAAAGGTGAGCCCGGAGGACATGGAGCTGATTGAGCAGGAAATCATGCCCAGGGAAGTGATGATGAGACAGTACGGTCTCTACAAGGATTCCATGCATCCTGCCGTATCAGCCGGACATGGGGAAAAGTATCTCCATACGGGCCTGTTTGAAACCTGGGAAACCGGCAGGAAATACGGGTTTGCCTGGACTTTGTCCGACAGGGGGAACGCAGTCAGAAAACTGTTCTTTTCCGTAGCGGCGGACAATCCCGTGCAGGCGGCAAGGATTCTTCTCCTGAACAGCCAGATGGTATGGAACCTGCCCGCATCATCCAATATCCGGAACATGCCGCAACTTTGGCTGTTTTACGGCTGCGTTCTCGGTTTCCTGGTGTATGGAATGCAAAAGAGAAAATCTTGCCTGATTCCCTTTGTTCCGTTTTGCTCAGTTCCTCTGGTGATCAGCGCTGCGGCTACGACCTATGAAATCAGGTACATGCTGCCCGTGGTGGTGCTGTTTCCCATTCTGCTGCTTTATTCCATCGGCTGTGCCAAGAGGACCGCGGCTGAGGAGGAGCCTTCCACAAAAAAGCCGGGGCCCGTTTCCGGGGAAAAGCCGTGACAAGGAGCTGGAGGAAATATCCCGCAACTGGAGAATTGCCTGGCGGTGACGGCCGCCTGTAAAAACGGCCCCTGCTTCAGATTTGCCGTAAAAATGGCTGCCGCAGAGCCATGATTTCACTTTCGGCAAAGAAATGACTTTACAATTCTTAACTAAACGGTATATTCCGTCTCCCGAACCGAACACCAAACCGGAGTTATACACCATGAAAGTTCTTTCTTCCTTAGCCTCTATGAAGCGCCGCCACGCAGACTGCCAAATCGTGAAGCGCAAAGGCACGCTGTATGTGATCTGCAAGAGCAATCCCAAATTCAAGGCCCGCCAGGGCGCCACGGCAGGTACGCGTCTTTCCAAGAAGGGCGTCAAGTAAACCCTGGCCCAACACAGATTTAAAAAAGACCGCCGCCCGCCGGGTGCCGGTCTTTTTTTGGTGACCGAACTCCTTCCTACATGTCCATGCAGCTTCCCTCCGTCCAAACCAGATTCCTGGACCTTCCCGGCTCCTTCCCCCTGCGGAACGGCGCCGTGGTGGAGAAAGTGCGCATCGCCTATGAGCAGTATGGAACTCCGTCGCCGGAAAAGGACAACGTCATCCTGCTGTTCCACGCCCTTTCCGGCAGCCAGCACGCCTACGGCTGCAACCCGGACGTGCCGGGCACCGGCACCCTCTGGAAACCGGAAAACCATGAAGGCTGGTGGAACAGCATCATCGGCCCCGGAAAGCCGCTGGACACGGACCGCTTCTGCATCATCTGCGCCAACTACCTGGGGGGCTGCTACGGAACGACCGGCCCTGCCAGCCCCAGCCCCGCGGACGGCCTGCCCTACGGCTCCCGCTTCCCGCATGTGGAGGTGGCGGACCAGGCCCGCTTGCAGGCGCTGCTGCTGGACAGGCTGGGGATTGAGCGCGTGCATCTGGTCGGCCCGTCCGTGGGCGGCTTGATTGCCCTGAGCTTTGCCTGCCAGTTCCCGGAGCGCGTCAAAAGCTTTATTTCCATCGGCTCCGGCTACAGGGCCTCTATTGAGCACCGCCTCTCCCTGTTTGAACAAATCCTGGCCATTGAACTGGACCCGGATTTCCGGGGCGGGGACTATTACCAGGGGCCCTTCCCCAAAAAAGGACTGGCGTTCGCCCGCATCATCGGCCACAAATCCTTCGTTTACCAGGAGGGGCTGGAACAGCGCGCCAGAAAGGAAGTGGGCGGCCAGTCCGGCATGCTTGCGTGGCTGAAGCCCACCCGCAGCGCTCAAAGCTACATGCTGCACCAGGGCACCAAATTTGCGGAACGCTTTGATGCCAACTCCTACATACGCATTGCGGACATGTGGGCGGAATTCGACATCTGCGACCACGCGCCGGAAGGCACGTTTTCCGCCGCGCTGGAAGGATTCCGCCGGGAAAAAATTCCCGCCCTCATCTTTTCCATTGATACGGACTGCTGTTTCCGTCCGGCGGAACAGAAGGACTTTGCGGACCAAATGGAAAAGGCCGGCATTCCCGCGGAATTCCATACCATCATTTCCACCAAGGGGCATGACTCCTTCCTGCTGGAGCCGGAACTTTACGCGGAACCGATCCGCCGCATTCTGGGATAAGGCCCGGCACGCCGCAGTCCGGAAATGCCGATTCCGCGGCTTTACGGATTTTCAGCAATATTGCGCTCCGGCCTTCGCTCCGCAGGGATTCCGGACCTCGAAAAGCGGTAGCCTTCCGCTACCAAGCCCCCAGGCTCCGGAGACATAAACCGCGGTAAGCCGGCGTTTTCCCTGTGGCTTTTAACAACCGCACCCGCGGGGAACAGCAGGACTGCCGCCCTTCCCCGCCGCAATTCTTCCGGCACGGGACTGCGCTTGTCCGGAATATGAAGTACGCTTTAGAAAGATACCGTAATCGCCGGAACAGGCCGCATTTCCTCTCCCTGCCTGTTTTCTCCCATAATAATTCGGGGGCAAAACTGACAAACTGCGGATGAGTCCGCACCCGGCATTTCCTGTCATACCATTATGACTGATGATAAATATACTTCCCGCACGGAAAACGTGGGGCAATTCCGCTGTGAAACCACCTACGCCCGCTCTGAGGAAAAAACATTTACAGACCTGTCCGCCAGTTACGGAGGCAGGGAAAAGTACCCCACTCCCGGCATGCTGCTGGGGGCTACGCTCTCTTCCTGCATGATGAGCCTGCTTTCCGTGATTGCGGCCAGAAAAGAAGTCGACCTGAGGGGGATGCGCATTCTGGCCCATGCCGTGGAATCGGAAAAAGGCATTGAAAAAATCGAACTGAAGGCCGTCATGCCCCTGGACGGCAGCCATCCGCTGCGCTCCATGCTGGAAAAAGCCGCCATGACCTGTCCGGTCCGCCGGGCGCTGCACCCGGATCTGGAAACCCCCATCGAATGGGAATGGAGGAAATAGGAACTTCCCTTGCTCCGGTCAGGCCTGCACAGCCTGCCCTCTAATCAAGTCAGGGCCGCCCCGGTTCATCCGGGACGGCCCTGCCAGCCATGGGAGAATTCTGCCGATTCTCCTTTTCTGAATACCACCCTAGAAATTGTAGCGGTAGCCGATGCTTCCGTTCAGGGAGCTGGAACCGCTGCGGAGGTCCGCGTTCCCTTCCACGAAGATCACTCCCTGGTACCCTACGGGAACGCTCAGGCCCACTCCGGCCTGGAACGCCGTAGAGCCCACCTTGGCTCCGTACACCGGGCGCGTGTAGCCCGGATCTGCCAGGAAGCCCACGTTGGCCTGCCCGCGGCGGTCGCCCATGTCCTGGGAAACGTTGACGCGCACCTCGCCCAGCGCCTCGCGGCCGAAGATATTGGAACCCACCAGGCCGAAGAGCCTGGCGCCCACGGCCAGGGCGGCCGTGGTCAATTCCTGGTCTTCCACGCGCAGCCCGGCATTTCCGGCAGAACCGTTTTCACGGTATCCGTCCATGCGCGTCGTGACGATGGAGGCGTTGAACAGGGGCTGGAACACCACGCTCTTGTCTTCATTCAGCGGAATGTCGTACGCCAGTTCATACATGGCCCCGAAGCCCGCGCCCGTCGTACTGCCGTATCCCTGGTAGCCGCCCGTGCCGTAGTCCACTGTGCGGGTGAGCTTGGCGTCGTTCCAGCCTCCCGTAAGCACCAGCAGGTGGGACCAGTTGCGGGACTGGTAGCGGGCAAAGAGGTTGACGTAGTAGCTGTCCAGGTCGCCGTCCGCGGTATCGGCCGCGCTGGCCGACAGGCTGCCGTAGTTGGCCGTGAACGCCGCACCCAGCGTGAAGCTGTCGCTGAGGTCCACGTCCATGCCCACGGTGCCGCCCCAGGTGGTGAGCTTGTAGCCGCTTTCATCCCCCTTGGTGTCCAGCTTGGCATAGGAACCCGTGCCCTGCATCCACATGTGGAAGTAGGGCATGTCTTCGTTGACGTAGGCGGGATTGACTCCCATCTGGGCCACGCGGTTGCGGACCCACAGCATCTGGTCCCGCAGGGAATCCCGCTGCGCGATGCCCAGGCTGGTGACGGTGGAACCCGCGGCGGCGGCCAGCTTGCGGGCCGCTCCGGAGTAATCCCCGCCGTTCTGGGAGACCAGTACGGACGTGTACAGGTCGCGCAGCGTGGAGCCCTCCGGCATGTTGTACCGGGAATTCCAGAGAATGTCGGACCCGGTCCCGGCGTTCCTCGTCAGGGCGGAGTCGCGGAAGATATTCTCCGTGCGCGCCTCGCCGGTGACGATGATGGCCGTCATGCTGTCATTGGTGGTCAGTTCCAGATTGTCGTACAGCGAGCTGAGGATCATGTCCTGCAAGGTGACATTATCCCCCAGGGAGACCAGCGCCCCGCCCGTCGTCTTGAACAATTCCAGGTTCAGCGTGGAGGTGTCCCCGGAAACCAGCGTGTCCAGATTGCTCATGACCAGCGTGACCTCCCCCGTTCCGTCCCCCAGCACAATGCTGCCGCTGGAGGTGACGAAGGGAGCGCCCAGGCCGTCCACCGTCGTGGAGGACGTGGTGATGGTCACCGTGCTGTTCCCCGTCACGCGCAGGCCGTCCGTGCCGAGCGTCAACTGGGTCTTGGGCACGTCCGTACTGCCTATGTTGAGCGCTCCATCGTTCACGGTAATGCCCTTGTAGGAAGCCATGGCCGGGGCTCCGCTTCCCGCGGCAGATCCGGCCAGGGTCAGTGAACCGCCGTCGCTGACATTCAGGTTATAGCCCGCGTTGCCCGCTCCCTGGATGGTCTGCACGCTTCCGTTGCCGGATTTGAAGTTGAGCGTGCCGGAAGCGCCGTCCAGGGTTCCCGTGAAGGTATGGGATGCACTGGAATTGACCGTCATTTCCGCACCGCCCAGCTTCAGCGCGCCGCCGCCCGCCAGGCCGGAAACATTATTCGTGGAGCCTACGGCCGTCGAAAGGGCGGAACCCTCGCGAATGTCCAGCAGAACGCCGTCCAGGGAGGAACCGTTCCCCAGCGTCAGAGAGGAGTCCGTACCCGCCCCGCCCAGGGTCAGCGTGCCGTCCCCGGAAATGGTGACGTCCGTCACATGGCTTCCCGCCGCCTGTCCGGTGACAACCAGCTGTGCTCCGCGGCCCAGGTCCAGCGTACCGCCGCCCGTTCCGGAAGACAGGGTTTCCACCGTCGTCGTGCGGGAGGCGCCGTCATTCCGGCCGCCCAGCGTGATGTCTCCTCCGGCCAGGTTCAGCGTGGAAAGGCTGTTGGCCGCGCCGTTCAGCACGATTTCCCCTTCCGTGGAACTCAGCATGGAGTCGTTCCCGGTGAAATGGCCCTCCACCGTCAGCGTTTCCGCTCCTTTCTTGATGAAGTCCACGTGGTCCCCGCTGATGGTGCCTCCGTAGCTGTTGCTTCCGGCGTCAATATTCTGGACCAGGTCCACCACGGCGTGGTTTGACGCGGCATCCGCCGCCGTATTCGTCACCACCAGGGAGGCGTTGCTGCCAATCAGGTTGCTGACTTTCAGGCCGTTCCCGTTCCGGGAGGCGTCCGGAGCGCCCTCCAGGCTCACATGGAGCGTAGTGCCGTTGATGCCTACGGCCTTGTAGGGGTCCAGCGTCGCGTAATTGTCAATGTAGGGGTTGTCCGAAGTAGGCGTCGTATCCACCAGATAAGTCAGGTCCGTATTGCCGCTGACCATCAGCGTTCCGTCCGCTCCCAGCACCTCCGTGACGGCATAGCCCAGGGAGGCCAGCAGCGGGGAGAAGGATATCTGCCTGTAATTGTCCACGGACAGGGTTCCCGTGGTCAGCACCAGCCCTACGCCGTCAATGGATGCCCGGTTGGCGGCAAGCAGGTCCAGCACCGCCTGGTTGCTCAGGTTGATCGTCGTGGTGGCGGAGGAAAGCGTGAGGCTGTCCGCGTCAATGACGCCCGTCCCCGTGCCGCCGCCCGCCGTCAGGCTGCCGCTGTCCAGCTTCAGGGTGACCGTCTTCCCGGTCATGTCCAGGGCACCGCTGATCCCCGTCAGGCGCGTGAAATCCTCCATGACGATGGACTGCACCAGACTGCCGGACAAGCCGCCCAGGCTGATGGTGTTCAGCGAACCCTGCGTTCCGGCGGAAGCGGCTATCTCCACATTCCCCGCGGTTTTGTTCCCGGCATTCAGCAGATTGCCCTTCGTGACCAGGATGACGTTGCCCATATTCGTGGAGGCCAGGTCCAGAGCGCCGTTGTTGACGGTCACTCTGCCGGACCCCAGGGAATTGGCGTCCGTCAGGGTCACGGTGCCCGTGCCGGAAAGAGTCGTTAAGCCGGAGAAGGAAGTATTGCCTCCGGTCAGCGTCACATTCCCCGTGGTGTCGATCACCAGGGAGCCCGCGCCGGATATGGCCCCGGCCCATGTGCCGCCGTCGCCCAGGCGCGCCGTGGCTCCGCCGGCAATGGTCAGGGAGCCCAGGAAGGTGTTCGCCCCGGTGAGTACCAACGTTCCGCCATTGACGGCCAGCGTACTGCCCGCCGTTCCGCTGACCACTCCCGCATAGGAAAAGTCGCGGGCGAAGGCCAGCGTGGAATTGTTCTGGATGTCGATGCTGTCCCCCAGCCTCGTCACCGCGGAGCTGTTCACCGTCACCGTGCCGCGGTGCACCTTGAGCTGGCCGTCCAGATTGACGCCGCCCGTCAGCGTGATATTGCCCGCTCCCTGCGTGGAAAACGCCGTGCCGCTCAGATCGCCGCTCAGGGTGAAATCATTGGTGGCGAATACCTGGTTGCCCGTAAACACGATGTCGTTGGCAAAGGTTCCCCCCGCCGTGCCGTTCCATTCCGTGCGGACGTTGGAATCCGCCAGATTCAGGACGGCATCCGCCCCCATGGTCACATTGTTGAGCTGGAAGTAGCCCGCCGTAACCGCCAGGGTACCCTGGAATTCCGTACCCATGTTCAGCACATTCTGACCATAATTCAAACTCAGTCCCACGGAAACGGTACCCGTTCCGGACGCATTCAGCGTCAGGGCCGTATTGTCATTCGTACCGCTGACGGTCAGCACGGAGCCAGCCCCCAGTTCCACGGTTTTTTCATGGGCCAGTTCCTTGGAAACGGTCGCCGTTACATCATCACCCAGCATCAGGGTGCCTCCCGTCCACTCCATGGCGGAGGCGGTGAATGCCGTGGCAAAATCGCCGGAAGCCAGGTTCAGGGCTCCGCTTTGGAGGGAAATCATCCCCATCCCCGCCTGGACATCCGCCGTCGCCAGCGTCAGCGTGCCTCCGGCGATGGTGATGCCGCCGGAACCCAGGGAATTGGCGACCTGCGCCACCAGTTCCCCCTGCTGGATGGAAATAGCCCCCGTCCAGCCCGTATTGTCCAGGTTCAGGGTCAATTTGCCTTCGCCGCGCTTGGTCAAGGTGCCGTCCGCAATCTTCCCGGTGCCGTCGGAGACGAATTCATAATCGTTCCCGGCGGCGTTGTTCACGGTGATGGAAGCCGGAGTCACCGGACCGGAAATCGTGACGGTTCCGGCCCCGGTATTGTTGAAGACGAGGTTCTTTCCTGCGGCCGTTTCCAAAGACCCGGAAATCCCCCACTGTTCCCCGGTGGTGGAATCGCTCCAATCCAATCCGGAGGTCCCCTGCCAGATCCAGACCTCTCCGGCGGAAGTCACCACCAGTTTCAGGGTGGTGCCCGTCTGCTGGAGTGCGTAAATCAGCGTTTCATCCCCGATATAGCCGCTCCAGTTGAAAATGGCGTTCCCGGCGTCAAGACCGCTCACGGCGCTAATCAGCGTGTATTCCCCTGCCTCCGTAATTCCCTCCAGCCCGTTCAGGGTCAGCGTGAAGGAACCAGGGCCGAACGCGCCTCCCGCCGTGATGGCGGAGCTGATGTCCAGAGTCAGGGTGGAACCGGTCGTCACGTTCAGGGCGCCTGCGGTGGTCATTCTGGTACCCGCGGCCATGGTGATGTTGCCAAGAGCCACGGCGCCTGTCCCCGTGAAGGCCAGCGTGCCGCCCTGGACATCGGTAAGACCCGTATAGCTGACCGTCCCGCCCAGCGTGAGCGTTCCGTCGCTGACCTTGGTCAGGGAAAGCACCCCGTTCTGGTCATAGGCAATGGCAGTACCTCCATAGGCAATGGCTACGCCCTTGTCCGCAATGGCGCCGTTGTACGTGCCGGAGCCCACCGTAAGCGTACGGGCTCCCCCCACCGCGCCCACCTGGGAGTTGGCAGTGCCGTCCAGGGAGGCAATTTCAATGTCTCCCAGCACCCGCATGAAAGCGAACCCGGTGGTATTGTCCCCGGAAGTGAGCGTGACGGACCCCTGGGTCATGGAAGAATACAAATCCAGGCCCGCGCTATAGCCGTTCGTGGCGTCTGCAACGACCATTCCGGTGAATCCCGAGGCGTCCCCGTTAATGATCATTTTCCCATTGGAGTTGTACCTGCCGTCTCCTTCGCCGCGCTTGTACGTGAGTGTTCCGTCCCCCGTCAGCGTACCGGTAAAGCCCATTTCCTTGGCCCACCCCGCTATGCCGGTAACCGTCACATTTCCATTGACGGTAACGTTCCCGGTAAAATTGTATTGATAATTGGTGGCGTTTGCCTGGGAGGCGTCATTCCATCTCAGGGAGACGGCATCCGAGGCTGAAGTACCCAGCACCAGGTCGGAGCCGATCACATGGTGGGAACTGCTTCTGCCGCTGATGTTCAGCATCGTCCCGTCATGGAGCGTGACGGAGGAACCGGCCGATCCCCAGTTGATGGAGGCTGTATTGTCCCCCACCTGGAGGTTGCCTTCCTGCACCACAATGTGCCCTGAATTGGCCCCCGTCAGCCTCAGCAGTCCTGCTCCGGTTTTCAAAACGGTGCCGGCCCCCGTAATGTTGTTGGCAAAGGTGATTGCGGAAGGAGCCACCAGATTGATGAAGGAACCCGCATCCGGAGAAAGGGAGAATGTCGGGTTGGTCACAGTACCCAGATTCACCGTAACCGTAGCTCCGTTGGCCGCTCCCAGGAAGGAACCCGCTCCCCATGTGATGCCGGAAGCGGGCACGTCCGTATCATAACTGAACGCCAGAATGCCCTGTTGTACGGAAACCGTGGTTCCCGTTCCCAGCACGGAGTCGGAACCGATCACCAGGGTACCCGTTCCTTCCTTGACTACGGAAGTGTTGGTCAAGGCTCCGGTTCCCGCAAACTCATAGCGGGTCGTGGAATTCCGTACCAGTACGGAGAGGGGAGAAACTTCAGAATCCAGCTGCACGCTGGAGACAGGCACACCCGCCTGGTCCGTGAAGGATACGGCATGTCCCGCCGTATAAGTAGCGGGAGTTCCGCCATCCGTCCAGATATTCGCCGCACCCCAGGCGCCGCTGGCTCCGCCGGCCCACAGCAGCATGGGAATTTCAGTATAAACCAGTTCCCGTCCGTTCTGTGAAAGGGAGATGGTTCCTCCCACTCCATCCGCAAAGGATGCCTGGATGGAAGTAATATTGCTCAGCCCGGTGGTGCTCAGAACAGTCATGCCATTCGTCAGGACGCCGAATTCGGACAGGTCCAGCTTCAGTTCCCCTTCCGCGGACAGGGAGAAGTTCCCGTTCATCTGGACGGATGTCCCCGCGCCGCCGGCCAGCGCCAGCGTGCCTCCGTCCATGTTCAGGTTCCCCGTAAAGAAGGAATCCTGGAACATTTTGACGATGTCAAACCCGGCAACGACCGTATTGGAGAAGGAAATAGCATGGTCCGAGGTGCTTCCGTAACCGCCCAGCAGCAGGGAAGACGTTCCCCTGACCGTCCCTTCCGTGACGTTCAGCGTGCTTCCTGTCCGGAACACGGCCTTCTTCACGACAAGGGAGGCATTTCCGCTGACGATGGACTTGGTGCCGCCGCCCCCGGCGTAAAGGGCGCCTTCATACGTGCCGCCGTCCAGAGTCAGCGTGGAATTGCCGCCTACCGTTGCGTTTCCCGCACCGCCGCCCCCGGCATAGGAACCGCCATAAATATTGCCCGTGAAGACGGCGCCCGAAGAGGCGATGATGCTCACGTTCGTATCCCCGGCGATGGAAAAGGCCCTGGTCGTGCTGGTGCCGGTGCCCCCTGCATGGGAACCGCCCACAATGCTCTTGACGAAATTGCCGGACGCATCCCCCAGGTCAATCGTCACGTTGGTGCTTCCGGAGATCGCCCCCCCGGAGGCGGCATTGGTTTCATACGCGCTGCCGCCGATGATGAAGCCCCTGGCCACGGAATTGAGCGTAATCGTTTCGTCCGTCTCGCTCTGCATGCTGCGCACGACGACGTACGTGCTGCCGTCAATGGTGTTGATGGAATTGTGGGCCGCCGTGCCCCCGCCCACCAGGGACCCCTTGATCACGGCATTGCCGTCCACGGACACGTAAACGTCCCCCGTGACGGTTGCGGTCAGGCCGTCCTTGTAGTTGCCGCCCACCACCCAGTTCACGACCGAATCCCCCTGAATTTGGGTATGGATGTCCCCGGTCACGTTCCACGCTCCGGTACCGCCCCAGTTATTGGCATAGCTGCCGCCGATGATGATGTTATAATCCCCGCCCCTTACATCCGTCCAGATACCTGTGGTAATGGCAATCCCCTCGGCGGTGGCGCTGGTATTGTAATAGCCGCCGGCCAGAATCACGCCCGTCAGGCCTTCTCCCGTTCCGGTCACGACGTTCACGGAACCGAAGCCGTCCTGCATGGAGGAACCGCGCATAGCGTACAGGGCCATGGTCTGCTGGTCCGCCACGGTGCCGGCCGCGGAAGAGGGAGCGCTCCCCAGTCCCCAGGCGGGATCCCATACCGTATCGTAAGCGCCGGACCCCGTAAATGTGATGACGGTTTTTCCGGATGAATTGCTGATGGTGTACAGGGATTCATCAATATCCGCCAGCGTGAACCCGTTGCCCAGGTTGACGCCCAGGTCATAAGTTTGTCCTATCAGGGCGTCCGAACCGTACATGTCCTGGAATTCCTGGAAAAGGGAAAAATCAATCAGCCCGGACACAAACGTCACGTTCTGCAGAACGGAGGAGACGTTGTCCATGGACGTGTAATACAGGCGGCCGCCGTCCACGGTAACGCTCCCCGTGATGCTCCCCGTGCCGTTGGCGAGAATGCCCATGCCTTCTCCCACAGTAAAGGCATTCTGGAAATTCATGGTCCCGGAGGAAGCTGCGACCATGCCGCTGCCGCTTATTCCCGTTACCGTCAAATTGCCATCGCCCGCGTCCAGCCTGCCTCCGGCAAGCACGGCGTTGACGGTCCCCGCCTTGGAAAGGACCGCCCCGGAATTGACCGTATAAGTTCCCGTGAGCGCCACATTCTCAGTAAGATGCACCCAGCCGGACTGTACCACGAAGTTGCCCGCTCCGGTCATGGAATTGTCAATGACGTCAACCGCATCTCCCGCCGTACCGTAATACGTAATGTACTGGCTGCCGGAAGTAGTGGTTACGGCCGCGGTTCCCAGGGAACCGGAGGCGTTGATGCCCAGGGAGGTGGAATTCCGGGTGATGGCGATGGTTCCCCCGAGCTGGTTTTCCGTATTGGACAACGTGTAATACGTGTATTCACTGTCCGGGCCGCTGATCGTGAAGCCGTCGGCCGCCGTGAGCACTCCCGTGAACTTGATATTCTTGCCGTACTCGGTCGTCATGTTGACGCCGCTGCCGAAGGTGGCTTCCCCGGAGAACGTAAAACCGTTGCCGTTGATGGAGTTGGCATCGTAGCTATAATACCCGCTGACGGGTGGCCCGTCCTCCACGGTCAGCATCGTATTGTCCCCCATGACGAGTTTCTGTGTCCAGTTGACGTTCCCGGAATACAGGGAAAGTGTGCCGCTGCTGATTTTAAGGGTGGCGTCCGGAGACGCGGCGGGCGTCAGGGCCGTATCCTTATCGGAGTTGCCCAGCGTAAAAATGCCTCCCCCCACATAATCCACCGTGATGGAACCTCCGAAACTGCCGCCGTAGGAAGAGGAATCCCCGGTAATGGTCAGGGTGGTGCCTTCCCCGGTAATCAGGGCGGCCACATTGTCGTGTTCCAGCTTGCTGATGCTTGTGTCCACGTTCGCCTGCAGCACGGAAGCCCCGGCCGCATAGCTGTAGCCGCCCAGCCTGATGGTGGCGTTCTGCGCCGCCAGGGCATGGTTAAGTTCCAGAATATTATTCCGGGTACCGCCGGTTGTGTTGGAATACATGGAAATCACACCGTTGAACGTACCCGGACCATTCAGAATCAATGAAGAAAGACTGGCGCCGCCACTGGCTACACGGCCCACTCTCAGGACAGCTTCCGCGGCGTCGCCGTTCAAATTCGTGATGGTGGCCGTGCCTGCTCCGGAAAATTGGAGAGTTGTGGATGCGGTTACGTTTCCCGCGTCATACGACACGGAGCCTCCGGCTGGTACCGTTACCTGGGTGCCGTCAAATGTGATGTCCGCTCCAAGCGCCGGAGAGAGCGACACGGTCACGGCAATGCCGGCAAGACCGGTTACAGTAACGGTTCCGACAGTAACTCCGGTAAAGGAAGTCACTAGTGCGGCCAGCAAACGCAGAGGCAGTTTCAATTTCATATGATGTGTTTTTCTAGATTTCTATAAGTTAGACAACGACCTTAAATGAGGCAAATCGTATAGCTTATCGTCATAAATACGGAACTCTCATTTTTCCGTCAAAAGAAAACTTCCCCGGCATGAAAATTTCTCCAAAACTTTTGCAGGAAAACGGACATACCCCCTCTATCTAACAAATATTTCCAGCACTGAAATACCAGTCAATGAGTTCACGTTTATCACGTTAATCATGGATTGACTTTTGTCTAAGTATGACAAACTTTTTTACCCCTCCTTCCCCTTCCTTCCTCCGTGCCAGAAAAACGGGGCCTTGTGCGGTTTTCCCCACACAAGGCCCCGGAAAGGAAACCTGTCAAAAAACAGGAGTGTCAGCGTCTTATCTGGTCCACGGCTGCAGGAATTCTCCCGCGTCCCCTCCTGCGGCAATGTGCTTGAGCAGGGCGCTTCCCAGTACGGCGGCATCCGGGCGGGCATCTTCCGGGAGAGCCTCCAACTGGTCCGGTGTCTGGAGGCCGAAGCCCAGCGCCAGCGGAACGTCAAACACGGAACGGGCGCGGCGCATGGTCTCCGCAACGCTTTGCGCCAGATCCGCCTTCCCTCCCGTGATGCCGAGGACGGACACCACGTAAACGAATCCCTCCGTGCTGGACTTGTATTCCTTCATGCGTTCCACGGAAGTGTTGGGAGCCACCAGCGTCACAAGCGTGAGGCCGCGGGATTTGAACGCGTCTCTAAAAATGCCGGATTCTTCCAGCGGCATGTCCGGCACGATGAAGCCGTGAACGCCCGCTTCCGCCGCGTCCCGTGCCAGATTTTCCAGACCGTATTGATAAAAGGGATTCACGTAGCCCATCAATGCCAGCCTGGCGGAAAACTGGCCCTTGCGGGCTTTCAGGCCGTCCAGAATCCATTTCAGGCTGACCCCGCGGGCCAGCGCGTCCCGGGAGGCATCTTCAATGACGGGGCCGTCCGCCACCGGGTCGGAAAACGGAACGCCTATCTCGATGATATCCGCCCCGGCCGCGTCAATGCGCGCCAAGTGGGTCCAGAAGGAATCCATGTTCGGGAAACCGGCGGTGATGAATGGAATAACGGCGCGGCGCCCCTTGGCATGAGCCTGTTCAACGGCTTCCTGCAACGGTGATTTCTGCGTATTGTTCATGAAAAGGCGGCAATTAAATGTTCAGATATTTTTTAACGATTCCCAGGTCCTTGTCCCCGCGGCCGGAAAGGTTGACCAGCACGTCCCCCCCTTTGGGAAGCTCTTCTGCGTGGTCCAGCACCCACGCCACGGCATGGGAGGATTCCAGCGCCGGAATGATGCCTTCCTCCCTAGTGAGCGCCTGGAAGGCATTCAGGGCGGAAGCGTCACAAATGATGCCGTAATGCACGCGGCCTATTTCCGCCAGATGGGAATGCTCCGGCCCCACGCCGGGATAATCCAGCCCGGCGGAAATGGAATGGGAGGGCTGTATCTGGCCGTCCCCGTCCTGCAAAAGCATGGTCACATGGCCGTGCAGCACGCCGGGGCTCCCCAGGTTGATGGGGGCGGAATTGTAGCAGCCGGGCTCGCCCGTGCCGCCGGCCTCCACGCCCACGAGGCGCACATTCTCATCCTCCACAAAGGGATGGAGCATGCCGATGGCGTTGGAGCCGCCGCCCACGCACGCCACCACCACGTCCGGCAACCTACCGGCGCGCTCCAGCATCTGGGCGCGCGCCTCCCGGCCGATGACGGACTGGAGCTGCCTGACCAGCGTGGGGAACGGATGGGGCCCCGCCGCCGTACCGAAACAGTACAGGGTGTCCGCCTGATGGGAAATCCAGTAGCGCAGGGCCGCGTTGATGGCGTCCTTCAGCGTGCGGGAACCGCTGTCCACGGGAACGACTTCCGCACCCAGCAGCTTCATGCGCATCACGTTCATGGACTGGCGCTCCACATCCTCCGCACCCATGAAAACGGTGCAAGCCATCTTCAGGCGCGCCGCCGCCGTGGCCGTAGCCACGCCGTGCTGGCCCGCCCCGGTCTCCGCGATGAGGCGCGTCTTCCCCATCATCCTGGCAAGGAGGGCCTGGCCCAGGGCGTTGTTGATCTTGTGGGCGCCCGTATGCAGCAGGTCCTCACGCTTCAGCCACAGGCGGAAGCCCAGTTTCTCCGAAAGGTGGGGGCAGAACGTCAGGGGCGTTTCCCTGCCCGCGTAGTTGACCAGCAGGTCCTGCAACGCATCCCGGTACGCCGGGGACTGCATGATGGTATCCATGGCCTGTTCCAATTCCATCAGGGGAGGGCGCAATGCCTCCGGAACGAAACGGCCGCCGAAATTGCCGAAGTATCCTTCTTTGTTGTTCATGCGATGTGGTAAGGTGTGTAGGAAATGAGGGGCCTGAGCGCCGCCAGCAACTTTTGCGGGCTCTTCTGGCCGGGAATGGCTTCCACGCCGGAATTCAGGTCAATGCCGTTCGGAGTGCACTGTTCCAGCGCCCTGTTCAGGGAGGTGGAGGAAAGGCCGCCGGCCAGGAACCAGGGACGCGGGGATTTCAGGGAGGCGAGCGCCTTCCAGTCCAGCGCGGTTCCGTGGCCGCCGCCCTGCCTGCCGGCATCCAGCAGGAACCAGGAGCAGCTGTCCGCCCAGAGGTCCATTTCCCTTTGCAGGGCGTCCAGGGAATCGTAACTGTCCGGCCACAGCACGCGGATGACCTTTCCCGCGCCGATCCGGCGCGCGCAATCCAGGGACTGGGTGCCGTGGAGCTGGGCGAATTCCAGCCGGGCCTTATTCATGATGTCCATGATCTCCTCCGCATCCTGGTTCACGAACACGCCCACCCGGCGGATCAGCGCGGAATCCAGCGCGGCGGCGCGTTCCGGCGCAATATAGCGCGGGCTTTTGGGGTGGAATACGAACCCGCAGAAGTGGGCCCCCATTCCCATGGCGGTTGACAGGTCACTCTGGCGGGTAATCCCGCACACCTTGATTGCGAATGAATGTTTCTTCATCTTGTTTCTTCTAAAATTGCAGCCAGTTTTTCACCCGGCTTTCCGCCGTCCATCAGGGCTGTTCCCATCAGTACGGCCTGGAAGCCCGCCTCCGCGGCTTCCCTGAGATGCTCCCCGGCGCTCATGGCGCTGGCGGCTATCCACACTTCCCCGCCGCGGCGGAGCTTCCCCAGGTCCAGGCAGGCAGGCCTGTCCGTTTCCAGCGTATCCAGGTCACGGGCGTTCACCTGGATGATGCGCGCGCCGGATTCCCGGGCAAGCGCCAGGTCCTCCTCGTCAAAAATCTCTACCACGGCTTGCATGCCGTAGGCTTCCGCCTGCTCCCTCAGGGTGCGGAGAATCCGTGCGTCCGGAGTCAGGCGCACGATGAGCAGCAGGGCGGAAGCCGGCGTGGAAGCCGTCTCCATCACCTGAAGCTGGTGGAAAATAAAATCCTTGCGGAGCATGGGAACCCCGGTGCGGTGCATGCGCTCCAGATACCCGATGCGGCCGCCGAAAAACCGTTCCTCCGTCAGCACGGAAATGCAGGAGGCCCCGGCGGCGGCATACTGTTCCGCTACATCTTCCGGCTTCAATCCCTGAGTAATGACGCCGCGCGACGGAGACGCCTGCTTGAATTCCGCAATCACGGCCACGGGCTGCCCGGCGGGCGGCTCCGCAACCGCTTTCAGGAAATCCGGCCTGTGTCCCTTCCAGGGACGCGGCAATTCCCGGCGGGACGCCAGGTCCGTAAGCAGGACGATTTCCTCCGCCTTGGCTTCCCTGAACCGGTCAAGCAACATGGAGCGTTCTCCTTCCTACGCCGGCGCACACGGCCTCACGGGCCTTCGCCATGCAGACGGCCAGGTCCATGTGGTCCTCCAGCAGGAATATGGCCACGCCCACGTTCAGAATCACCATGTCCATCATGGCGCGGGGGCCCTTGCCCGCCAGAATATCCTTCAGCACGGCCACCGCCTCCGCCTTGGAATGGACGGCCAGCTCCTCGGGATCACAGGGCTGGATGCCGTAGTCGGCGGGGTCCAGCGTCATGGGCGTCAGCTTCCCGTTGTGCACGATCATCATCTTGGTGGGCCCCAGCGGCGTCACCTCGTCATACCCTCCGGCGCCGTACACCACGGCCGCCCTGCGGATATGGGACTGGCTGAGGGTTTCCGCCAGCAGTTCCACCAGTTCCGGACGGGCCACGCCCAGCAGAATGTGGG
>JAJQCV010000124.1 GCA_021202525.1 Akkermansiaceae bacterium | reverse complement strand
CCTCCGCTGAATCCTCCGCCTCCGGAGGTCCCTCCCCTGCCGGAAACGGAGGATGAAGAGCCGGCATCCCAGGGAGACATGCCATTGCCCGGCCCCGCGGGCAAGGACAGAAGGAATGTGTTCAAATGGCAGGACAGGCTCCACGCAACGGCGTAAAACACCGGATTTTCAGCGTTCATCCCGCCCTGATACCATTCCGGAACAGGCATTTCCAAAGTCTTGAATTTCCGAATCCACTTGTCATCCACGCCCCATGCGTACGCATACGGAAGCAGGGACCAGAAACAGCCGGGGTCTGCCTCCGCCAGCCGCCGGAGCCGGTCCGGTTCCGCGTTTTTCATGAAGGCCAGCAGTTCCGCGGCCTCCGTCGCCGTTTTTCTTTTATAGGCGGATTCCTTACGGGCAAGCGCCAGAGCCAAAAACGCGGTGCAAACGGACCCCAGGCAAACCCACAGCCACGCATCATAATAGAAGTTCACCATCACCGCATCAGCCAGAAGGCGGAAGGCCGCCGCCACGCCGAACAGCAGCCCGGCCATGCAGAGAACAGGAAGGACAACCCTGATCCACAGCCCCCTTCCCGAGTGCCTGCCGGATGTATAAATCATGCCCGTGCCCAAAAAGCCGAGCACGATCGTGCCGCCCATAATGGCGCAAAAATGGACCATGAAGGAATGATGCCAGCCCGCCAGGCTGATGGCCGCGGAGGCCGCCAAGGAAATGGCAAAAGCCATCAGCACCATGCGGCCGCCCAGTCCGTTCCCGAGCCGGCGTTCTCCCCGGAATCCGTCTTCAAGCTGTTGAAAGGATTTCTCCAGCACACGGGAAAAACCGGACCGGAAGAGGCCCAGGGGCACCCAGTTTCCCTTGCCGGATGCGAACAGGCCGTGCAGGAACGTGCGCGCATGCGGCGGCAGGTGATGCGCACCCTTCATCAGGCGCACGGAAACGGTCCCATCCTCTTCCTTCACCTTCCTTCACCTTCATGCAGCCCTTGGAGACCAGCCAGAGAACCAGGGAAAGAAGCAGCCTGTTGCGCGGAACGCCGCCCCGTGCAAACGCCAGGGAGGCACTGTCCAGTTCCGGAGGAACAGGAAAGGGATTCTCCGTTTCCCTTTTGTAATTTCTTCCGGTCCGGAAGGTCCGGAACATCAGGCAGACAGCCCCGGCGGCCAGACCGGCACACACGGCGGCAAAGACGGAAATCAGGAAGGAAGGGGGGCTGGGAGCGCCTTCAAAATACCCTTCCGGCAGACGTACATAAGCCGTTAACCCCTCATGCGCCCCCAGCCTGCCGTCCACCGTTCCGCGAACGGCATTGCCGGAGATTTCATAGTCAATTCCACGTTCATCCCTGCTTCCATAGGTTCCCCGGTACATCCGGAAGCCGGACAAGTCGGCGGGCTTGTCAAAGGCAATGAAAAAGCGCACGCCGTTCAAAGGAACTTCCCAGTCCGTGCCGATGATATTGTAGTAGAATTCGTCGTATTCCTCCACCAGGTCATCGGGCATTTGCACCGTGTAGGAAAGCACATATTCGGCATCGTCCTTCTGCAACCGGTCCGGGTTTCCCGCCCGTATCAGAAGGCTTCTGCCCTCATCCTGCTGTCTTTGGCAGGAGAAGCCGCTTCCCTGCACCCTGACGTCGTCCACCCGGAGGCGGTACAGGTATTCCTTCTCCCGTCCGTTGATGATGCGCTTCATGCGCAGGGCCGTGGGAATGGTGCGGTACAGGCCGTGGCTGTATTCGCTGAAGAAGACGGAGATGCGCTCCGTTACGGAAACGCCCGCATTCCGGGAAACCCTCATTTCCACATCATACCCGCGCACCTCCCAGGAGGCTCCGGCCGCCCGCATTCCTCCGCAAACCGCCAGGAACACGAGAAAAAGCGGCAGACAGACTCCCGCCATCCGGCGTATCCCGGCATGACTGATGTGATATGCGGCATTCATCATTTCCCTTTTTCCGGCTTCCCCCGCAGACGGTAAGGGAAGACCGCTGTCATTAAAACAGAAGGTGTCCTGCCCGGCAAGATTGGAAGTGCATGGAACATCGCGGAAAAAACACGGCGGGAACTTTTCCCGTGCCGTTTTCATGAAATTAGCGCACAAATAGGAGACTCGCGTTCCCTGGGGAGCATGCCCGCAAACGGCCCGCTTCTCCATTCATTTCAGCTTGGCAAATTCGCTCCGCGCCTGCATACTCATGTGCGTATGAAAATTGCCGTCATTGGAAAAGGTGGGCGTGAACACGCGCTGGTCAAGGCACTGAAGGAATCTCCGTCCGCTCCGGAAATGTATTGCTTCCCGGGCAGCGACGCCATCAACCGCCTGGCCGAGCCCATTCCCGCCAGGGATCTGCCTACGCTGATCGACTGGATGGTTTCCAATAAGGTGGACCTGTGCGTAGCCGGGGAAGAAAGCTACCTGGTGAAGGACGAAGGACTGGCCAACGCCTGCGCCAGGGTCGGGATTCCGTGCTGGGGGCCGGTCAAGGAAAGCGCCCAGCTGGAAGCCAGCAAGGAATTCGCCAAGGAGTTCCTGCTGCGCCACCGGATTCCCACCGGGCAGGCCCGCGTGGCCGCCACGCTGGAAGAGGCGCAGGAGTTTATCGGCGGCGTTTATCCCACCGTCCTGAAGTTTGACGGACTGGCCGCAGGCAAGGGCGTGGCCGTGTGCATGAGCCGGGAGGAGGCGGACGCCTTCCTGAAAGAGGTGTTCACGGACAGGCGCTTTGGAGAAGGCCGCCTGCTGGTGGAAGAGTTTTTAACCGGGCCGGAGGTTTCCATCTTCGGCGCCCTGGTGGACGACCATTACCTGATCCTGTGCCCGGCGCGGGACTATAAGCGCCTTAAGGAAGGCGACGCCGGCCCCAACACGGGCGGCATGGGCGCCGTGGCATCCCGCCAGCTGGTAGAGCCTGAAATGCTGGAACGCATTGAGAAGGAAATCGTGGCCCCGACCGTGGCCGGACTGAAGAAAGACGGCCTTCCCTACCGCGGCTTCCTGTACTTCGGGCTGATGCTGACCCCGAACGGCCCCAAGGTCATTGAGTACAATTGCCGCTTCGGCGATCCGGAATGCCAGGCCGTGATGCCCCTGCTTTCCGGCGATCTGGCTTCCTTCTGCCTGCACGGCGCCAGGGGGAAATTCACGCCGGAGGAAATCTCCTTTAAGAACGGCTGGAGCGTCTGCTGCGTTCTGGCTTCCAAAGGGTATCCGGAATCATCCCATTCCGGGGACGCCATCAGCGGCCTGGACAACGTGGCGAACGCCTCCGTCTATCACGCCGGCACCCGGTGGAACGGAGACAGGAACTGCTATGAAACCAACGGCGGCCGCGTGCTGGCTGTGGTGGCGCAGGGAGATACCCTTTCCGAGGCGCGCCAGCGCGCCCACAATGAAACGAAAAAGGTGAGCTTCGACGGCATGCAGCGCAGGCCGGACATCGGCTTTGCCAGCTTTGTCTGATCTTCCGCACACTTCCGCAACTCTCTCAACAACGATCTGTGAAATTCGCCGCCGCTCTCTCTTTCCTGTTCCTCTCCTGTTCCGCGTTCCTGATGGCGGACAACGCCGCGCTGGCCGCCAAGGCGCGCGAACAGATAGGGGTGACCACCTCCTACAGCGGTTCCTACCAGGTCATCCCCTACCCCGACGGGGATGTTCCCCGGGATACGGGCGTATGCACGGACGTGGTTATCCGCGCCCTGCGGGCATTCGGCCTGGACCTCCAGAAAGCCGTGCATGAGGACATGAAGGACAATTTTTCCAGGTACCCGAACCTGTGGGGCCTTAAGGGCACGGACCGCAGCATTGACCACCGCCGTGTGCCCAACCTGCGCACCTTCTTTACCCGCAAGGGCTGGTCCGTGCCCGTCACGAAGACGGCGGCGGATTACCTGCCCGGCGACCTCGTCACGTGGAATCTGGACGCAGGGGGCGTTCCCCATATCGGCATCGTTTCCGACAAAAAGACGGAGCAAGGCACGCCGCTGATCATCCACAACATCGGCAGCGGCACACAGGAGGAAGACTGCCTGTTTTCCTTCACCATCACCGGACATTACCGCCCGGTGCTGAAACGCTGACACGCGGAACGACATTTAAAGACCCGTCAGGAAACGAGGCGGGGAGTCCATACTCCCCGCCTCGTTTTCAAGACGATATTCCGCAGATATTCCGGCCCCGGAGAAATATCCTCCGGAGCGGCGGAAACGCACGGCATTTTTTAAGCCGTAGCTCCCTTGAAGCTGTCCGGCGGAGGAATGATATTGCCGTAACGGTGCACCGTCTCGGAAACGGCCTGTTCCCGGAAGAAGCCGAGCAGTTCCAGGCGGCCGTTGGCCAGCACGGGACGGTCCAGCACTTCCAGTTCCCGGGCGCGGGCTGCGTCAAACAGGGCGTTTGAAATCCCCTTCGCACGCAGGAATTGCACGCCTCCGGCTATTTCCGGCAGACGGTCGATGAGAGCGGACTCCGTTTCCACGGCCAGGGAGGCGTAATAACCGTTCATCTTCTGAATCCACGGGCGTCCTTCCTCCACGCTGAGGTGCAGTTCCACGCCGCACAGTTTGGCGCCCAGCAACAGGATGGCCACATCGTCGTCCGCCATGCCTTCCGTCCGGACCAGGATTCCCTTCACGGGAACGTAGCGAAACGTGTTGTTTTCCCCGTAAACGCGGGAGGGGTCATGTTCCACGCCGAATTCCTCCATCCACCACTTGGCCTGGGAGCCCGCGGCGGAACGGATGCGCTTGGCGCAGTCCGGCAGTTCGGAACACAGTTTTTCCACCAGCCCGGCGATGCGTTCGCCGGGAGTCCGCAGTTTCTGGGGAAGTTCCTTTTCCGACCACCGCCCGAGCATGGTCAGGTAGTTGGGCCCTCCGGCCTTGGAGCCTGGGCCCATGGAAGAGTGCTTCCAGCCGCCGAAGGGCTGGCGGCGGACGATGGCCCCGGTGATGACGCGGTTGATGTAGGCGTTGCCCACCTGCACCTTGCTCTTCCACAGGGCTATTTCCCGCTCATCCAGGGATTGCAGGCCCCCGGTCAGGCCGAATTCGGAATCGTTCTGAATGTCGATGGCTTCTTCCAGATTTTCCGCGCGGATGATGCCCAGCACCGGGCCGAAGCATTCCGTCTGGTGGAACCAGCTTCCCGGCTTCACGCCCAGCCGGATGCCGGGCGACCACAGGCACGGGTTGTCTTCCGACTGCTCCGGCTTCAGCAGCCATTCCTCTCCGGGCTCCAGCTGGGTGAGCGCCCGCAGCAGATTGCCTTCCGGTTCCTTGATAAGCGGCGTCACCACGGAATTGACCTCCCAGGAGCCGCCCACCTTCAGGCTGGCGGCGGCGTCCTTCAACTGGCGCAGGAAGGCGGGGTTGTCATAGACGGAAGCCTCCACGATGGCCAGGCTGGCGGCGGAACATTTCTGCCCGGAATGGCCGAAGGCGCTTTTCACCAAGTCTTTCACGGCCTGGTCCGGGTCCGCCGTGGCGGTGATGACCATGGCGTCCTTCCCGCTGGTTTCCGCCAGAACGGCCAGGTCCGGACGCAGTTCCCGCAGCATTTTTCCGGTGCGGTAGGAGCCCGTCATGATCACGCTGTGCAGGCGCGGGTCCGTCAGGAATTTGTGGGAAATTTCATTGCGCGGCATGGGCACGAACTGGAGCACCTCCTTCGGCACTCCCGCGCGCCAGAATGCCTGGACAATCTGCCAGGCCGTATAGACGGCCAGCTCGGACGGCTTGAAGACCACCGTGTTCCCGGCCATCAGCGCGGCGGCCACGCCCCCGGTGGGAATGGCAAAGGGGAAGTTCCACGGGGACATCACGCAAACGGTACCCAGCGGGGTCATTTCCACCCCGTCATTCATACCGTCCCTGTCCAGGCCTTCCGCATAATAACGGCAGAAGTCAATGGCTTCACTCACTTCCACGTCCGCTTCCGTGGGCGCCTTGCCCGCATCCCTGACCATGGCGGCGATGGCCTCCCCACGGATGGCGGAGAGTTCCCGCGCCGCGTTGTGCAGGATTTCCGCACGTTCTCTGACGCTTCTGGCCGCCCAGGAAGTCCGCGCCTTGTCGGCCGTGTCCAGGGCATGTTCAATCTGGTCGAAGTCCGCGTAGGCGAACTTGTAGGAAACCTCGTTGTGCCGGGACGGGTCGCGGCCCACGCCCCACAGGTTGGTCGTGATCTCCTCACCGTTGATGACCAGGGGAATTTCCTCCCCGGACTTTTCCTTTTCCGCGGCAATCAGGCCGTTGATCCATTCGGAATTCTGCCGCAGGGACCAGTCCGTGTCGCGCTCGTTGGCAAAGGCGTTCCGGTAATGAGTGGGTTCCACGGGGTCCGTGGCGCGGTTCTGCGTGCGGTTGGGACCATACTTGACGCTGTCCTTCTCCTGGCAGGCCTTCAGGAATCGCCTTTTCTGGATGTCCCAGGTACGGGAGCCCGGCGCCATGCCGAAGAGGTCGTGCAGGAAATTCTCCTCGCTGGTGTTCTCGTCCAGACGGCGCACCAGATAGGCAATGGCGCTGTGGAAGTCCTCCTTCAACACCACGGGAGCGTACAGTAGCAGGCCGTCCGCGGATTCCCTGATTACGCGGGCCTGGTGGTTGGCCATTCCCTCCAGCATTTCAAACTCCACGTGGTCCTTCACGCCCTCGCGCTCCCGCAGGAGCATGGCGTAGCACAGGTCAAACAGGTTGTGGGAAGCCACGCCGAACTGGACGTACCTGGCGTTTTCCGGCATGCAGCCGTAATGCAGCATGCGCTTGTAGTTGGCGTCCACCTGGGCTTTCGTTCCGTACGGGGCCTGCGCCCAGTCGTGCATGGAGGCCTCCACCTTTTCCATGGCCAGGTTGGCCCCTTTCACCAGGCGTATCTTGATGCGGGCGCCCCCCTGCTCCACGCGCTCCTTCGCCCAGGCGCACAGCTTCATCTGTTCCTCCCAGGAATCCGGCAGATAGGCCTGGAGGACGATTCCGGCTTCCAGATGTATGAACTCCTCCTCCATCAGCGTGCGCTTGAACGCCTCCGCCGTCAGGTAGAGGTCCCGGTATTCCTCCATGTCCAGATTCACGAATTTGGGCCTTTTGGAGCCGTCCGGCAGCGTGACCGCATTCGTGATGGCCGCGCGGTAAAGAATGCGCAGCCGCTCCTGGATCAGCTTGACCGTTTCTTCAAAGGCCACCAGATGGATCTGGCTGAAAATGGCGGAAATCTTGACGGAAATATAGTCGCAGTCCTTGTCCCCCAGGCGGTCCACCACCTGCTGGAGGCGGTGGTGGGCTTCCGACTCGCCCAGAATGGCCTCACCAAGCTGGTTGATATTCATCCGGATGCCGGCCTTGCGCCTGCGGCGCAAATGGGGGCGCAGCTTCCTGTCCTCCGCCGGGAGAATCACGTTGGAGCTCTCCTTCCTCAACTGGCTGGTGATCATGGGCATCACCACGCCCGGAAACTGCACGGACAGCCTGTCCCCCACCTTCATGGCCAGGCGGTCCATGCCGGACAGGTACTTGGGCACGCCGTAGCCGCCCAGCAGGTAGCGGAACAGTTCCGCGCCGCGGGCGGGGGAAGAGGGGCGGAATACGCGGTCCGCCAGGGCCAGGGTGAACGCCTTGCCTGCGGGATCGTCCATCATCCGTTCCAATTGCTCCGCCTGCTTCTTTTCATGTCTGCGCATCCCGGCATTGGCCTGTCTGAGAATGGATTCAGCCAATTCAACCGCCTTGGTTGCCAGCTGCTGGTCGGTCCATTTGTCACGGCGCGCCGCCGCCATCATGTCCGGAATGGAGGAATCTGTCATAACGGTCCGCAGACTAGCCCGTTCCATGTGCAAAATCAAGCCAATTTGCCGGGCCCCTTCCTGTAGCCCGGAGAATCACGCGGGAAAAGGGCATCCCCCGGTTCCGGGACGCGCCGCGGGGACCTTCCTGTCCGGGTTGAGGAAGACAAATTATCCGGTCTCTCAATCGTACCGCGCCGCGGCCAGCCGGGCCTTCCTCAGCTCCTCCCGGAGCTGGTGCGCGCGCCTGCCGCAGACGCTGGAACGGTCCATGTCCCTCACTTCCTCCAGCACGGCAATGGCGCGGTTGAAAGCCTCCTCACTTTCGGCGCTGTGCGCTCCCTGGTACAGGGCTTCCTCCAGCCGAACCCAGAGGGGGTGGACCATGGCCAGCAGCAGCAACTGCCGGTCAGCCACGGGCAGCGCGGGATCATCCGCCTTCTTCCGCCACGCGGCCAGGCAATCCCGGATGGAAGAAGCATCCCGGGCCAAAAAGGATTCGCGAAGCAGGGAGGCCGTCTCCCGGTTCTTCGCCAAACGGTCCGCCGCCTCGCGGGCGGCCAGGAAGGAAGGCTCCGTGCAGTCCAGTTTTTCCAGCCTTTTCATGGTCCGGGGGTAATCCCGGTACCACGCTTCCGCAGGCACCTGTTCCATGGCGCGGCAGATGGCCGCCGCTTCCTCCCGCGGGTCGCCTCCCTTGGGAATGTCATTGACCACTGTCAGGGGCCGGACACGGGACGCTTTTTCCTTCAACAAGGCGACTTTTCCGGGCAGGGAGGCTTCATCCGCCCCTCCGGCCATCCAGTCGAAAACGCGCCCCTTGGAATCAAGCATGATCACGGTCGGCAACGCGCGCACCCCGTGCAGGGAAGCCCGGAACAGCCGTCCTTCCTCGCTCCAGTCCTCCAGAGCCGGGCGGGACGGCATCGTCACCATCTGAACGTCCTTCACATGGCCGTCCAGAATGTGGTTCCCTTCTCCTCCCGGCTGGAGCGCCGCAAGCCAGCGGGCTTCCTCCGCGCCGGGATTGGAGGAGGCGTAAACCACCAGTACGGGACTGGGCGGCGGAACGGCGGCATCGGAGGCAACGGGACTTTCCGGTGCAGCCCGGACCACGGCGGCCAGAACCGCCGCAAGCCAGATGCCGGAAATGACCGCTCCGCGCCTCATGGAATTCAAGCGGTGCTATACCCGGCGGATCGTGATCCGCTTGTAGCGGCCGTCCCCTTCCTCAGACTCCGTCGTGACGCCCTCTACGGATTGAAGGGCATTGTGAACCAGGCGGCGGTGATAGGCATTGAGGGGCTGCATCTTCATGGGCTTGCCGCTCTCCTGCACGCGGGCGGCCAGGGAAAGGGCCTTTTCCAGAAGGCGCGCTTCGTTGCGTTCCCGGTAATGGTCGCAATCCACCTTCACGCGGGGGGCGTCTTCAATCTTGCGCTGGATCATGCGGTTGACCAGATATTGCAGGTCATCCAGCCTGTCTCCGTCATTCCCGATGATGTACCTGGAATCCGGGGAGGAAACGTTCAGGCACACGATGCCGTCCGTCTCCGTTATTTCAACTTCCGCAGAAAATCCCAGTGAAGCCAGCAGGCTCTTCAAACTTTGTTCAGCTATTTCTTGCACCGTCATAACCCTTTAACATAAATGAAAGATCAGTTCCCGCACCGGACAGGCAGCCGTATAAGGGCGCCGCATGCCTCCGGTACGCAATTTACGGAATCATCATAACCTATTTATCCCGCACGTCTATGAAAATTTGCGGAAGTTCTGTCTCCCTCCACGGGGCGCCGGAAATTTTCCACGGAAGAAACCTTTCGACCGCCGCACAACCATCCCCGCAATCCGGCACGCTTCCTTCCCGATGCCCTGCCCCTGTTCCATCCGGTAATTTTGAAGCGGCAGAAGTTGTTGATGGAATTCACCGGAATATTCCCGCACCGCCGCCGTTCCCAGTGCGGGACGATTTTATACAGGACGCCAATCTGGCGCAAAATACGCCCCTTTCACCAAGAGTAAAGCTGGGGCGCAGCCTGAACGGCCCCAGGAACAGGCGGTTTTCCGGAAAAACGGCACAGGCGCCGCATGCAGCAAACCCTCTTCCGGCATGGCACACGGCCTGCTTGAAAACGGAAATGGATATGGCCGGCCAGGCCGCCAGGTACGGAAGGATTCCCGGACACGGCGGGACTGTCCTCAGGTTCTCCATGCGGGGAATTAGGGAACTGCGGAACTTCGCCCCACCCCGTCCGTTCATTAACGGCGCTATCCTGTTTTTCCCGGCAGGAGGAAAAAACGCGGAAAATCCCGGGTTCCCTACTGACAGAAACGTCATGCCAGTCAAACAGACTCCGTTTCCGCCTCCTGTTTCCTATCGTTTATTTCATTCCTGCCGAGTTATTTCCAGCGTTTTTCCATCATTTGAATTCCACATGAACTGACAAAATAAGGCAGAACATCGTCCGGGAAGCCAGAGTCGAACTACTTACCCATAGGAAAATTCAATCCCTTCAGAAACAAGCCAATGAAAAAAAAGACCCAGCAGATGCAAGACCGGCTCGCCCCCTTCACGGACGGGAAAGAGGCGGAACCCCATTATACGGACACCATTGATCCGGAACTGATCAAGCCGACGCCCAAACCCACCCCTCCCAACG
>JAJQCV010000021.1 GCA_021202525.1 Akkermansiaceae bacterium | reverse complement strand
TTTGTAACAACAAGGCAGTTCAAAGCAAAGGCCCGATTCCTGCTGATTACCTTTCCATGCACCGGATTTACTGTAAAAGGGAAAGACCGTTTGCTGAATGATTAATCAAGTATATAGGTTCCTTAAAAACCTTCCCCGGTTTACTGAAAGCATTGATAGAATGAAAGCGGTTAAGCTGAATGACCTTGAAATATGAGGAAGGGAAGGCCCCTATTACTCCGGAAAGATTGCTTGCGGTAAGGCGAAGCCTTATCAACTCGAACAAGTCAGAATTCATCTCAATAAGCATGGGCTTGAAAAATAACCCATATGAAAATCACAAATAGGAGGTATTCCGTTCTGTGCCAGTCCAGTATGCTTGCTCCCTGACTGGGAGAGGATATTATGCGTTCTAACTTTAGGTTTTTTGTACGATTGGATTTTTATATAGATTTTCTATGAGGGAAGTGTTAGAAATATTCAATGTTTTCCCGGTTTTCACCTAATTGTATTATGTGCATCATTCTGAGACATGTTGTTCTTCTCGCGGCGGCGGTATTGCTCTCCACTCATGCTTATTCCGGTTCGGACGATATTGCACGTTTTCTTGGGTATGAGCGGTCTTCGGATATTTCTAGGGCGGCAAAAAGGGTTCTGAATAGCAAGATTGATATGGGCACTCTCACTCCGGAAAGGATTCGCGAGGTTGCTCAGTCACCCCAGGTGGCCGGGTTTTGTTATCTGGATCAGTTTTTTTCTCAGGCGGGTACTGTGAGGCCGTTCTTTCAAGGCGAGTTTGGGGACAAGGAGTTTGTAACATGGCTAGCAGATCACGAGGATATTTTCAAACAGCTTGCCCATTCGGGGGGAGGGAGCAAGGAAACGCTCGGGTTTTTATACAAGGTGTGGAAGGGAAGCAATAAGACGCTGTCGAATGCTGAAATCAGCATGGCTTTGGGGGCCGGGCTTATTGCCGATAAGATGCCGCCCGATGACTGTCTTGCCAGATTCGAGTTTTACCGTAAGTCTTTCAACAATGGCAAGTGCCATCCCCAGTCCGGGGTGCTTGAACCTTGGGAGTGGGCTGTTGTGCTGAGAGGCCGTGAGAGTATTCGAGATTTAACTTGGGCGCAGGAATTCATTGAACCGAAAAACATTAAGCCTGAGAAGGCCGGGAGCCGGTTTGCCGGGTTTATCCCATACCGCAAGGAAAATGAAAAGGGGGTGAGTATTCATAAGGGAGCGGCGTTTTACGATCACAAGCCGATCACGCTGAAGCTCTATACCGAATACGGCGGTGTATGCGGGGCGGTATCGAAGGGAACGTCTGGGTTTTTGCGGGCGAAAGGGGTTCCGGCCTATACGATCGGCCAGCCGGGCCATTGCGCGTTTTTATGGAAGCATCCCAAGGGGCACTGGGAGATTGGGAACAATATCAGCGGCTGGAACTGGTCTACGGGGAAGAGCCAGCTCCCGTGGGGCGGCCCGGTTGCGTTCCACCGAACCTATAATTCTTTTTTAGGGCATCCGAATGCGGATGAATCGCGTGTGATGTATTATCTTTCCTTTTGCACGCAAAAGCCGGAAAATGTCGAGTTGCTTCTCCGGGAGGCGGTGAAGGCGAATCCGTACAATTATCCTGCCTGGCAACGCTATCTCACGGCCAAGGCGAAGAATGCGACTGACGAGCAAAAAATGGTCTATCTGAAAGAGTTTGCCAAGGCGATGCCCGATGAAAACAACATGATTTGGCATATGGCCCAGCAAGTTTTGAAGATCAAGGAAAAACGAGTGAATCCCTATGAGCTTTACGCCTGTGTCGTCGGCCCCAATTGCACGAGGGATGCGGAGGAGTTGTTTACTCGGCTGGTCTGGAACAAGCTTGTTGCCGATTGTCCGCAAATCAAGCCGATTGCAGAATACAAGGCCGGGCTCCGAGGGCAACATCTGACGGTTTTCGTTAAAGAGTCGAACTCTGTGAAATGGAGTTCGAAAATGAGGAAAAGCGTTGCTTCAATGCTTGAGGGGGCGATCATGGCTTTAACCGAACAGGAGAAAACACGCACTCATTACGTGGGGGTTTATAAAAGCATGCTCGAAATCTGGAATGACAAGGCGATGGACGAGCGATTTGTTCAGTTTATGGAGAAACATATTGACGTATTGTAATGATTTTAATATGGTCAAAAATATATAAATAAAATCATTAATCTGTTGTCAATTCTCGCCATTTGCCTGTTTGCAGGTGTATCTGTATTTACAAAACCGCAAGAAGATAAAAATGAGAGATCAAGGATGTTATCCATGTAAGCAATGTTACCTTTACCCGGAAGCCGCCTAAGGCGAAACCGCCCAGGAAGGCTAGCCTGACTGATATTTAGAGGCGGTGTGACGAGAGGTTGGGGAAAATTCGCATAAAAAGGATAATTTGATAAAGATGCAAATTAACGGTGGTTTTTATATTGACGGAATACTATGAGCATGCCAAGTTATATATTGTTATGATGAAAACGTTATTATGTTGTTTAGGAATGTTTGTTCTCTTTACACAGAGTCAAGCATTTGCTAGTAAAGTTGAGCATTGTAGGTATGAAATGGTAAATCCTACCACTGCTACACAGGAGTTGAAGGATTACAAGCCGCATGCCTATAAGGTTCTTATTACATTTACCGTTCAGTATCAACATGCCGGTGATGATGAGTCTATCGCCCGTTCCAAAACTTATTCAAAAGAATATACCATAGCGGCGAAAACAGATAAAAAAGCAGAGGAAGAAGCTGTCAAGATAGCCCATACGTTTGCACAAGAAGAACTTGAAAAGCAATGTAAGGAAAAGAAATGCGAAGATTCTAATAAGTAAATATCAACATATGGAGTATAACAATATGAAAAAATTATTTATAACAGTTGTGATGACGATGTGCGGCGGTTTTATCCTGTCCGCACCGTCATTTGGAAATGAAAATGAAGATACGTCAAGTGACGTTATTCAGATTGATGAGTCTTATTACAGCAATCGTGATAATCCTATCGTTCTTGATTTCAAGAAAGTCAAGTCTACTGATCAATTAGATAATATTCTTGAAGAATATATCAGGAAAAACTTTGAAGGTTATACCATCAAGGGAAGGATGTTTTCTTCGGATGAAGGTCAATTTATTATCGCGTTGGCATTAAAAAATGATGATGGTAAAAGAGCGTTGGTGTATTTTGATGTGACTGAAGCATATAAAAAACTGGATAAATCCGGTGACAAGGCGACAAAAAAGAAAATGAAGCTCAGAAAGTCCAAGCATCTGAATGAATAAGTTTTAGAAGAAATTGAAAAGAAAAAGGCCGTCTCTCTTGCGAGGGGCGGTCTTTTTTCGGGACCTATATACTTGATTAACCATATAATGAGAAATCCTTGTAACAACAAGGCAATTCGAGGCAAAGGCGCGATTCCTGCTGGTTACCTTTCCCTGCACCGGATTTGCTGTAAAAGGGAAAGGTCGTTTGCTGAATGGCTAATCAGGTATATAGGTCCCATTTTTTTCTATACTTATACTGAAAGCTATTGATGGCTTCTCTTCTGGAAAAATAGGACAAGTAGCGTATATGGCAGAACATTGCCTGGAGGATATTCTTTCTTTTTTCTAGCAGCCTTTCCAAATCTTTCTCGTCAAAAACAATAGAGTCTGTAATGATGGGGATAGCCTTGTCCTCCTTCTGAACTTGAGGGGAAACTTCCTGTTATTGTTCGCTTGAGTAGACGGTCTCTTCTTGTATTGTTGCCAAACTGCCTATTTCCAGCATGGAAAAAACAAAACGATGTTCCATAAAAATAAGGAAGGTAGCAAGGACGACTGTGCACCGCCTGTTTGAGAAACGGTACACACGTTCCAATACTGGGTGATTGATTATTGTTTTTCTTCTGATCAGGGAGCAGGTTGTCATTCAATCTGGATGATGCCTTTTTTGATCAGCTCTTCCGCTTGCCGTTTTATTTCCTTTTGATGTTTTTTCATGTATGCCTGATACGCTTCTTCTATATCAAAGCGAACTGTCATAATATGCTCTCCTTCTTCGTTTTCCAAATCAAAAGTTGAATAACGGCGGCTATCAACATAATCTGTTTTCTCTCCTTCTATCCAGATTTGGTAATTGGCATAATGTTTTTTCACGTATTCCCGTTGCTTTTCTTTAAGCTTGTCCAGATTTTTCTCATCAAAAACAACAGGATTTGTGATGGTTGGAATATCCTTGCTCTCTTCCTGGATTTCAGGAGGGGACTCTTGTTGCTGCGTGCCTGGCTGATTGGCCTTTTTTTCTTGTGCCATTGCTAAGCTGGCTAATCCCAGCATACAAGAGACCAAGATAGTATTAATATTTGATATAGATTTCATGATTTTATTTATATTATTGATTATTTATAACTTTTGCAATCATCTTTTAATTTTTCTCTTCTTGATTCTCTTTCCTTTATCACCAAAGGAATCTCGCCACATGCCAAATGAGGTCGTGTTCGTTAGGTACAGCTTGATTTAGCTCTTTAAGACCGGTGAGTTTCTGTTAATCATCTGCGTTTTTGCCCTTAATTTTCAAATAATGGAGCCACTCGGGATAATTAAGGGGATTGGCCTGATATGCCTCTTGCAATAACAGCTTTATATGTGCTGATTTTTGCGTACATCGGGAGAGGTAGTACATCAGAGCCGATGGATGGTGAATAAAGGCATCCTAAATGGGAACAAATTGAATGGAACCTTTCCATGGAATCTGGGCTCCCCCGTTGGCCCAGTTCCAGTCACCGATATTATTGCCGATTTGCCAGTGCCCATTGGGATGCTTCCAAACGAAGGCGCAGTGACCGGGTTGGCCTATTGGATAGGCTGGGGCACCTTTGGAGCGTAAAAAGCCTGCAGCTCCTTTAGATACGGCGCCGCATATTATACACAAAAAGTTGAGCGAATTCCGTCTTTGCCTTCTTCATCTTTATTTAGGCATGTGTGAGTTTGGTGACGGGTTATACGCCCACCACGCCGCCGATGGTCTGGATGATGACCTTCGCGATGATGGTCATCAGGATGAGGGCCACGGGGTAGGCGGTAGCGTAGCTGACGACCGGGGCCTGGGAATCCGTCTTGCTGGCGATGGCGCCCAGGGCCGGAGTGGAGGTCATGCCTCCGCAGATGCCGCCCAGGCATTCCAGAATGTTCATTTTGAAGATTTTCATTCCGACAAGGTAGCCGGAGAACATGCCCGCGCAGGTGACGATGATACCCATCACAAAGACGGCCGCGCCGTGGGTGGCCACCGTGTCCACCAGGTCCGCGCCGCCTTTGATGCCCGCGTCTGCCAGGAAGAAGACCAGGCCGAGGTCTTGAAGAAGCAGGCGCGTGGGGCGCGGGATGTACCCCACGATGGGGCCCAGGCGGCCGAAATGGCCGAGTAGAAGGGCGACGATCAGCGGACCGCCGGCAATTCCCAGTGAAATGCCCATGCCGTTGCCCAGGCTGAAGTTGACCAGCCCCAGAATGATGCCGAGGGACAGGCCGAATCCCAGGGAAAGAAGGTCCGTCTGGTTCATGTCCTGGCTGCGGTGGCCGATTTTTTCCCCGTATTTGGTGAGGTTTTCCGGCGAGCCGACGACGGTGAGCACGTCGTTTCGTTCCAGGGTCGTGTCACCCGTGGGGACAAAGGTGAATCCCAGCCGGGAGATGCGGGAGATGATGACGCCGTCCGTGCGGAGGGTTTTCAGCTCGCGGAGCTTGCGTCCGGCATAGTCCTTGTTGGTCAGGATCAGTTTGCGGCGCTCCTTCTGGGAGTCCATGGGGTAGGGGTTTTCACAGGCTTCCCCCAGGAACGCGATGTCGTGCGACATGGTGTCGCTATTGCCCACGATGAGGACTTCCGTCCCTTCCCGGAAGGTGTCTTCCGGCGTCAGGGGCATCAGCCTGCCGTCGCGCACTACGCGGGTCACCATGCAGTGCAGGCCGTCCAGCAGCTTGCAGTCCGCAATGTTCTGGCCGAGCAGGTTGGGCTGGTTGACGCGGACCAGGCGGGAAATGATGCTGGCTTCCTGCTTGGCGTGCATGGCCCTGGCCTCCTTGTGCAGGTCAAAGTGCAGCAGGCGCGGCAGGAGCTGGACGAACAGAACCACGCCCACGACCCCAAACGGATAGGCGATGCCGTAGCCGATGCTGACGCCGCTGCCGGAAGCCCCGGGCAGGCTTTCCGTGGCGGCCGCAAGCGCCGGGGTGCTGGTGCAGGCTCCCGCAAAGATGCCGGAGGAAATGCCCGCCGGCACGTTGAACCAGATGCCGCACAGGCAGGTGAACAGGGCGGAAACGCCCACAATTACGGCGGACATCACAGCCAGTTTGCTGCCCTGCTTGGCGATGGCGGAAAAGAAGCGGTTGCCTGCGCTCAGCCCCACGCAGTACACGAAGAGCGCCAGGCCAAGCTGCCCCACTCCATTGGGAATGGCCAGCCGGTAGTGGCCGGCGGCAAGCGCCACGAAGAGCACGCCGGAAAGGCCGAGGTTGAGGCCGTATATTTTAATGCTGCCAAGGGCAATGCCGAAGAAGATGATTCCGAAAAGGACCAGGGTGTTGTGGTTGAGCAGGATGTCGAACATGTGGGCGGTATCAGTTTCTTCCGTTGCCGAGGTCGAAGTTGCGGAATTGAACGGGGAGGGAGGATGAATCCACCCTGCTCCGGTCAAACGGGCGGCCCGGTGCTGGGAGAGAGTTGAGCGTTTGTGTGGTCTGGTAAAAATTTTGCACGAAGTAGTTGCCTTCATAACCCCGCTTTGTCAAGTCGCGTATGATGGTGTTGACGTGATCTTCCGTCAACAGGTCCGAGTGTACGGTCGTTCTGACTTCAAAGGGGATTTTTGAGGCAATCAGGTAGTCCAGCGTTCTGGAAAAGAACGGAAACAGGCCGGGTCTTCCCGTGACGGCGCCGTACTGTTCGGCGGGGGCCTTGTAGTCCAGGGCGATGTAGTCGCAAAGCCCTTCTTCCACCAGGGTTTTCACGACGGAAGGCCGCGTGCCGTTGGTGTCTATCTTGATGGCGAAGCCGAGCTGCCGGATTTCACGGCAGATGGGAATAAGGTCGGGACACAGCGTGCATTCGCCTCCGGACAAGACCACTCCGTCCAGAAATCCCACCCGATCTCTGAGGAAATCGAGGTAGTCCGTTTGTCCGCCGGTTCCGGGGGCCGCATTTTTGACCAGGGAGACGTTGTAACAGTACTGACAAAACAAATTACAGCCTCCCAGCCAGAAGATGCAGGCCACCTTGTTTGGAAAGTCCAGCAAGGTGAGCGGCGTGATGTCCGCTATGCCCCGACCCGTTCCCATTGACTTCGCATATGTTATTGGGAAAATCAGCGTGGCTGTTCCGTGCGGGGGGAACAGTTGCAGGGAGCGCCCGGTTCCACGAAGTGGATGCGGTCGTGGAATTCGCCCTGCTTGCCGGCATTGAAGGTTTCCACGGGGCGGTGGTAGCCCATGACGCGCGTGTACACGGTGCAGCGGGTGCGGTCCTGGGCGTATTTGCTTAGTATTTCCTGTTTGGTCATTGTCGTTTTGATGATTGGGTTGAAATGAGGCGGCTGGTTGAAAAGGGGGTTATTCGTGCCTGTGGATGTGGAGCAGTTCCTCGTCGCAGAAGGGGCAGTACTGGTGCTCCCCGCGCAGGTAGCCGTGTTTCTCGCAGACGGAGAAGAGCGGGGTGACGGTCAGGTACGGCATGCGGAAGCGGGTCAGCACCTTGCGTATAATGTCCCGGCATGCCTCCGGGGAGCTGATGGCTTCATTCATGTACATGTGGAAGACGGTGCCCCCTGTATAGCAGCACTGGAGTTCGTCCTGGAGCTGGAGGGCTCGGAACAGGTCGCTCGTGTGGTCCACGGGAAGCTGGGAACTGTTGGTGTAATAGCGCTGGCCCACAGGGCCGGCCTGGATGATGTCCGGGTAGCGTTTCTGGTCTTCCCGGGCGAAGCGGTGCGTGGTGCCTTCCGCGGGCGTGGCTTCCAGGTTGTACAGGTTGCCCGTTTCCTCCTGGTATTCCTGCATGCGGAGGCGGATGAATTCCAGGATTTCTTCCGCGAACTTCCTGCCTTCCTCCGTGGTGATGTCCATGGAGTCGTTGGAGAAGTTGCGCAGCAGTTCGTTCATGCCGTTGACGCCGATGGTGGAAAAGTGGTTGCGGAAGGTGGGCAGGTAGCGCTTGGTGTAGGGGTACAGGCCGCGGTCATACATTTCCTGGACGAAAGCGCGTTTTTTTTCCAGGCTGGATTTGGCCAGGTCCAGCAGTTCTCCCAGCCGTGCGAACAAGGCTTCCCGGTTTTGCTTGAAGAGGTAGCCCAGGCGCGCCAGGTTGATGGTCACCACGCCGATGGAGCCTGTCATTTCCGCGGAGCCGAACAGGCCGCCGCCGCGCTTGAGCAGTTCCCGCAGGTCCAGCTGGAGGCGGCAGCACATGGAACGCACGGCGTCCGGCTTGTAGGCCCGTTCATCAGGCACGCGTTCCCCGTTTTCATTGACGGTGTACTGGCTGCCGATGAAGTTCTGGAAATAGGAGGAGCCTATTTTGGCGGCGTTTTCAAACAGGAGCGGCACGTTTTCCCCTTCCCAGTCGAAGTCTTCCGTGATGTTGACGGTGGGGATGGGGAAGGTGAAGGGCTGCCCCGTGCTGTCCCCTTCCGTGAGCACTTCGTAGAAGGCCTTGTTGATCAGGTTCATTTCCTTCTGGAAGTGCCTGTAGGTCAGCTCCGTCAGCTTGTTCACGCCGCGTTCCTTCGCCAGGAAGAGCAGGGCCGGGTCTTCCATTCCCTCAAACAGGTGCTCTCCGCCGCTGAAGGGGGCCTGGTCCTGAAGGTCGCGCGGGACGGTCCAGTCGATCGTCACGTTGGTGAAGGGGGACTGCCCCCAGCGGGAGGGAACATTCAGGTTGTACACGAAGCTGCGGATGTCCTTCTTGATGCGCGTGAAGTCCGCCTGGTCCTTGAAGACGTAGGGGGCCAGGAAAGTGTCAAAGGAGCTGAACGCCTGGGCTCCTGCCCATTCGCTCTGCAGAATGCCCAGGAAGTTGGCCATTTGGCCCAGGGCCTCCCGGAAGTGGCGGGGCGGGCGGCTGTTCACGCGGCTGCGCACGCCGTTGAACCCTTCATTCAGAAGATTGCGCAGGCTCCAGCCCGCGCAGTAGCCCGTCAGGCAGTCCAGGTCGTGAATGTGGTAATCCCCTTCCCGGTGGGCGGTGCCTTCCCGTGCGGAATAGACCTGGTCCAGCCAGTAGTTGGCGATTACCTTGCCGGCAGTGTTGTTGATCAAACCGGCATTGGAGTAGGTGGTGTTGGAGTTGGCGGCGATGCGCCAGTCGCTCTGGCCGATGTATTCCTCCACCGTCAGCTTGCAGTCCACATACGTATTGCCGGAATACAGGCCCGCGATCTGTTCGCGCTGCATCTTGTGCAGGAAGCGGTAGGTGATGAAGGCCTTGGCGGTGTCAAAATATCCGCAGCGGAACAGGGCCCGTTCAATCAGGTCCTGGATTTCCTCCACGGTCGCGTTGTCCTGATGGCCCAGCTTGGCCTCCACCTCTTCATAAATGGCGCGGTTGTAAACGGTGCCGGAACTGTGGAACGCCTTTTTAATGGCTTCCTCGATCTTGTAGCCCTGGTATGGTTCCTTTTTTCCGGAACGTTTGATGATGCTTGTCGCCATGGTGGATGTCTCGCTTGAAAGGATGATGACCGCTCATCCGCGAGCCTGGCACAAGCCTGGAAAAATCATAAGCAGGGGAAGCCGCGTGCAACTCGTCCGAAAAACGGTACACGAGGGAACCTGTGCGTATGTTCATCCTGTCCGCGGGATGGGAGATACGGCAGCATCAGGTCGTCTTCTGGCTTCCGGTGCGACATGTGATGGAGACTTCCCGATTGCCTGGCAATCAGTGTCCAGTTCATCGTCTACCGGTTACAGCGGCGCGTCCGCGACGGATTTTCACCGTCTTCCGTTACCTGCGCTGAAACGCAATGAACCATAGAACATATGGGCCTGCAAGGAAAATGTGCAAATGATGTATTAAATATTTATCATTATACAATATATTGTATCATCCCTGAGAGGGATGATTGAAAATGCGGCATCCGCCTTCGTCATGATACCATATGTGCCCGGAAGGGCTGCCCTATGGTCGGCAGGAGAAAATGGATCAAAATTACGGGTTTTCCGTTTTACTCCTGTATGGTTTGATTCGGTCGGGTTATGCATATCAGATGATGGAACGGCGCCATCAGACTTCCGCGTTGATCATTCAAATACCGTCATTGAAGGGAAAAAGCGATGTCGCGGGACTATTTCATATTATTCCGAAAAATGACTAAGGAAGAAATTTTATAACTGGTTTTTTTCTATATATGAATATGAAACGATTTGCTCTCTCATTCAACAGTCTGCAAAAAATAATACTGGTCCTGTTTTTGTCGTTT
>JAJQCV010000008.1 GCA_021202525.1 Akkermansiaceae bacterium | reverse complement strand
TAATGGACCAAATGGACTTTATGGACTCAATAGAATTAAGGGAAAAAGTAAGGCCCATCTTTAGACATTACAACCACTACGTCCATTAAAGAACTTTAACGAACAGTAGAAAGTTAAAGTACTAAAAAGAATAATTTAGAAGTGCGAAAAACAAGATAAAGTAAAAGATGTCGGGATTTTCCTCACTGCGGGGATTGTTTTTGAAAGACGGGGCACGGTGCTGAATGTATAGTCAATGCCATGATTTCACGCTCTGCTTCCGTTTGCTCCGTTTTGGGATTGGCTGCCGCTCCTGTAGTTTTGGCGGCTCCTGTGGATGTTTCTTCGGTAGCGGCGGCGGAAGGAGTGGTAGAGCGCGTGACTCCCTCCGCCAAAGGCGCTGTGTCGTTCAAGCTCGATCCCGCCTTGCAGAACAAGATCACGATTTCCGGGGTTCCCGGCTCCATTCGGGTGGAGGCTTCTGACGTGCGGCGCCTGATAGCCGGCTATGGCTGGTATTTAAAAAATATTGCCAAGGTTCATTTGTCGTGGAACGGCAACCGGCTTGCACTGCCTTCTCCGTTGCCGGCTCCTGCCAGTCCTGTTACGATTGAATCTCCCTGGAAGACTGTTTTTGCCTATAATTATTGCACCTTGTCTTACACGGCGGCTTTCTGGGACTGGAAGAGGTGGCAGCAGGAAATTGATTTTCTGGCTTTGAACGGTTTCACCCACGCCCTGGTGACGGCTGGACTGGAGAAGACCTGGGAAGATTTTTTGATCGGCCTGGGATACCCCAGAGACAAGGTCATCCGCTTTGTTCCCAATCCGGCGTTTGCCGCCTGGTGGAACATGGGTAATCTGGAGGGGCACGGCGGTCCGCTCACCCAGCGGCAGATCGATAAAATGGCGCAGTTGGGGAAACGGATCGTGTCCCGCATGGAGCAACTGGGCATGACTCCCGTCCTTCAGGGGTACGTGGGGTTTGTCCCCGCGGATTTTGCGGAGAATGTCCGGATGAAAGGCCTGGAGCTCATTCCGCAGGGGGAATGGGTCAATTTCAAGCGTCCCTGGGTTGTCGACCCCACATGCGAGGCATTTCCCAAGCTGGCGGCGGACTGGTATCGTTCCCTTCGCAAGGTGTACGGTATTTCCGGAAAAATGTTCGGCGGTGATTTGTTCCACGAAGGGGGGAGCAAGGGAAATATCAATGTAACGCAGGCGGCGAAGGCCGTCCAGAAAGCCATGCAAGAGGCTTCTCCCGGCTCTACGTGGGTGATTCAGGCATGGGGCGGCAATCCTTCCAACGAATTGCTGGTTGGTATGGATCCGAAACATGCGCTGGTTTTGCAGTTGACCAAGAATATGGCCAGCGGAGGAAAGAATTTGAGGACCTTTGACGGCATTCCCTGGGTCTGGTGCGAGTTGTCCAATTTTGGCGGCAATACGGGGATGTATGGAGGTATTCCCCTGTTGTCGCGCCTGGGGAGCGATTTGTCTGCGTACAGGGACAAGGGATTGACGGGCATGGGAGTTTTGTCCGAAGGTCTGGAAACAAATCCCCTTCATTATGCCCTATTTTGTGACCGTCTGTGGACCCTGGAGGACATTCCCGTCAAGGAATGGCTACGGCAGTATACTCTTCAGCGCTACGGCATGGCTCCGGAACCGGTTGTTCGTGCCTTGAAAGTACTTTCTTCCTCCATTTACAGTCCCGTCCGTTCCCAGGAGGGATGCACGGAGTCCATTGTCTGTGCCCGTCCGGCCTGGAATGTTCGCAAGGCTTCCACCTGGTCCAGCGGGGAAAGATATTATCGTCTGGGGGATATCGTTAGCGCAGCACGCGATTATTTGAAGGTAGCCAATGAACAGCCGTCGCTGGTGAAGGAAGAGACGTTCCGCTATGATCTGGTTGACCTTGTTCGCCAAGTGCTTGCCGATGCCGCTTTTTACCAGCTTCAACGGGTCCGGGCCGCTTTTGATGCGGGTAATGTTCCCGGTTACAAAAAACAGGTGCAGATTTTTCTGTCCCTGATCACGGATATGGACGCGGTTCTGGCGACGGACAGGCAGTTCCTGCTGGGGACCTGGCAGGAAAAGGCGCTGAATTGGGGGGAAACCCGCCCGGAGAAAGCCTTGATGGATCGCTCCGCCAAAATGCTGCTGACAACGTGGATCGACCAGGCGCCCAGGGCACTGAATGATTATTCGAATCGGCAGTGGGCCGGATTGGTTGCCGATTTTTATCTGCCCCGGTGGAAGAATTTTTTTGAATCCCAGTTGGAAGTGCTGACCGGGAAGAAGGACCGTGCTGCCGCGGATGCCTCTTTCATGGATAAGACGGTTCGGGAGGAATTGGCATTCGCCGGCAATGGCAAGGTGTATTCGGTTGTTCCGTCAGGGGATGCCCTGTCTGTAGCCAACCGGGTGATGAAGGCTCGGCAGAAAGTGCTCGACTCGCTGTGTCTGGACGAGAAGCATTCCTCGGGACTCGCCTGGGATTTGAAACAGGGGTCCCCGTTGCGGTTTGACGTAACGGACCGGGTGGATGCTCCGGGCACTTACACCGCCACGTTCCAATGGAAAGAAGGCCCCAGTGCCTTGAAGATCAATTCCGTCAAATTGTATGAAGGCGACCGGGAAGTGGCCGCAGATGTTCACGAAGGGTGGACCGGCGTGGAGAATAACGGGAATTCCTATATGCTTGTTTTAAAAAAGTACCGCACCAATCTGGATTCCTATACGCTGAAAGCGGAGGTGAGCGGCGCGTCCGGCGCAGATTCCCAGGGAGAAATGATTCTGAAGAAGAACGGGAATTGAATGCCGGTACAGGGTTTGTTTAATTCAGGCTCCGGGAAATGTTTTTCCCGGAACCCGATGCATGGGGCTGGAAGGATGTGTCAGCGGGCGGACTGGTAGATGCTGAACATCAGAATGGCCATGCCCGTCAGGGCCGCCCCGGCAATGATGCCTGAGGCGGTGGGGATTTTATATTCCCTGGATTTGGACCGGAAGAAATGGTCCGCTGCCCAGCCGAGGACGGCCCCGGCAAAGAAGAGGAACGAGTCATTCCATTGAATGGCCCACGCAAGGCCGAAGCCGATGGGGGTAGGCAGCCATTTTCCCACGGCGGGAAAGTAGCGGGGAACCAGCACAAGAACCAGCCCGAGAATGCCGCCTGCAATGATGGAGAGAACCTTGATGCTGTGCAGATGGCTGAACCCCATGCCGAGGGCTTCCGCCGTTGCCGCCCATGTCCTGGCTCCCGGTGCATTGAAGGCCTGGAGGGCGTCCACGTCCGGCACCAGGGAGCGGAACGCCAGCACGGAGACGAGCGTTCCCAGAAAGATGCCGGAGAATTGGGCGATGAATTGCTTGCGAGGGTTGGCTCCCAGCAGGTAGCCCACCTTGAGGTCCACGAGCAGGTCGGCCGAGGAGCTGGAGGCTCCGGAAGTAATGTTGGCCGCCATTAGGTTGGCCGTAACGTGGCCGGGCGCAATGCCTCCGAAGATCAACTGAGTGACTTTTCCCATGGCTCCGGTGGGCGTGATGTTGGCCTCCCCTGTAATCCGGCATACGACCAGCGCCAGAAAGAAGGAGATGAAAACGGCGAGGCAGCTCATCCAGTAGGGAACGTCAAAGGTGGTGTAGGCCAGGTAGCTGAGTGCGATGAGGGAGATGATCTGCCCGGCCAGGAACCAGGTCATGGGCGTTTCTATTTTTTCCACATCCGTCAGATGGCGCTTTTTGTTCATGGAGAACATGGCCCCCAGGGAAGAGAAGGAGCGTGCAATGCTTTTCCATTGGAAGAGGAAGGCGACGATACTGGCCACGACCATGCATGCGGTACCTCCCCACAAAGTCCATCCAACGCTGTCGCGGTAGCCGGCTCCCGCGGCAAGCAGGCCCTGACTTTCGAGCCACGGGACGTACAGGGCCCAGCAGACGGTGCCCCCGATGAAAAGGCTGAGGGAGGTTTTCATGCCCACGAGCGCGCCTGCACCCACAAACATGAGGTCCCATTTGAAGAAGATGGTTCTCTGGTACCAGTTTCCCAGGATATGCTGCTGGACGGTTCCCAGCCATTTTTCCCCGCCCAGGGCCATGGCGATGGCATTGGCGGAGGCGAACAGTGCGGAGTAAAGCAGGGCCTTGGCCTGTCCGGCCGCCTTTTTCCCTTCCGAATAGAGGACTTTGAGCGTTTCCGCCGTAGCGATGCTGTCCGGGAATTTGATTTGCTCAATGTTGATCATCTGGCGTTTCATCGGAATGGCCATCGTGACGCCCAATACGGCGATAAAGAAGATCCAGGCAAAAGTGACTCCCAGGGGCATGTGCTGCCCGGTGAGCAGGAGCAGGGCGGCTACGGCTGACGTAAGCGTGCCGCCCGTGGAGTAGCCTGCGGAGCTGGCGGCGGACTGCATGCAGGTGTTTTCCAGAATGGTCATGGGGGATTTGGAGATTCCCAGGCGGACAAAGGCGTTCCAGAGGGCAAATGAAATAATGCCTGCCGTCAGGGCCACGCCGAAGGACCAGCCCATCTTGAGGTTGGCGTACAGGTTGGTGAGGGAAAGGATGGAGCCCAGAAGCATTCCGACGATGACGGCTCTCCAGGTAAGCTGCTTGATTCTGTCTCCGGAACCCAGATAGACCTGGTCGTACCATTGCTGTTCTATTTCTTCCGGGGTGCCCCGGAATCCGTCCAGAGGCAGAGGCTTTTCCAGGCAGGAGAGGGGGGGCTGTCCGGCGGGAATGTCAGTGTGCGGCATATGGCCGGAACATAGCATGGGAGGACGGTCCGGAAAAGCCGTATCTGCCGTTCTTCTGCGTTTGGCAGGAGTTCCGTTGGGGCTTGCCTGCCCGTGGCGGCCGTGGTTTAATTCGCCCATGAGCATTTCTTTTACGGATAAACTCGCCGCCCGCATTGAGAAGACCGGCTCCGCGCTGTGCGTGGGGCTGGATCCGCGCCCTGTGATGGATGATTTGCAGGCCGTTTCGGCCCTGTTGCGGAGGGTGGTGGAGGAAACCGCCTCGTATGCGGCCGCGTTCAAGCCGAATATCGCCTATTTCGAGGCCATGGGGCTGCGCGGTCTGGAAATGCTGGAAGAGTTGCTGCCTGATATGCCGGATGACGTGCCCGTGGTGCTGGACGTCAAGCGCGGAGACATCGGGGAGACCCAGAAGTATTATGCACAGGCCTATTTTGAACGCCTGGGGGTGGATGCCGTTACGCTGAGCCCCTTCATGGGGTATGATACTTTGGAACCTTTTCTGGATTATGAAGGCAAGGGTGTTTATTTGCTGACGGTTACGTCCAATCCCGGTTCTTCCGACATCGAGCGCCGGGAGCTGGCCGATGGCCGCAAGGTGTATGAGCTGGTGGGAGATATGGTGCGGCGGGCCATGCAGGAGGCCCGCAAAACGTCCGTAGGCATGGTGGTGGGTCTGACCAATGCCGATTCCGACATTTTGGCGCGCATTCCGGATGCTCCTCTGTTGATTCCCGGACTGGGCGCCCAGGGAGGCGATCTTTCCAGCCTGAGCGGTTCCGGTCATGCGGGGCCTCCCCTGATCAACGTGTCTCGCGGTATCATGTACCAGAACCCGGAACTGGGTTTTGCGGAAAAGGCGCAGGCGTTTGCCGCCCGCATCCGAGAGGCTTTGGGCTATTGATTCCCGTGCATATGTTCGTTTTTCACGAAGATAACAAAATGGTAACGCCCTGCGTATGGCTGGGCTGTTGCTTGTCAAAGGGGCTGTGTCTGTTATATTAAAAAGGCACTTCCCCTTTGCCCCTGCTTATGGATGAAAAGCCCAGGATTGTGAGGCTCAAGCCTCGTTCCTCCTCCAAATCTGCAATATTGATTGCTCTGGGGGTGGCTGTGGGCGTTCAGGTAGCCTTGTGCGCCGTGCTGGTGGCCATCCATTATCAGGAATGGTGGCTTCCTTCCATCCAGAAGGGGGAGATTGCCATGGAGTTCGTAGCTCCATCCGATGAGGTTCGTGAAGAAGTGAATGAGTTGAGTCCCGTTCCCGTGGACCCTGCGGTTGCTCCGCCAACCGTCAGTTCCGTCCCGTCCATCGCCACGGATGAAGACCTTCTTGCCGTGGAACTGCCGGACCATGAACATTCTCCGGATGTGGAGGATATCCGTCCCGATGTTCCGGAAAGCGAACTTCTGCCGGAGGAACTGGTCGCCATGCAGATCAACATGAAGGAAGTTAAACCCCGGCCTGCCGTGAAAAAACCTGTGGTTCCCGTTGCCGGACATGCCGTGCCGGATGAGAATGTCACTCCGGACAAAAAGGTGCGTTATAAACATGCTCCGTCCTTGCCCGGTTCCGTAAATTCCTCTAGGGTGGGCAAGGTGAATGCCGTGGTGAAAGTCGTGGTGGGGGTAAATGCCCGTGGCGAACCTACATCCGTCAATCTCCTCCAGTCTACCGGAAAGGCGGAATTGGACCGTCTTTTCATGCGCTGGGTGAAGGAGAATTGGACTTTTTATCCGGCAGAAAAGGATGGCGTCCCCATAGCTTCCAAGGTGGTGGTGCCCGTCCGGCTGAACATCGATTAACCTGCAAGAAGGAAAGGGAAAATGATTCCGGAGCAAACAGAAAGAAGGCCCATTTACGTGATCGGGCACCAGAATCCGGATACGGACGCCATCTGTTCCGCCATAGGCAATGCGGAGTTTTTGAGAACTCACGGAGAACCTGACGCCATCGCCGCCCGGTGCGGAGAGATGACGCTGAGGACTTCATGGGTGTTGGAAAAGGCCGGCGTGCCGGAACCTGTGCTGATTCACGACGTGACGCCCACTGCCGGGACGATTTGCCGCCGGGATGTGATCAGCGTGAGCCCGGATGATACATTTTTGACGGCATACCGCAGAATGACGGAGAACTCCCTCCAGACCATTCCGGTGATTGATGCGGACCGCAACCTGCATGGCCTGCTGCGTTATTTTGATTTGTTGAGCCTCCTGATGCCGCTGAACATGACGGAGATGAATGTGCGGTCCGTCTTTTCCAGCCTGAGCAACATTGCCGGAACCATTGACGGCAAGTGCCTGACCGGAGAAACGCTGAGCGAGGAAGAGACCCAGAATATCCTGCTGGTGGGCGCTTCCAGCGAACCGAGCGTGCGGACAAGGCTGGCCAATTACAAGCGGAAGGGAATCGTGCAGGATCTGGTGGTGATTTGCGGAGACCGTCCGAATGTGCAGTTGTACGCGGTGGAACACGGAGTGCGCGCCCTGGTGACGACGGCGGGTTCCTCTCCCTCCCTGGATATTATTGAAACGGCCCAGGCCACGGGAACCTGCATTCTGAGCACGCCCTGGGATACGGCCAGCGTAGGCCAGTTGATCCGCTGTTCCCGGAAAGTCAGGGAACAGGTTCACACGGATTATGCGGTGTTTCCCGAGAATATGCCCCTCCCGGAACTGCGGCAGGCCGCCGTCAAGCGCAAGCAGGCCCTGTTCCCGGTAATGAGCGTGAAGACGAACAAGATGATCGGTGTTCTGAGCAAGACGGACCTTGTCGATCCGCCGCGCACGCGTGTGGCCCTGGTGGACCATAACGAGTTTTCCCAGGCCGTCAAGGGTGTGGAAGAAGCTGAAATCGTAGAAGTGATGGACCATCACCGCCTGGGGACCCAGCTTTCCACGCGCGATCCCATCCGTTTCCTGAATGAGCCGGTGGGTTCCACCTCCACCCTGGTGGCGCGAAGGTTCTATCATCGCGATGCGGAGCCTTCCCGGTCCACGGCCATCTGTCTGTGCGCCGGCATTCTATCGGATACGCTGAATCTGACTTCTCCCACTACCGCGCGGGCGGACCGGGAAATGCTGGAATGGCTCACCGGAATTGCCAGGATAGACGCCAAGAAGTTTACGGAAGAGTTTTTTGCCACCGGTTCCCTGCTGCGTTCCAAAACGGCTCCCTCCACCATTGTGCAGGCAGACCGCAAGACATTTACCGAGTATGGTCACAAGATCAGCATTTCCCAGATTGAGGAAATTGGCATGTACGGCCTGAAGGAGGTTCAGGAGGATTTGCTGGAGGAACTCCGGAAGCTGGAGAAGGAAGAGGATTTGAAGCTGGCCTGCCTGTTGGTGACGGACATTGTCACGCATGATTCCATGCTGCTGGCTGTAGGGGATGAAGAAGTGCTGGAGCACATAGAGTACGAACGCTTGGGCCCCAACCTGTTTGCGGCCAAGGACGTAGTCAGCCGCAAGAAGCAGCTGTTTCCGGCCATTTCCCGCGCCTTGAAGGTATTATAGGGATTTTCTCTCCCCTTCCGGAGCAGGGAGCGGAGATTAAGGCATGGATATATCCGCCAGAATGGAACGCCTGAACGTGTCTGGAACAAGGACGGTGCAGGCCCGTTCCGGGCGGAGGGGATGCGTGCAGAAAACGCGGTCCAGCCGGAGCAGGGGAAAATCTACGGGCTGTGTGGCGCCGTATCCGGCCCCCTTGAGTTTGAAGCAGTCCTGAAAATCCTTGTTGAATTTTACAAAGATGGGGGATTGAGGCGCCGCATTGAAGTTTCCCGCCAGAATGATGGGCAGTTCCCCTCCCTGGATTCCCACTTCCCGGAGAGTGTCGAACAAGTACTGGATTTGTTTGCGGTGGACAAACCGGAGGGTATGGAAGTACTTCCAACAGGCGGGGGAGTACAGGTCGAAACGGTGTTCAAAGGGATCCAGGCTGAGATTGATCAGCCGTATCGCCAGAGATGAGCTTTCCGGAATCCAGTCCACGATGAGCCCAGCCGTGTCCGTGATGCTGTGTACCGGCCCCATTTGCCCGTGGCGGACGATGATGGCACAACTTCCTATCTGCTTGATATGGGCGGTGCGCCCGAAGATGCTGTAGGCGAATTTGAGCGTGCGGTTGTGGTTGCTGCAGCCCTGGAGAAAGATGACATCCGCCCGGAGCTTGGATATCTGTTCAATGGGAGGGTTTTCTCCGCATGCGCCATACAGGGTGAGTATTCTTATATGGCGGTTGTCGGGAGATGGGGGCATTTTGTAATACTCCATGCCGGTTCTGGAGATCGGCTGGAGAAAGTCCGTGGTCATGATGCCGTAGGCAACCCAGACAATAACGCCCAGAAGGCCGATACGCGAACCGAAGACCAGCCATGCAATGAGCGCCGGGAAGGCGAACATGAGGCAGCACACCCAGAGGGGCAGGGAGGTCATGAATGCCATCGTGTCCGATCCGGACCAGAAGATGGTGGCGATGATGACCCACAGGCACAGGGAGACGCAGCCCAGAGCTTTCCCGAGCTGGTTGACTCCGGATAGCGCGGGTGGTTCCGCCAGGTGTTTGCGTCTTCTGGGTCGGTGCACCGTGATGATGGGTTAAATGCCCATGCCGGGAGGCAGGTCCAGCCCTCCGGTCAGTTTCTTCATTTCTGCCGCGGCGGTTTCCTTGCCTTTGACGATGGCGTCATTAATGGTTTTCAACACAAGCTCCTGAAGGAATTCCGCATCTGAGGGGTCAATGATGGAGGGATCAATGGACAGTTCCGTAATGTTGCCGTCACAGGTAGCAGTGACTTTGACCTTGCCGCCCGCACCTTCTGCGGTAACAGTCTGGGAGGCCAGTTTTTCCTGGGCGGCGGCAAGTCCGGACTGCATTTGCTGGACCTGCTTCATCATCTTCATAATATTCATGGCTGTATAATGTGAATATGGGTGTTCTTGTTTATTGAGAAATAATGCGGGCACGGAATATTTCCATGGCGGCGTCAATCAGGGGGTCTGTATAATAGGAATCTTCTGCGTTGTTCTCCTGAGGGGACGCCTCCTGGACGGGAGCAGCAGGTTTTCTTTGCGGTTCCTGGGACTTGGGAGCGGGCGCCGGGTTTGACGGCGGGGGAGGAGCGGGCAGCGGTTCCAGTTGTTCCTGGACAGGTTCGGGAACGGAAGCGTCTGCTCGGACGGTGAGGGCCACTGGAGCACCTGAACGGCGGGATAGATCGGCTTCCAGAGCGGCCCGGAGAGGTCCGGATGCGAGGCTGTCCATGCCGTGGCGGTCAGAGGGGTGGAAAGCCACCGTGACGAATGCCCCGTCTTGACCGGAGAAGACGCTTCCGGCCAGGAAATCCGCCTGAAGGGGGAAGTTGATGGCCGCTTGTTCCAGCGCGGCCTTCCAGTCCGCTTCCGTAACGGTTTTGGCAGCAGGGCGCGTCTGGTCTTCCCGCTTTTCTTGCTGGTTTGCGGAAACAGGACGGGCAGGGGCGCTTTCCATGCCGAAGAGGTTATCGAAGAAACTGCTGGTGCGCTTTTCCGGCGGGAGCCCTTCTTCCGGGTCCATGAAGGTCGGTTCCGTGGTATCCGGGGGCGCTACGGGAGCGTCTGAAAGAGCGGACGTAATCCGCGGCGTTTCTTCTGGCTGTTTCTGCTCCGGCTGAGGTGCGGAGGCAGGCGCCTCTTTCATTTCCGGGAATGGCGGCTCTTCGTCGGGAATGGAGGGAAGGAGTTCTTCCTCCGCCGCAGTTGCGGAAACTTCCGGTTCCGGAGAGGCCAATACGGAGGAGGCAGAAGGTTTTTCTTCCGCGGGAGCCGGCGTTCCATATTCCGCTCCGCTTTCCTGGACGATGGCTGTCGTGTCCTTGCTGGACGCGGAGAATTGTGGAACGGGGTCCATGAGGTCCTTGCTCTCATTGATGTCGGGCGCCGCGGGAGGGGGGGACGGAATG